>NZ_JAMQQG010000325.1 GCF_023716925.1 Frankia sp. R82
GCGCTGCGCACCGACGACCCGCTGCGCAGCGCCCGCCAGTTCTGTGCGTGGGCGCACAGTCGGATCCGTTACGTTCCCGGCAGTACGGACGTGACGACGACCGCGGCCCAGGCGCTGGCCCGGGGTGCCGGGGTCTGTCAGGACCAGGCCCACGTGATGCTGGCCCTGTGCCGAGCGGCAGGGCTGGCGGCCCGATACGTCTCCGGTCATCTCGTCGGCGACGGGCCGTCCCACGCCTGGGTCGAGGTGATCGTTCCCGACCGGGCGCCGGGCCTGTCGGGCCGCTCGGGTGAACCGGGTGGGTCGGTTGGGCCAGGCACAGCCGGCCTGCCGGGTGCCGTCGCCGTCGCCTTCGACCCGTGCCACGACCGGGAGGCCGATCTGCGCTACGTCACCGTCGCCGTCGGACGGGACTACGCCGACGTCGCGCCGACCTCGGGGTGCTACACGGGTGCCGGTCGGGGCTCGCTGCACACGACCCAGCGGGTGAAGGTGCTCGACGTCCATCTCCCCGGGCCGGCCCCGGCGCGGTGACCGCCGCGTGCTCTCCGGTGGGTCGACGCCGCCGACCTGGAAATCACAATCTGCATCTATGTGAAAACAGATAGTGACTATCGGCCACGGGTGAGACCGCGCGCCACGCGGGGCGAGTAGCCACTCTTTGTGGTAGAGCGATTACGGAATAGGGTGGCACGGGTCGGCAATGACCTCTTGACAACTTTCTGTAATCAGTTCGGTCGACATGCGCGTTCTTCGCGGATCCCACTGTCCCGGGTGGCCGACACACGGGGGAGGAGGGCGGGCGGGTGTTGCTCGTCGACGCCACCGCCGTCGCCGCGGGTCTCGGCGCGGCCCTGAGCTGCGGCTGGGCTGGCCGCCGGCTGGGCCGGCCGGCCGGCTACTGGATGCGGTGGCTTTCGTTCGCGCTGTCCTGCTGGACGCTCGGCCAGGCGGCGTGGCTCGCGCGGCGCTGGGAGCAGCCGGTCGATGGCCGCCGTGGGATCGCCCAGGTCGGCTACCTGGCGGACGCCGGGCATCTCGCGATGTCGGTGCTGGCACTCGCGGCTCTGGCCAGCGTGCCGGCGCAGCGAGCCGGCCGGCGTCGAGGCCCGTCGTGGTCGCGTTCCGGCTACCTGGCCCGGGTTCGCACGTGGCTGCGGGCGCAGCCACCCGCGTCGCCGACCGCCACCCGCGGCACAGCCGCGCCAGCCGGCGGCGGTGACGGGGCCGTCGGGAGCGGTGGCAGCAGGTTGTGGCCGGTGCCGGTGGGTGGTTGGGGCCGGCCCGGTGCCGCGGTGCTGGCGGGCCAGCCCGCCACGGTTGCCCTGGATGAGCTGATCGTGGCTGGTTCCCTGTTTCTGCTCACCTGGTCGGGGTTGCTGACCGGCCTGCCTGTGGACGCCGCCGGGGCCACCCGCGGCGTCGACTCTGATCTTCTGCCGGTCGCGTACCCGGTGGCGATCCTTGCGCTGGCCCTGACGGTCGTGCACGTCGCCTGCTACCGGCGGCCGGCCGATCGGCCGGCGGTGGTCACCGCGGGTGCGGGACTGCTCGTCCTGGCGTTGGCCGGCCTGGGGTGCGCCCGGACCACCAGCGCGGCGCTGTCCGTTCCCGGCCTGGCCGCCGAGGGCACAGGTCGCCGTACTGGTGCCTGGTGGACGTCGCCGGGACCGGCCGGTGGGGTACTGGTACTGGGCACGACGGCCGTGCTGGGTGCCCTGCTCGTCATGGCGGCGGCGCTGCGGGTGGGCCGGCCGGGCGGGTCGGATGATGCCTTCCGGGGTGCCGCGGTGCCGGTTGATGCCGTCCCAGGCGGTGCGGTGCGGGGCGATGCGGTGCGGGGCGATGCGGCGCAGCGGGACACCGGCCAGGGTGAGCCCGGCCAGGGTGACGGTGGTCGGGGAGATGCCGAGCAGGCTCGAGTGGCCTGGGTTCGGCTGGCGGTGCCCTACCTGGCCGCCGCGGCGGTGGCGGCGCTGGTGCTGGGACGGTCGCGCACGGGAAACGTCCTGGACCCGGTCGAGGGTGTCGTCGTGGCGATCCTGGTCGCGGCGGTCGTCGTGCGCCAGATGCTCACCGCACGGACCAACGAGCGGCTGATCTCGGTGCTCGTCGAGGCCGAGCGGGAGGTGCGGCACTGGATCTCCCACGATCCGCTGACCGAGCTGGCCAGTCGGGAGCTGTTCCGCGAGCGGCTGACCACTGCGCTCGCCACCAGCCGGCGTGACGGCAGTGACGTGGCCGTCGTGTACTGCGATCTGGACGACTTCCGGGTGATCAACGACAGTCTCGGGCATGCGGCTGGCGACCATCTGCTGCGTGCGGTTGGGCAGCGACTGCGCCACTGCGTGCGTACCGCGGACACGGTCGCCCGGCTTGGCTCCGACGAGTTCGCCGTGCTGCTCGACGGCGGCCGGGAGCTGCCCGAGCAGGTCGCCGAGCGGATCCTGACGGCGCTGCGCCAACCGGTGGCGGTCGGCGGCCACCAGTGGCCGGTACACGCGAGTGTGGGCCTGGTCGTCGCCGGACGGACCCAGGAGACGACCGAGGTCCTGTTGCGCCGCGCCGCCATGGCGCTGCACGCGGCCAAGCAGACGGGTCGCAACCGGCTGGTGGTCTACCGCCCGGGGCTCGGCATGACGCCGCAGGCGCAGCTCGTCGCCGGCACCCACCTGGCCGATGCCCTGGCCACGGCGCTGTGCCGGGGCGGCTGGTCGGCCGGGTTCGCCGTCCACTACCAGCCGATCGTGCGGCTGTGCGACCATCGGCCGGTCGCGTTGGAGGCCCTCGCCCGGTGGACGGCCCCCGGCCGGGGGCCGGTGCCGCCCGGTACGTTCGTCGCCGCGGCCGAGAACAGCGGGATCGTCGGCACCCTCGACGACATGATCATGGGCCTTGCCTGTAGCGAGATCGCGCTGGCGTTTCCCGACTCCAGCCTGCGGCTGCATGTCAACGTCTCGGCGAGCCGGGTGGCGGACATGACCCTGCTCGACAGCGTGGTGCGGGCGTTGGCCAGCAGCCGGTTCGACCCGGCCCGCCTCGTCGTCGAGATCACCGAGACCAGCCGGCTGACGGATCTACGCGGCGCGCGCGAGGTGCTCGACGAGGTGCGCGCGCTCGGCGTGGCCGTCGCGCTCGACGACGTGGGCGCCGGCCACAGCACCCTGGCCGCCCTGCACCTGCTGCCCGTTGACGTCGTCAAGCTCGACCGGACCCTGGTGGAAGCGCCTCGGGACGGCGGACGGGTCGCGGCGCTGCGCCGGTCGATGATCAGTCTGGCGCACGCGCTCGGGGCGGTGGTCGTGGCCGAAGGGATCGAGCGGGAGGCGCAGCTCGCCGAGCTCACCGAACTCGGCTGCGAACTCGGCCAGGGATACCTGTTCGCCCGCCCCGGACCCCTGCCGATCGCGCTGGTCGGGCGCGGGGATCTGCCGCCCGCCGTCGACTGTCCCGCCGTCGACTGTCCCGCCGTCGACTATCCCGCCGCCGACTGTCCCGCCGTAGACGGACCGACGCCCGGTGGGCGCACCGCCGGCGGACCGACCGTCGACGGACCGACCGTCGACGACGCCACGGGCTGAGCTCGTGGGTGCGGCGCGGCCGGCTGGTCCAGCGCGACGGCGGTGTGTGGGCCCACGCCGAGCCGTAGGGCTTCGGCCAGGTCGGCGATCGTGTCCACATCGCGGCGCAGACCGCGCACCGCGGCGCCGAGCACCGTGGTGAGATCGACTGCACCCGAACGGCGGTGGTCGGCGTTACTGTCCGGTCCGAACCGGGGGGCCAGGTCGATGCCGGGCATCGTGGTGAGCAGGACCGTCCCGGAACCCGCCGTGTCGGCGAGCACGGCCCGGTCGTGAGCGGCGGCGGCGGTGAGGGCCCGGTACAGTTCGGCGGGCCGCAGGGCCGGCAGGTCCGCGGACATGGCCGCCACCGGTCGGTCGGGCCAGTGCCGGCGGGCCTGCCGGGCGCCGTGGCGCAGGGCCGGGTTGAGACCCTGGTCGGGCAGGTCCGCGACGATCAACAGTCGGGTGTCGAGAGCGGTCCCCGGTGCCCGGGTGAGCGTCTCGCCCACCGTCCGGTCGTTGCTGACGACCACGACGGCGCCGACGTGCCCGGAGGGGTTGGCCAGCACCGCCGTCACCGTGTCCAGGGCCATCGCGAGGGCCAGCCGGCGACGGTCCGGTCGTTGCAGGCGGGACTTCGCCCGGTCCAGGTTCTTCAGCGGAAGCAGAACCGTCCAGGGCGCCTCGCCGCGGGGGAGCGACACGAAGGTGACCCTAGGCCATGAGTCGGGCGGGCGTTGCGCGCGATGGTGGCGGAGGTTGCGTCTACGGTCGATGGCGAAGGGACGCGCCAGGACGCCGATCTCCCCGAGGAGCAGTCATCGCCGAACCGATCAACACCGACACCGACAGCGGTGCCGACGCCGGCCGCCTGCGGGCGGGGGTGGAGCACGTCCGACGCGCGGCGGTGCTGACCGCCGGGTCCTGGGGGACCGTGTTCGCCAAGGTGCTGGCGGATGCCGGGGCCCGGGTCGATCTCGTCGCCCGTGACGGTGAGGTCGTGCGGGCCATCAACGACCACCACGTCAACCCGCGCTACCTGCCCGCGGTCGGGCTGCCGGACCGTGTGCACGCGAGCACCGATCCCGGACCGGCGCTCGCGGCGGCGCGCCTGGTGGTGCTGGCGGTGCCGGCGCAGGTGCTGCGCCCGGCGCTGGCCCGCTGGGCGCCACTGGCCGCGCCCGACGCGATCTACGTCAGTCTGATGAAGGGTATCGAGGCGGGCAGCACGCTGCGGATGAGCCAGGTGATCGCCGAGGTCGCCCAGGTGCCGCCGGAGCGGGTCGCGGTGGTCAGCGGCCCGAACCTGGCCCACGAGATCGCCGCCGAGCATCCCGCGGCCACCGTGGTGGCCAGCACGTCCGCGCGGACCGCCCAGCTTGTCCAGGCCGCCTGCTGGACGCCGTACTTCCGGCCGTACACCAGCGCCGACGTGACCGGCTGCGAGCTGGGTGGCGCGGTGAAGAACGTGATCGCCCTGGCCGCGGGCATGCTCGCGGGCATGGGTTTCGGGACGAACAGCGAGGCGTCCCTGATCACCCGGGGGCTGGCCGAGACCCAGCGACTGGGCGTCGCGCTCGGCGCGCATCCGATGACGTTCGCGGGCCTGGCCGGCCTCGGCGACCTGGTGGCCACCTGCGGGTCGACGCTGTCGCGTAACCGGACCTTCGGGGAGAAACTCGGCCGCGGGCTGACGCTGCGCCAGGTCGAGGCCGAGCAGCGACAGATCGCCGAGGGAGTGCGCTCCTGCCGGCCGTTGCTCGCGTTGGCCGACCAGCACGGCGTGGTCATGCCGATCGCCCGGCAGGTCGAGCGGGTGCTGTACGAGGGGCTTCCGCCGTTGGAGGCGGTCAAGGAGCTGATGAGCCGCGAACCGGGCCCCGAATACCGCCCGTCAGCCTGACGCGTCGGTCAGCCTGATGCCACCGGGGCCGCATGGGGTGCGGGCGCCGGGTCGGTCTCGACCAGGGCGCCGATCGAACGCAGCTTGCCGACCGGGTCCTCGTAGCCGCGCTCGAGGAACCGGGTGCCGCGGATGACGCTCGTCCCGTCCGCGATCAGGGCGGCGAGCACGTAGGCGAAGCCGGCCCGCAGATCGGGAATCGTCAGGTCGACGCCGCGCAGCGGGGTCGGGCCGCTGACGACCGCGGAGTGCTCGAAGTCGCGCGCGGCGAACCGACAGGACTTGCCGCCCAGGCACAGCGTCGACAGGGCGATGTCCGCCCCCATCTCGGCGAGCTGCCGGGTGTAGCCGAACCGGTCCTCGTAGATCGTCTCGTGGATGACCGAGGCCCCGCGGGCCTGGGTGAGCAGCACGACCAGTGGCTGCTGCCAGTCGGTCATGAACCCGGGGTGCACGTCGGTCTGTACATGGGCGGCCTCCAGCGGGCGGGCCCGGAAGAAGGTCAGCCCGCGCGGGGTCACCTCGAACTCGCCGCCGAGCCGGCGCAGGTGGTTCAGGAAGGTCATCAGGTGTTCCTGGCGGGCACCGACCACCTCGATCCGGCCGTCGGTGGCCACGGCGGCGGCGGCGAACGAGGCGACCTCGATCCGGTCGTGGATCGGCGCGTGGGTCGCCCCACGCAGGCGGTCGACCCCCTGCACCACGATCGTCCGGTCGGCCTCGACGTCGACCAGCGCGCCCATCTGCTGCAGGAACAGGATGAGGTCGACGACCTCCGGCTCGACCGCGGCATTCGAGATCACCGTGGTTCCCTGCGCACGGACCGCGGCGAGCAGCAGGTTCTCCGTCGCCCCGACGCTGGGGAAGGGCAGTGCAACGTGCGTGCCGCGCAGGCCCAGGGTCTTGACCTGGACGGAGCGGACCTGTTCGACGATCTCCGCGCCCATCGCCCGGAGCCCGGCGAGGTGGAAGTCCACCGGCCGCTTGCCGATCCGGCACCCGCCGGGCAGCGGGATCACCGCCTCACCGACGCGGTGCAGCAGTGGGCCCATCATCAGGATCGGGATGCGGTTCACCCCCGAGTAGGCCTCGGACAGCGACGCGTCCGCGATCCGTTCGGTGGCCAGGCGCACGGTGTGGTCATCCAGCCACTCCACCCGGGTACCGAGCTCGGCCAGCATCCCGAGCACGACGTCCACCTCGGCGATCCGGGGCACCCGGGTGAGGGTGCACGGCTGCGGGGTGAGCAGGGTGGCCACCATCAGCTTGGTCACCGAGTTCTTGGCGCCGGACGCCTCGACCGTGCCGTGCAACGGCACGCCGCCGCGGATGCGGTACCACCGGTGGTCCGTGCTACCCGGCGTGGTCGCTGCGGTGCTGGGAGCCCCCACGGGCTACCTCCCCTGGCGAGGGTGCGGATGCGTCAGGTCACTTGTGGCGGGGCGATTGAACCAGAGCCCGCCGACGGACGCCCCGGCCGCCCCGGTGCCCGGAGAGGCATGACTACCTGCGGTGACGATAGCCGTGATCGACCGGGCCGATGCCGGCACCCAGCGGGAAACCGGCCGCGAGCGCCCCGCTGACGTACTCCTTGGCGGCCTGGGCGGCCTCGGCCGGCGGGTCACCGTGCGCCAGCCGCGCGGCGATGGCTGAGGCGAGGGTACAGCCGGTACCGTGAGTATGACGACGGTCATAGCGGGGGCCGCGCAGTTCGACCCGCTGTGATCCGTCGGTGAGCAGGTCGACGGCATCGCCGGCCAGGTGCCCACCCTTGACGAGCACCCAGCGGGGGCCGAGGGCGAGCACCGCCTCGGCGGCCCGCGGCAGATCGGCGACGTCCCGGACGGTGATCCCGGTGAGCAGCCGGACCTCGTCCACGTTCGGGGTGACGATCGTGGCCCGTGGCAGCAGCCGGTGGCGCACGACGTCGACCGCGTCCGGCGCGAGCAGGGGATCCCCGTGCTTCGACACGCCCACCGGGTCCACCACCACCGGTGCGGCCACACGGTCCAGTTCGTCGGCGACCAGCTCGACGAGCGCGGCGGACGACAACATCCCGGTTTTGACCGCGTCGACGCCGATATCGTCGACGACGGCGCGGATCTGCCCGCGGACGGCTTCCACCGGCAGATCCCACACGCCATGAACCCCCAGGGAGTTCTGGGCGGTCACCGCCACGATCGCGCTCATTCCGTGCACGCCGAACGCGAGCATGGTCTTCAGGTCGGCCTGGATTCCGGCGCCGCCGCCCGAGTCCGAACCGGCGATCGTCAGCACCCGCGGCGGTGCCACGGCCACCCCGATCGGGTCGCCGGTCGGCGCGTTCACCGCACCCTCGAGAACATCAGGCATCCCGCCGATCTTTTACTGTCGGTAGCTGCGGTGGTGGTCGTCATCACAATCGGGTACGAGAAGGGGTGGCCGGGCCGCAGGATTGTCGGCTGGACGAGGGTGGCGTGGCAGCCCATGTGCGCTGGTGGACCGAGTGGGCGAAATTCCTCGGTCGCGGAACCTCTCATCCGGCCCGTTTGCCTGTTACCTTCTGTCGGCCCGTAGTTCTGCAGGGCGGGCTGTCGACGTCCGACGAGGGAGCGTCTGTGGTCCACGCATACATCCTTATCCAGACCGAGGTCGGCAAGTCCGCGTCGGTTGCCAAGGAGATCGAGCAGATCCCCGGGGTCACCCAGGCGGAGGACGTGACCGGTCCGTACGACGTCATCGTGCGGGCCGAAGCTCCTACGGTGGACGACCTCGGGAAAATGGTGATGTCGAGGGTGCAGTCGGTTGACGGCATCACCCGCACGCTCACCTGCCCGGTCGTCCACTTCTGAGCATCGTCGCGCGCCGTCCGGCACCATCGCGGGCCGGCCGGTCCGGTCCGCCGGGTCGGGCCGGCCGGCGGTGGCGACCGTGGTCTCCGGTGCGGCCGCGGTCGTCATGGCTACCGGGTGCCGCGCCGGTGCGGTTGCGGGCCGGGGCGGTGGCCGGCGTCGTGGTCGCCCTGCTGGGTGCGGCCTGTGGCGGTCCCGGCCCGGTTCGGCTGACGAACGTTCCGGAACCGGCGGCCTCGCTGCGGGCGGCCTGCGTGGCGCTCGTACAGGCGTTGCCGTCCTCCCTGGGTCGGCACCTGGATCGACGCACCCTGAGCCCGCCAGCGCCCACCGCGGCTGCCTACGGTCGCGGTCCGGCGGTGCTCACCTGCGGTGCGGCCGGGGTGTCGGCGAGCTACCGACCGGACGCGACGCTGTCGTTCGTCGACGACGTCGGCTGGTTCAGCGAGAAGATCGGTGCCGGCCTGCGGTTCTCGACGCCGACCCGGTCTCCCCAGGTGGTGCTGAACCTGCCCGCGGCCACCCTCGATGACGTCCAGCCCTTCGACGTGCTGGTGACGGTCGGCCCGGCGGTGCGCGCCCACAGCCGGGCCACGACCGCCTGAGCCGCCCGCGCCGTCGTCCTCAGCGCAGGCCGGCACCGGCGCCCAGGGCCAGGCGGACCAGCCGGTCGACCAGCGTCGCGAAGTCCAGGCCGCTGGCCGCCCACATGCGGGGGAACATCGACGTCGGGGTGAAACCGGGCATCGTGTTCACCTCGTTCACCACGACCCGGTCATCGGGGGTGAGGAACACGTCGACACGGGCGAGCCCCGCGCAGTCCAGCGCCGCGAAGGCTCGGACCGCCACGGACTGGACCTGCGCCAGGACGCTCGACGAGAGCGCGGCGGGAACGTCGAACCGGGTGCCGTCGGTCACGTACTTCGCGTCGAAGTCGTAGAAACCGGCCGAGGAGTCGACGGTGATCTCGGCGGGCAGGCTTGCCTGCGCACCCGGTTCCTCGAGGCGCCCGAGCACACCGCACTCGATCTCCCGGCCGACGACGGCCGCCTCGACGAGCACCTTGGGATCGTGGGTGCGGGCCGTCTTGACCGCGGTGTCGAGATCCGCCCAGGCGTCGACCCGGCTGATGCCGATACTCGAGCCGCCCCGCGCCGGTTTGACGAACACCGGCAGGCCCAGACGCTCCCGGTCGGCGTCGGCGAGGTGCTCGCCGGCGCGCAGCACCGCATATCGCCCGATCGGCAGGCCCGCCGCCGCGAGCTGCGCCTTCATGTGTTCCTTGTCCATGGCCGCGGCGCTGGCGAACACCCCGGAGCCGACATAGGGCACTCCGGCCATCTCCAGCAGGCCCTGCACCGTCCCGTCCTCCCCGAACGGGCCATGCAGAACGGGAAAGACCACGTCGATGTCGGCGAGTTCGCCCAGCGGTGCATCGGCGGGATCATGCAGGATGAGCCGGCGGGTGGTCGGGTCAACGACGAAGACCACCTGCCGACCGGCCGCGGCGCGCACCACGGGCAGCTGATCGCTGGTTGCCCGCAGGACGTCGGCATCAGCCGGCAGCACGATCCAACGACCGTCCGGGTCGATGCCGATCGGCACCACGTCGTAGACGGACGGGTCAAGCGCACGCAGCACACCACCGGCCGACACGCAGGAGATCGCGTGCTCGGTGCTGCGGCCGCCGAACAGAAGGGCGATGCGGATCCGGGCCCGGGTTCCTGGCATGCCGGGACCCTAACGGATCGGAGTACCCGCCCGGGCGGCCATCCGGGCGAAGACCCCGGCTACCTCAGCGGCACACCTCAGCCGCGGGTGACCTTGCCGGCCTTGATGCAGGAGGTGCAGACGTTCATCCGGCGACGGGTGCCGCCGACGATGCCCCGGACCGTCTGGATGTTCGGGTTCCAGCGACGGCGAGTGCGTCGGTGGGAGTGGGAGACCGACATACCGAAGCCCGGCCCCTTGCCGCAGACGTCGCACACCGAAGACACGAGAAACACTCCGTCGAAATAGTCGCAGCCCCGGTGTGGAGCTCCGGGACATCGGGCGGTCGGAACCGCGATCGTACTCATCCCAGGCGCCTGACGGCAGGATCGGGAGAACGCGCACAGCGGAAACCGATCCGAGCCTACCTCAGGCGCCCAGCTCCCGGCCGACGCGATCCCGGCCGGGGTGGCCGAGCCGGAGCGGACCTGGTCGGTCGTGGTCCCGGGGCGGGCGATCGGGGCGTTGCCGGCAGGCATCCGGGAGATCTGTCGGTCCCGCAGTGCAGTATCGGAGGTGTGGTCGACCTTGACACTCCGTTGAAGACACTGCTGGGTGCCCGCGCTGCCACCCTGCTGGCGGATGGCCTCGAGCTGCACTCGGTGGGTGACCTGCTGGATCACCTTCCGCGCCGCTATCACGAGCGGGGCGAGCTCACCGATCTCGCCGATCTGGTCGTCGGCGAGTCGGCCACCGTGGCGGCGCGGGTGGAGAAAATGGAGCGCCGGCCGATGCGGTCCGGCCGCCGGTCGATGCTGCGGGTCACCGTGACCGACGGGCGCCAGCTGCTCACGTTGACCTTCTTCAACCAGACCTGGCGTGAACGTGATCTTCGTCCCGGGGTGACCGCCCTGTTCGCGGGCAAGGTCGAGGAGTTCCGCGGTCGCATCCAGCTCACCAATCCCGAGGTACACCTGCTCGAGGCGGACCAGGCCGAGGACGACCCGGGTGCTGCGGGCGGCGCCGGTCGCGCCGGCGGGGTGGAGCAGGCCGGTGACCTGGGTGACGGGGTCGGCGTGGCGTTCGCGAACGCGCTCGTGCCGATCTACCCGGCCGCGGCGAAGGTGCCGAGCTGGACGGTGGCCCGATGCGTGCGCCTGGCGCTGGACTCGCTCGAACCCGTGGCCGATCCGCTGCCGGCCGAGCTGCGTGCACGTCGTCACCTGCCGGAACTTCTGCAGGCCTACCGAAAGGTGCACCTACCGGCGAGTCGGGCCGACGTCCAGCTCGGGCGCACCCGGCTGAGCTGGGACGAGGCGCTCGTCCTGCAGGTCGCACTGGCCCGGCGGCGTCGCGAGGTGGAGGCGCTGGCGACGGTGTCCCGGTCCGGCCGGCCGGACGGGCTGCTGGCCGCCTTCGACGCCAGCCTGCCCTTCGCGTTGACCGGCGGGCAACGCGAAGTCGGCGCGGCCATCACCGCGGATCTGGCCCGGCCGGTGCCGATGCACCGCCTGCTGCAGGGTGAGGTGGGCTCGGGCAAGACGGTGGTGGCGCTGCGGGCGATGCTCGCCGTCATCGACTCGGGTGGGCAGGCGGTGTTGTTGGCGCCGACCGAGACGCTGGCCGCCCAGCACGAGCGCAGCCTGCGCGAGATGCTCGGCCCACTGGCTCGCGCCGGTGAGCTTGACGGCGCCGAGCAGGCCACCCGGGTCACCCTCGTCACCGGGTCCCTCGGCGCACGGGCACGTCGTGAGGCTCTCGCCGCGATCGCGGACGGGTCGGCTGGTCTGGTCGTCGGCACCCACGCCCTGTTGCAGCAGGACGTGCAGTTCGCCGATCTCGGCCTGGTCATCGTGGACGAGCAGCACCGCTTCGGCGTCGAGCAGCGCGATGCGCTGCGGGCCCGCGGTCGCCGCCCGCCGCACCTGCTCGTCATGACCGCGACGCCGATCCCGCGGACGGTCGCGATGACGGTCTTCGGTGACCTCGAGGTATCGGAGCTCACCGAGCTGCCCAGCGGTCGCTCACCGGTGGCGACCTTTGTCGTCCCGGCTCTGGTGCGTTCCTGGGCCGACCGGATGTGGGGACGCATCCGCGACGAGGTGGCCGCCGGCCGGCAGGCTTATGTGGTGTGCCCCCGCATCGGTGACGCCGGTCCCGAGGATGGCGTGGACCCCGAGGAGCGGCCCACCGCGACCGTCACCGAGGTGCTCCCACAGCTTGTCGGGGGGGAGCTTGCCGGTCTTCGGGTGGAGTGCCTGCACGGCCGGCTGCCCTCCGCGCAGCGGGAGACGGTGATGAACCGGTTCGCGGCCGGTGAGGTGGACGTCCTGGTTGCGACCACGGTCATCGAGGTGGGGGTGAACGTGCCGAACGCGACGGTGATGGTGGTGCTGGATGCCGACCGCTTCGGGGTCTCCCAACTGCACCAGCTGCGCGGGCGGGTCGGTCGTGGTGAGGCCGCCGGCTGGTGCCTGCTGTACACGGCGGCCGACCAGGACACCCCGGCGTGGCAGCGGCTCAGCGCGGTGGCCGCCACCACCGATGGTGCACAACTCGCCCGCCTGGACCTGGAGCAGCGCCGGGAAGGAGATGTGCTCGGCGCCGCGCAGTCCGGTGGCCGGCGGTCCCTGCGGCTGCTGGCCCTGCTCCGGGACGAGAAGCTGATCCGGGAGGCTCGGACCGAGGCGGTCCGCCTGGTTGACGCCGATCCGGCCCTGGCCGGCCAGCCGGCCCTGCGCCGGCTGCTTGCGACCGTGCTCGACGAGGAGAGCGCGGCTTTCCTGGAGAAGGGATGACAACGTCCCGATGACCCGGATCATCGGCGGCATGGCCGGCGGTCGGCAGATTCTTGTGCCGCCTGGAAAGTCGACCCGGCCGACATCCGACCGAGCCCGCGAAGGTCTGTTCAACACGCTCGCGACGTTTGTCGATCTCGCGCGGGCCCGGGTGGCTGACCTTTATGCGGGTTCGGGCGCGGTCGGTCTCGAGGCGCTGTCCCGGGGAGCGTCGCACGCGCTGCTGGTCGACCGGGATCCGGGCGCGATCCGGATCTTGCGTCGCAACGTCGAGACTTTGGGTCTTTGTGGCGCCGAGATCTGCCAGGCTCCGGTGTCACGTGTGGTGCAGAACACTCCGGGGAAGCCTTACGACGTGGTATTTCTCGATCCGCCGTATGCGCTGGGCGATCCCGAGCTGGGTGAGGTGCTGCAGCGACTACGAGACGGTGCCTGGCTGGCCGCGGACGGTGTCTGCGTCGTCGAACGGTCGCATCGCTCGGCTCCGGTGGTCTGGCCGGATGGGCTGAGTGCGGCGCGGGAACGCAGGTACGGAGAGGGTGTTCTCTGGTACGGTACTCGATCATGAGAAGGGCAGTCTGTCCCGGTTCATTTGATCCGATCACCAACGGCCATCTCGACATCGTCGTCCGGGCCAGCCGGCTCTTCGACGAAGTCGTCGTCGCAGTGCTGATCAACAAGAACAAGGCCACTCTGTTCACCGTAGAAGAGCGGATGGATCTCATCCGTGAAGCGCTGAGCGAGCATCCCTCCGCGCCGAACAATGTGACTGTGGACACGGCTCATGGACTTGTCGTCGATTTCTGCCGGTCCCGGGGCATCCAGTCGATAGTCAAGGGTCTGCGGGCGGTCAGCGACTTTGACTACGAGCTGCAGATGGCGCAGATGAACAATTCTCTGGCCGGTGTCGAGACGCTTTTCATGAGCACTAATCCGCAATATGCATTTCTGTCGTCCAGCCTGGTGAAGGAAGTCGCCCGCTACGGTGGCGATGTCTCGGGTCTCGTCCCGGACGTCGTACTCAAGCAGCTGCGGGATCGCGCGTAGCGATCTGGCCACACCGGATCACGCTGGTCCCGGGTCGTCGCGCCACCCGTGGTCGCCGGGTGGCGCGATCGGATAGGGTGGGGATAGTCGTCGTCTGGCTGGGGCCGGGATGTGTCCGGCGGCCCTCCTGCTGGCCAGATGTCTGCTGTCAGATGTCTGCTGGTCTGGAGGGTCGTTGCCGTCCGGCCCGTTGCCGGTCTGCGCCGTACGACCCCCATCCATCCGACCCTGCACCCATGCCGAACCCACTCCGGTGGGCTTCCCGAGCCGGACCTAGACGTGAACGCGACTGCCGCCATGAGTGGATCCCACCCCCGCCGCCGGACCCCCCGGGGCCCGCTTGTGCTTGACACCAGGGACCTGGGCCGGCGGCCTGGCTCCATGCAACGCGTCCAGGCGCGGGTGGAGCTGCCGGCGGGTCTGGGCACCGAAATGATCTGGATCGCCCCGGGAGCGCCGGCCGACCTGGACCTGCGTCTGGAGTCGGTCATCGAGGGTGTGCTGGTCAGTGGAACGGTGGTCGCACCGCTGACCGGAGAGTGTGCGCGCTGCCTCGAACCGCTGTCGGACAGCGTGACGGTCGAGCTCCGCGAGCTGTTCTACTACGCTGATCGTGCCACGGAGGCGGGTGAGGACGACGACGAGCGGGTGCTCGTCGACGACCGGGCCGACCTCGAGCCCGTGGTGCGTGACGCCCTCGTGATCGACCTGCCGCTGTCTCCGGTCTGTCGGCCGGACTGCGCGGGCCTGTGCGTCGACTGCGGCGTCCGGCTGGACGACGTGGGGCCCGACCACACGCACGACCGCGCCGACCCGCGGTGGGCAGCGCTGTCCGCACTGGCGGACGACGGGTCGACCGAGCCCGATCCCGCCCGGGGCACTCCCGGGCGGGCAACCGGCCGCGGTGACGACGTTCGACCCTGACACGCTCGCCATCCCGGCGAGATCGTCACACCTGGTGAAGTACGAAGGAGAGGGCACAGTGGCCGTCCCGAAGCGGCGCACGTCGCGCAGCAACACCCGTTCCCGTCGTTCGCAGTGGAAGGCCAAGGTGCCGACACTGGCGAAGTGCTCCCGCGGGCACACGATCCGGCCGCACACGGTGTGCACCACCTGCGGTCGGTACAACGATCGTCAGGTGCTGGACGTCTGACGGTCGGAGTGATCCGTATCGCCCTTGATCTGCTGGGCGAGGGGCGGCCGGTCGCCGGTCTCCTCGAGGCTCTGCCGATCGCTCTGGACGCCGACCCGCGTCTGACACTGATCCTGGTGACCGGCGTGGACGGCGTGGCGGGCGATCTTGCCCGGCTCGGAATCATTCCGGGAGCCCGGGTGCAGGTGCGTTCCGCCGCCCGGAGCGTGCCGCCGGGCCCCGAGGCCGTACACGTCGTGCGCGCCCGGCGGGACTGCGGCGTGCGCGTCGCAGCCAGGCTGGTGCGCGACGGGCACGCCGATGCCCTGGTGTCGGTCGCGCCGGCCGAGGCGGTCGTGGCCGCGGCCCAGTTCACGCATGGGCTGCTGCCGGGGGCGACCCGGGCGGTGCTGGCGACCGATCTCGGTGGTACGCAGACCGGTGCAAAGGTCCGCAGCGGGGGTGTTACCCTGTGCGACGCGGGGGCGGCGCCAGCTGCGACGTCCGACGAACTGGTCCAGGCTGCGCTGCTCGCCGCCGTCCATGCGCAGGTTCGGGGCACGATCGGCCGACCCAGGGTCGGGCTGCTGTCCCCCGGCCCTGCGCTGGTCGATCCGTCGTCCGACGCCGTGGGTGCACTGCTGCGCGAGCTGGACGTGGATTTCGCCGGGCTGTGGACGGCAGATCGGGCGCTGGCCGCCGCCGGGCTGGTGGGGCGGGCGGACCGCCGCACCAGCAGCGGGACCGACCCGGCCGGGGCGCCCCGAGACGTGTCCGCGGCGGCCGAACACCGGCTCGACGTTCTCGTCACCGAGGGACGTACCGGCGCTGTGCTTGTGTCGGCTGTCCGGGCCCTGTGGCCCGGACAGCCGAGTTCCCGCCGGGACTCCCATGGGGGACCGCCGGGGGAGATGGACGAAGACCGTGACGTGCTGGGAGGAACGATCGTGCTGGGGGTCGACGCAGTCGCGACCCAGGCCGGTCGGCCCGGAGGAGGATCCGTGGATGCGGCTGGCAGCGCACTGGTGACGGCGGTTCGGACCGCGTCGCTTGCGGTGCGCGGTGACCTGGTCGACCGGACCCGGGCCGCGATGGCGGCGCTGGTCTCGCGGCGTCGCGCCCTGGCCGGGATGCTCGGATGAGCCGCCACCTGCCGCCGCAGCCGCCGCGCATCGCCCTGATCGAGGTGCTGGACGCGGCGATCGATCCCGAGCTGTTGGACCGCGCGCTGACCCATCGGTCCTACGCCTACGAAAAGGGCGGCCTGCCGACCAACGAGCGGCTGGAGTTCCTCGGTGATGCCGTTCTCGGCCTGGTGGTCACCACGGCCCTGTTCGTGCGTCACCCCGACCTGGCCGAGGGGCAGCTGGCCAAACAGCGTGCGTCGGTGGTGAACATGCGCGCGCTCGCGGACGTCGCCCGCACGATCGGTCCCACCGGCCTCGGGCCGTATCTGCTGCTCGGCCGGGGTGAGGAGACCACGGGCGGCCGGGACAAGGCGAGCATCCTCGCCGACACCCTGGAGGCGATCATCGGCGCCGTCTATCTGTCCGGCGGGCTCGATGTCGCCTCCCGCTTCGTCCACCGCCTGTTCGACCCGCTGCTGGACGAGGCCGCCGGCCGCGGCGCCGGTCTTGACTGGAAGACCTCTCTGCAGGAGCAGACTGCCCTGCTCTCGCTCGGTCCACCGGAGTACGTCGTCGACCAGGACGGTCCCGATCATGCGAAGCGGTTCACCGCCTACGCGCGGATCGCGGGCGAATCGCTGGGTGAGGGCGAGGGCGGCAGTAAGAAGGAGGCGGAGCAGCGGGCCGCCGCAGCCGCCTTCGCCGTGCTGGAAAGCCGGGTGGCCGACGCTGCGTCGGCGGCCGAGGCGGCCGAGGCGGCCGAGGCGGCCGAGACGGCCGAGACCGCGGTGGCGGCGCAGGCCGGCGTGACCAGCTCCAGCGGTGCCGGTCCGGCCGGTCATCACGATCGCAATCCGGGTTCCGGTGACCCGTCCGGTAGCTGATCGCCTGGGTGGTGGACCGTGCCCGAGCTGCCCGAGGTAGAGGTCGTTCGGCGTGGGTTGGAGCGTGGCGTCGTCGGTCGGGTGATCGCCGCCGTGGACGTCCACCACCCGCGCGCCGTTCGCCGCCACGGCCCCGGTGCCGCCGATTTCCAGGCCAGGCTGGTGGGTCAGCGGATCGTGGCCGCCCGTCGGCGGGGCAAGTTCCTCTGGTTGGCACTGCAGGCACCGCCCGTGGTGCCACCATCGCTGATACCGCAGGCCTCGCTGCTGCCGGACGGGCAGGATGCCCTGGTCGCGCATCTGGGCATGAGCGGCCAGTTGCTGGTCGTGCCCTCCGGCAGTCCGGACCAGACCCATCTGCGGGTCCGGTTCACCTTCGCCGACGATGGCCGTGAACTGCGTTTCGTCGATCAGCGGACCTTCGGCGGGCTCGCGGTGGCCGCGGGCGGCGCTCAGCTGCCCGCGCAGGTCGCGCACATCGCTGTCGACCCCCTTGACCCGGCGTTCGAGCTCGAGCCGGTCATCCGACGCCTGCGCGCTCGACGCACCGGCCTGAAGCGGGCACTGCTCGATCAGACGCTGGTCAGCGGAATCGGGAACATCTACGCGGACGAGGCGCTGTGGGCCGCGCAGCTGCACTACGCCCGCCCGACCGAGACGATGACCCGGACACAGGCGCACCGCGTGCTGGGGGCGGCCGCCACGGTGATGTCGGCCGCGCTGGACGCGGGGGGTACCTCCTTTGATCGGCTGTACGTGTCCACCGAGGGTGTCAGCGGTCTGTTCGAGCGATCGCTGCAGGTCTACGGACGAGCGGGCCGGCCGTGCGCGCGCTGCGGGGACACGATCCGCCGGGACGCCTTCATGAACCGTTCCAGCTACACCTGCCCGACCTGCCAGCCCCCGCCCCGTCGTCCGCGGTGGTAGCATTCGACCACACGTTCGAATGCCTCCTGGTTGTGGGATCGGCGGGGTGGTCGGGCGTGATCCACGCGGCAGCGGTGAGAGCCCGCCCGGCGCGTGGTGTTCCTCGTCGCCTCGTCCGGGGCCGAGCGGTGGGTCACCCCCGCTCGGTGAGGCATCGTCCAGGGTGCCGGGCCGTGCTGTGGCCGCCCGGCCCGAAAGTGCTGGAGGCGCCATGAATCCGGATGCGCTGCTCGGTCGCGTGCGCAAGCTGCTGGCGATGGCGGAGGCCGAGGGCCTCGCCGAGGCCGCCAGGGAGGCGTACAACGTCAAGGCGGCGGAGCTCATCGCCCAGTACGGGATCGATCGAGCGCTCGTCGAGGAGGCGGCGCCGCGGCGGGTGGGCGCGGCCGATCTGGTGGTGGTCCTCGAGTCGCCGTACGCCCGTGACAAGGTCACGTTGCTGGCGAGTGTGGCGGCGCCGATGGGCTGCCGGCTGGTGCATCGCGAGTCCCGCCGTGGCGAGGGGATCGAGCACTCCGCCCATCTGTTCGGGATGGCTGCGGACATCCAGCGCGTGCAGCTGTTGTTCACGTCGCTGTTGGTGCAACAGGCGCATGGGCTGGCGGTGGAGCGTCCGCCGCGCCAGGAGAATCCCCGGGCGTTCCGGCGCTCGTGGATGGCGGGTTTCGCGCTGGCCGTCGCCCGGCGCCTCGGCGCTGCGGAGCAGGCGGCGCGGGAACGAGCCCAGGCCCGGGTGCATCGAGAGGCGGAGCCGAACGGTCCGTCGGTGGCGGTGGTCCTCGCCGATCGAAGCCGTCGGGTGGAGCAGCATCTTGCCTCGGTCTATCCGCGGTTGCGTACGCCGCGGGCCCGTGCGCTCTCCGGTAGCGGAGGCGCCGCCGGGTATCGGGCCGGCGAGCGAGCCGATCTTGGATGTGCCAATCGGGTGACGGGCAGAGTCACACCCGCGATCGGCTCGCGGAGGTAGCGGTCGAAAGGTGGCGGCTCAGGCCTTGCCACCGGGCAGGTTGGGAACAGCAGTCTGGGTCGGGCCAGCGGTCCGCGGCGGAGCGTAACCAGGGCCGATGATTTTTTCCTGGTTGTCAACCGGCGCTGGCGTGACATGGCGGTCGCCGTTCGCGCTCGGGCTGGGTACGGGGAGGGCGCCGCCATCCTGGTGAAAGTTCTGCCCGCAGCCGGTGAGGGCAAGCACGGCGGTGGCCAGAGCGATCAGCAGTGCGGAGGCGGATCTACGGTGCGCGCGCGACCGTACGCGCACCGGGTCCGCAGGCCGCCGTGGCGCGCTCGGCCGGCCTGCCGCGTCTGAGAAAAATGAGGTGTCCACGATGGCCAGTACCCTACCTCGCTGATGACTGAGGAACGCCTGACGCCTGCGGGCGGTGGCCCAACGGTGGTCCGCTTCACTGCCCGCGTATGCGGTCGCGTGCAGGGGGTTGGATTTCGCGACTATGTGCGTACTCGTGCCCGCAGACTGGGCTTGGTCGGTTCCGCCACGAATGTGGCCGATGGCACGGTCGAGGTGATTGTCGAAGGTGCGGTCGCCGAGTGTCAGCAGCTGGCCCGTCTGCTGGTCACCGGCCATACTCCGGGGCGGACTGATCGCGTTGAACTTCTGTGGCAGAGCGCACAGGGTAATCTGGTCGCCTTTCGCCGCACGTGACGGCTTGTGGACGCTGTGGTGGCCACCTTGTCGCCCGCGCGACGACCGGGATTTGCGTGTTCATCGGATCAGTCGGGTGGGCATGTGGCATGCTCTTGACTTTCGACCCTCCGGCGTGGGACTCTAGAGCCATTGTTGGGGGCGCACTTTGATCTTTTCGGGTCTGGTGTTGTCCAACGCCCACTAGGTCACTCATCGTGGAGGACCATCACTATGGCGAAGGCCCTTTTCGGCCACGTCGGATCCGGCAACGATCTGCGCCTCTCGTATGAGGTGCGCCGGCTTCGTGCCCGGGTTGCGGAGCTCGAGGCGGAACTCGCTCGAGTACGCGACGTCAACGAGGCTCTGGTTGGTGGTGTCGACGTACCGGAAGATGTCCGGGCGCTCGACGCGGAGCCGGCCTACAGCTGATCCGGCGGGGGGCCGATTACCGGGAGCGGTCTCCCGGCGGCTCCCGTTAGGTGCAACCTACCGTCGATTTCCTTTTTTGGTGAACCATTATCTCGGCGTTTCTCACTCTATGCGTTTACCTAGTTTCCTGGTGTAACCGATGATGGTGTGAGCGTCGAGCTTGTGATCTCGAGTTGCGGTCCCGTGCGCAGCTGTGCGCGGATGGATCACAAGACCAGGACCGCCTGTATGTGGGTGCGAGGGCCGAGTCCGTCGGTGTAGGGGTATTGGCGGAGTGTGGTGTTCCGACTGCGCTCCGCTGCTCGCTAGGATGGTGGCGTCCTGGTCGGCTGCTCAGAGCGTTCTGTCGCCAGTCCGACGCGCCCTCCCCACCTCTGCTCCGGAGTCCGGTGCATCTCAAGAGCCTTACCCTACGGGGCTTCAAGTCCTTCGCCAGCTCCACCGCCCTGCATCTCGAGCCGGGAATCACCTGTGTGGTCGGGCCGAACGGCTCCGGTAAGAGCAACGTCGTCGATGCCATCGCCTGGGTGCTGGGCGAACAGGGTGCCAAGGCACTGCGCGGTGGTGCCATGTCGGACGTCATCTTTGCGGGTACCCCCGCCCGCCCGGCTCTCGGCCGGGCCGAGGTACTTCTGACGATCGACAATTCCGATGGCGCTCTGCCCATCGAGTACACCGAGGTCACGGTCGGTCGTCTGCTGTTCCGTAGCGGTGAGAGCGAATACACGATCAACGGCACGGCCTGCCGGTTGCTCGACATCCAGGAGCTCATGAGCGATTCCGGAATCGGGCGTGAGCTGCATGTGATCGTGGGTCAGGGTCAGCTGGATGCCGTGTTGCAGGCCCGACCGGAGGATCGTCGGGCCTTCATCGAGGAGGCCGCCGGCGTCCTGAAACACCGCAAGCGCAAGGAAAAGGCACTCCGCAAGCTCGAGGCCATGGCGGCGAACCTCACGCGGCTCACCGACCTGTCCGCCGAGCTACGTCGCCAGCTCGGCCCGCTCGGCCGGCAGGCGGAGATCGCCCGCAAGGCCGGCGTGATCCAGGCCGCCCTGCGGGACGCGCGACTGCGGCTGCTCGCTGACGAGCTGAGCGCCGCCCGGTCCAACCTTTCCGTCGACGCCGCCGACGAGGACACCCTGCGTCGCCGGCTCGCCGAGACGCAGGCCCTGCACCAGGCGGCCGTCACCCGCGAGGAGCAGCTCCAGGTGGCGTTGGCCGCTGCCGTGCCGCAGGCGGCAGCCGCGCAGGAGACCTGGTACGCGATGGCCTCCCTGCGAGAACGGCTGCTGGGTACCCGATCGCTGGCGACCGAGCGGGCCCGGCTGCTGCGCACCGGCGCCGAGGAGCTGGCTGGCCGGCGCGACCCGGAGGAGCTCGAGCAGGAGGCCACCGCGGTCCGGGAGCAGGAGATGGTCCTGACCGAACGGCTGGAGCTGGATCGCGAGCGCCTCGAGGAGGTGGTCACCCGGCGCGCCGAGCTGGAGACCACCCTCGCGCACGAGGAGCGAGAACTGATCGCCGCCGCCCGGGCCGCGTCGTCGCGCCGGGAGGAGACGGCTCGGCTGGCCGGTCAGGTCGAGGCGGCCAGATCACGAGCCACCGGCGCCGAAAACGAGATCGCGCAGGCGACCGAGGCGGTGCGGTCCGCCCAGGAACGCGACGCCGAGACCGCCCGGTCCCACACCGACCTCGAGGCCGAGCTCGAGCAGATGGACGGCGCCCGCGACGAGCTGGCCGAGGCGCATAGCGCCGCCGTCGCGGTGCACACATCGGCCACGGAGCGGCTCGAGGCGCTGCGGGCCGAGGAACGATCCGCCGAACGGGACCGGGCCTCCTGGTCCGCCCGCCGGGACGCGCTGCGGCTGTCGCTGGCCCCTGCGGAGCAATCGCGTGGCAGAGATCAAGCACCCGGGCCAACGGAGCATGCCGGGCGATCACGCCATGACAGACC
>NZ_JAMQQG010000326.1 GCF_023716925.1 Frankia sp. R82
CTGCCGATCCGGGTCGTCGCGGCGGTGAGCCGGGCCAGCTGCTCCTCGGCGCCGCCGAGCACCGCCACCTGCTCACGGTGGGCGGCCACGACCGCGTCGAGGTCGGCGCGGACCCGGGCCATGGTCGTGGCGACCGCAGCCAGACCCAGCTCGTCCGCCGCCGGCTGACCCGATGTGAGGGTGGGCACGTGATCACCGGGTTCGGGGTGGGGTGGGTCGCCGCGCAGCGTCCCCCCGGCCGCCCGCAGCAGGGCGAAGATGTGCTCGCGGCGCCGGTTCGCCCGCCGGCTCGCCGTGGCGTCCACCCTGGTGAGCAGGTCGAACAACGCCAGGTAGCGCTCCCACAGCCAGGCCAGTCGGTCGAGCGCGACGGTGGCCCGGGCGGCTGTCGTCCCGGTGCACCGGGACGGATCGAACAGCACCCGGCCCGGATGCGCGTCCAGTTCGATCAGCGTGGCGGCGAGTTCCGCCGATGCGGCCCGCAGGCGTGCCACCGACGCGTCCACGCCGGGCATCTCCTCAGCGATCATCGTTGTCACCCCCCGTCATGCGAACCCCGTTCACCGTCCCCGTCACACCGTCACGGTCAGTCGCGGTACCTCGGCGTCGGTGGAGCCGGGACGGGCCCCAGACGCCCCAGCCACCGCTGGTAGATCGCCGTCCAGGTGCCGTCGGTGAAGATCCGGGCGAGCACGCCATTGACGAACCGAGTGAAGTCGGCGTGCGTGCGACCGATGGCGATCGCGTCCGGCTCCTGCTCCAGCGACGGGCCGACGATCTGCAGGTGCGGATCCTGCGCGATCATGCCGGCGAGGATCGAGTCGTCACTGGACACCGCGTCGACCCGGCCCTGCTGGAATTGGACGAGGCAGTCGGCCACGTTCGTCACCCGTTGCAGAAGCGGGCGGCTGCCGCCCTCGCCCTGCGCGATCCGCTGGATCGTTGTCGTCCCGTCCGTCACGCAGACCCGCTTTCCGCCGAGGTCGGCGAGGCTGCGGTAGGGCGACCCGATCTGGACGAGCATCCGCTGCTGGTCCTCGTAGTAGACCGAGGAGAAGTCGACCTGCGTGCGGCGCTGGCAGGTCACCGTCATGGTCGCGACGACCATGTCGACCTGGCCGTCCCGGACGATGTCGACCCGCTCGGCGTTGGTGACGGTCCGCAGGCGCACATGGCCGTCGGAGCCGAACAGCGCCCGTCCCACCTCGTGCGCGATGTCGACGTCAAACCCTTCGGCCTGGCCGGAGAGGGTGTTGATCGACCCGAACGGCGGGACGTCTCCCAGCACTCCGACCCGCAGATAGCCACGTCGGACGATCTCCGCCATGAACGACCCGGCCGGCATCGCCCCCGGCGCCGGCGGCACCGCCGGCGGTCGCCAGCTCGCTCGCGGATCGGTGCATCCCGGCACCGGGGCGTCCGAGGTGGGCGCCGCCGCGACGGGGATGGTCGCCGGCGTCAACGGGCGGGCCTGCGACGGCAGCGGGCTCGCCACCGTCGAACAGCCCGCGACCAGCCCGGCCAGCACCGCTACGACCACCGCGACCGGCACCGTGACCCGGCGCACCACGCACCTGGCCCCCATCAGCGGTCCCGGTAGTGCGGTACGGGTGGGGCGGGCGCCGGGCCGAACACCCGGTCCAGCCCGTTCGCGTCGTAGAGCCGGGTCCAGGTCCCGTCGGCCGCCATCCGGGCCAGCACACCGTTGACGAACGCGGTCAGTTCCGGATGGTCGCGGCTGATCGCGGCCGCCGTGGGCACGTCGAGGGTCTTCGGGCCGGCGATCCTGGTCTCCGGGTCCTGCGCCGCCATCCCGGCCAGCACCAGATCACCGTTGACGACGCCCTCAACGGTGCCCTGCTGCAACGCGGCCAGGCAGTCGGCGGCGTTCGTGACCTGGTACGGGATGGGGTGTGTCGGGGTGTCGGCGATCCGCTGCAGCGAGGTCGTGCCGGTGGCCGCGCAGACCTTGCGGCCCCCCAGGTCGGCCAGGGACCGGTAGGGCGACGAACGCAGCACGAGCACGTTCTTGGACGCCTGGAAGTACACCGCGGAGAAGTCCACCTGGGCCAGTCGGTCACAGGTGATGGTGATCGTCGCCATTGACATGTCGACCTCGCCGCGCTGGACCACGCGAACGCGGTCCGCCGTCGACACCGCCCGGAACTGGACATGGCCGTCGGTGCCGAACAGGGCCCGGGCGATCTGCTTGGCCAGTTCGACCTCGAAGCCGACGAACTGGCCGGTGTCCGTGTCGACGGCGGCGAACGGCGGCGTGTCCGGGCGCACGGCCACCGTCAGCTGGCCACGTCCGAGAATCGTGCGCAGATATCCCGCCGGCCCCGAGGCCGGCGCGGCGGCCACCCCGGCGGCCGGCATGGGTGCGACGTCCGCCGGGCGCAGGCTCGCGGTCTGGTCGCTGCAGTCACTGCCCTGGTTCGACGAGGGTTTCGGGACGACCGGCTTCGGCGTCGAGGGCGGGGGGAGCGGAGCCGCGAGCGACGGCAGTGGACTCGACACGGTCGGGCGGGCGGTGAGCGCCAGCAGACCCGCGGTCGCCAGTGCGACGGCGAGCAGCGGCCAGACCAGCCTCATCGGAACTCGTTGATTCTCGTCTGGTAGCCGGCGAGGACGCCGACCACGGCGATGGCCAGGGCCACCGTGGCCACGGCCGCCACGCCCCGCAACGCGTTGTCGGCGGAGGCGAGCGCGGTGTCGTACCGACGCTGACTGCTCGTCAGCGCCGTGTCGGAGGCGGCATCGAACCGGCTGAACGCTGTCGTGCCCTCCCCAAGGGCTGTGCGGACCGCCTGCGGGAAGCCACCGAGGGCCGTCGCGTCGGTGCGGATCCGCAGGGCGATCGCCTGGTAGGCCTGCCAGTACTCGGCGAGATGCGCGCGGGTCGCGGCGTCCGGCCCGCCGGTCCGGGTGACGGTGGGCAGCACGCCAGCACTGATCGGACGGCCCGACGCGTCATAGCCGAGCCGGGTGGAGGCGCGTGCGGCGTCGCGATCGGGGACCGCGCCATCGCCGTGGGTGATCAGGGACAGGCTGCTGTCACCCCAGGCCTGCAGCGCGACCACCCTGGCCCGTGCGACCTCCGTCATCGGTACGAATCCGTCGTTGTACCCGTCGATCAGCCGGGACCGCTGCGCCGACAGCGCCGACAGCGCCAGTCCGAACGCGACCCCCACCACCACCGTCGCCGCGACCAGCCCGACGTTCACATACCGGTGGGTCCGCCGGGCAAGTGTCACCTGGGCTGTGACCAGACCGCCGAGGGCAAGGACCCCGGTGACCACGATCAGCACCGGCTGCCACCAGGGTGTCGCCCGGTGATAGTCCTCGTTGATGCGGTCGGCCTCCGCCATGGCCAACCGGTCCGCGGCGGGCAGAACTGTCATCTGCATCAGGGTGGATGCCTGGCGTAGATAGGCGCCGCCCACCGCATACCCGAGCCGGTTGTTCGCCCGGGCCTGGTCGACCAGCCCCGTGTACACCGGGAGCTGGCTGGCCAGCGTCGTCAGCGAACCCTGCACGGCCGCGGGCACCCGGTCCCCGGCCAGCCGCACCAGCTCCGCGGACGCCGCCGCGATGCTGGCCTGATAGGCCTTCCGCTGCGTGGCCGGCTCGATGCCACCGGCCAGAAACGCCGCCGCCGCGCTCGCGTCGGCCTCCGACAGGTCGGCGTGCACCCGCTGCGCCGCCAGGAACGCCGGCCCCGCCGTCCCTCGAACATCGGCGACCGCATGCTGGCGGGCCACGACCGTGACGAACGCCGCCAGCCACAGCACCACGATCGCGATCACCAGCCCGGTCGAGACCAGCCGCAACCGCCCCGGCGGAGTAGCCGCCCGGCGGCGCACCCACCCCACCAGCCCCAGCTTCCGCCACTTCCGCCGGACCGACACCGGCAGGGCTGTGGCCGATGTCGGTCCGGACGCTGATTGTGGAAGAAGCAACTGCCCGGCACCGGCATTGGACGCGCTCAAGCCCACCCCCGTAGGCGATAGCCGTATCGCACCTGATGGCGACACCGCTCCGGCAGCCATCTCCGGCAGCCATCTCCGGCAGCCATCTCCGGCAGCCATCTCCGGCAGCTTATAGCGACAACGCTACCGCAAAGAGTGTAAGTCGGATACCCGACGTGCACACCCCTGCGGCACTCGGTCCCGTACTTCGGGTGAGGTGCATCAGAATGTGCGCTTCAGGAGGCGAGGCGTACGGGCAGGGATGCCAGGCCGCGGATGATGCTCTGCGGTAGGTACACCGGCTCGTCCGCCGTCAGCGTGAGATCGCGGGTGCGCCGCACGAGCAGTCGAAAGATGATCTCTGCTTCCATCCTGGCCAGGGGAGCCCCGAGACAGTAGTGGATGCCCAGACCGAAGGTGTGGTGGCGGGCGGTCGGCGCGGAACCGGCATACCGGGTGACGAGGAACCGGTCCGGCTGCTCGAAGATCTCCGGATCGCGGTTCGCCGCGCCGGTGAGGACGAGCATGCCCTCGCCGCGGCGAAAGACGCGACCGCCGAGCTCGGTGTCGGTGAGCACCGTGCGTGGAATGAACTGCACCGGCGGGTCGCGGCGAAGCATCTCCTCGACCGCGCCCGGAACCAGACCCGGATCGGCGCGCAGAAGTTCCCACTGGTCGGGTTGCAACGCCAGGGTCCGAAGACCGTCGCTGATGAGATTGACCGTCGTCTCCAGCCCGGCGATCAGCAGTACCGCGCACAGCGCGAGCACCTCCGAGCCGGTCAGCGCGTCGTCCTCGAGATGTACCGCGACAAGCCGGCTGACCAGGTCGTCGCCCGGCCGGGCGCGCAACCGGACGATCAGGTCGCGGAAATAGTCGTCCAGTTCCCGGGCCGCCGTCCGACGGGCGGCGATCTCGTCCGGGGTCAGCAGGAAGTCCGGGTCGATGCCACGGATCATGATCGTGGCCCAGTCACTGAAGATTCCTTCGTCCGTGACCGGCACACCGAGCAGCCGGCAGATCATCCGCACCGGGATCGGCCGGGCCAGAGTGGCCACGGCGTCGATGTCGCCGGCGTCGAGCGCGGCGTCGAGCAGGTCGCCCGCGTAGGCGGTGATGTCGGGGGCCAGTCTGGCGAGGGTGGCCGGGGTGAACGCCCGGCTCACGAGCCGGCGCAGGCGGGTGTGGTCCGGCGGATCGGTGCGCAGCAGCGACTCGAGGCCGTCGTCGGAATCCCCGTCGGGCCGGAACGGGCTGATCCGCTCCTTGTACCCGTGACCGAAGGCAGGATCGGCCAGCACCACGGCGGCGTCGCCGTGCCGGGTGACGAGGGTGATCCGCCGACCCCCCAGGTCGGTGGTGGGCAGCGGGTCGGCCGCGGCGATCGCCCGGTAGACCGGATACGGATCGGGCTGGCGCGCGGCCGCGAAGGCGGCCAGCGCCGGCGGATACGCGTCGCCGCCCGGCTTCGCTGACGGGACGGTAGCGGTCACTCGCACCCCTCGGTCTGTCGGAACACCCGCTGGTCGACGCACGCGCTGGTCGGTCTGTGTGCAGTGGTGCCAGCCGGTGCCGCTGACGATGCTGGCCGGTGGACGTCCCACGGGGGCGGTGCATCAGGGCTTCTGATCGCACGATTCGCCGATTCGCCGATTCGCCGATTCGCCGATTCGCCGAGCCGCCGAGCCGCCGTGCGGGAATCGCTTTGTGGCGCATCGGTAGATCGGCAGATGAAGGTAGTGGCCACCGATCGTCGGTGGCCGTGCTGTGCTGTTGTTTCGCTGCCTACCCCGAGATCGTCGGAGGTACCGGTGCGCCGAGGCGTGAGGGGAACACCTGCGAGGCTGAGGCCTTGATGGCGCCACGTGAGGGAAAAGAGCATGGCAGGGAACGAGGTCCGGCGGAGACGGCCCGTGCTTCCGATCTGATCGAGACGATCGGCCGGGGATTCCCGGTCGAATTCCCGGACGAGGTCAGGAGCCGGGTTGGCACGGCCTCGGATCGGCCTTTCGTCGGCCTCCTTCCGGGTGGAAGACTGGCGGTGACGACGTTCGGCAGCGGTTCCTGCCCGCTCGTGCCGGCCAGCCTGCACCCCTCGGCGAGGACGCGGTGGAGATCACCGTGCAGGCATCGGCTCTCAGAACGGTCGTCCTGCTTGTTCCGGTCTGGCCGGACACGCAACGACGGGAACTGCCGGTGGTACGAGCCGGCTGACCGTTCGGCCCGTTATTCGGGTCGACGGCGAAGGTCCTCGGCTGCGGGGGTGTCCGGGTCGGCGGGGGTGTCCGGGGCGGGCGGATGCGGGGGTGCGCCGAGGGCGCGGGAGCGGATGTCCGCGAGGCTTGCCTCCAGCACCGTCCAGACGGCGGACAGGCTCTCGGCGATCTCGTCCTGTCCGTGGATCAGCCGATCCGCCGTCGGATCTGCCACGCGGTCCGCGGCAACGCTCGTCGTTTCCCCGGCGGCGGTGGGGTCGGTGGGGTCGGTCCCGGCGACCGGCGGGGAAACCGGGCGGCTGCCGCCGAGGGCGGAGAAGGCGAGCCGGGCCAGGCCCAGCAGGCGCCGGTCGGTGGCCTCGACGACGACGGCCGAGTCGGTCAGCCGCAGCGACATGCCACGTCGGCCGGTGACCTCGGGCAGTTCGTCGGAGGTGTCGGTGAGGTCGGCCTGCAGCAGGGCGTCGCGGGCGGCGGCCACGTCCAGGCCGAGGCTCATGAGGGTCCGGGTCGCCGCGCTGTCCGGGTCGCCCAGCAGGGCCAGCATCAGGTGGTGGGAACCGATCGGATCGCCACCGGCAAAGCCGCCCGCGCCCGAGAGGCCGGCCTCGGCCGCCGCGGTGCGCCGCGGTGCGGCCGCCGTGGCGCCGAGGACGAGGCCCGCGGCATCGTTGCCGGCGCCAGGGTCGCCACCGCTGCCTGGAGCGGTCACCCGCAGGCCGAGGGAAGGGGCGACGCCGGCAGCCCGGTCGGCCGCCGCGGCGGCGGTCAGCGCGAGGACCCGCGTGCGCAGCTGGTCGCGGTCCACCTTCCACTCGTCCAACAGCGTTGCGGACAGGCCGCCGTTGACGGCCAGCAGGCCGAGCAGGATGTGCTCGGTGCCGATGTGGCTGTGCCGCTGACCGAGCGCCTCCCGCAGCGACTTCTCCAGGACCTTCTTGGCCCGGGGCGTGAAGGGGATGTGGCCCTTCAGCGGCTTCTTTCCCCGCCCGACCGCGACCACGATCCGCGACCGGGTCATCTCCAGTGACAGGTCGATCTCGGCCAGGGCGTGGGCGGCGATGCCGTCGGTCTCGGCGAGCAGCCCGAGCAGAAGGTGCTCGGTGCCGATGTAGTTGTGATCGAGGTCGCGGGCCTCTTCCTGCGCGTGGACGACGACCCGGCGGGCGGCGCTGGTGAATCGCTCGAACATGGCCCCAGGGTCGACCTCGCTTTTACCCTGGTCAATACCATGCTAATAGTAGGGTGATGAGGGAGGTGGCCGTGACCTGGGACGATCGGCTGGATCAGTGGGATGTCGAACGCGAACTCGCCGCTCGGCTCGATGAGTCGGACTGGGTGACCCTGCAGGAGGCGTCCACCCGCACCGGCGTGTCCCGCGCCGCGCTGCGAACCTGGTACCGGGACGATCTGATCCCGTCCCGCCTGGTCGAGGGTCCACACGGCCCGCAGCGGCTGGTCCCGCTGGCGATGGTGGTGGCCCGGGCGCAGGAGTCCCCGCGACTGCGCCGGACCTGGGAGCGGCGCCTCGGCGAGGAGGCGCAGCTCGCCCTGCTCCAGCACCGCGTCGACGAGCTCGAAGCCCGCGTCGCGGCCCTGGAGAAACCGGCGGCTCCCCGTTAGCGCGGAGTGGGTCCGGCCCGGGCGGCACCCGTGCTCCTACCCGATCTCGGTCGCCATCTGCGGGCGGTCGTCACGGTGGCGGACGGCGTCGCGTACGGCCCGGTTGTGCACCGCCTCGTAGGTGATCAGGCCGATCAGCACGATCGCCGTCAGGCCGATGGCGCCGAGCACGGGCAGGTACAGCAGCGCCGGAACCAGTGCCAGCAGCAGGGCGGCCGCGACGAGTCGGCCGAGATTGGGCCGGCCGATGTTGCGCCAGCGGATCGCGCTCAGCGCGACCAGGTACAGCGCCGGGCCGAGGGCCAGACCGAGCGCGGGCAGCGTGGCCGGCACCTCGGTCAGGCGGTGCCCCGGCTCGGTGACCTCCTCGACGGTCAGCTTGAGCGCCAACGCCGTCGTCAGAATGCCGACGACCAGGGGAAAGTGCAGGAAGGTGTAGGACGCCCGCGCCAGCCACACCCGCTCGACCCCCGTGCGAGCGTGCAGCGCCTGCTCGGCGACCAGCGCGACGACGTCGAAGTACGCCCACCACAGGACCACGTTGACGGCCAGCCCCAGCACCATGATGAGCAGGATCGGCCAGCTCACCGGGGCCCGTTCGGCGCCGACACCCACCGAGACGATCGATTCCCCCAGGGCTACCAGCACGATCAGCCCGTGCCGTTCGGCGAAGTGACTGGGCGCCGGCATTCGCCAGCCGGACGCCCCGACCAGATAGACCCCGGAGTAGTCGACGGCGAGTGCGGCGAGCCACAGCAGGGTCCGGGCACCGCCGTGGGCCAGCGCACCCACTATCAGCAGCACCGCCATGACGATCATCGGCGCGGCACTGCGGACCAGCTGTCGCCGCAATCCGGCATCGCTGCCGGCCGCGGCCGCATAGACGACCAGATGCAGACTGCGGACCACGACGATCGCCACCGCGAGGACCATCGGACCGTTCAGGCCGCCCGGCCGGTCGTCCCAGGCCTCCGGGATGGCCATCGAGGCCGCGAAGACGGCGACCATCGCGACGAACATCGCCCCCCGGAGCAGCCCTTCGTCGGCCTTCGCCTGGTTGCCGAGCCACGCATAGCTGCACCAGGCCCACCAGAGGATGGCGAGCAGCAGCACCCCGCGCACGGCCCCCCGGCCGGAGCCGTCCGCCGCGACCAGCGTGTTGACCTGGGTGAACGCAAAGACGAAGACGAGGTCGAAGAACAACTCGAGATTGGTGACGCGGTGGCCCTCGCCGGTCTGGCGCACCGACGCCGCCCACCGCGCCGGCACCGGCAGCACGCTCCGGCGCGGAGAAGGCCCAGCGCCGGAGCGTGCTGCGGGCACGGGCACCGGCACCGGGTCAGCCGGCGCCGGCCCGCTGACTGGTCGGTCGGTCGAGGTCACTGCACCATCTCCTCGGCTTGATCCGCCTGCTGCCCTGGACACGGGTTGTCCTGGACGCGGCTGGGGGAGGCATCTCGCCCCGCCGTCCCAGCCAACATCAGCGCAGCGCACCCCACCCCGGGACGACCAGGCCGGACGGCTCTGATCGCCAGAGGCGAAATCCTGCCGGCCGATGTATGCGGGAGAATCGGCCGGGTGGGAGTGCAGGAACTGACGGTCCGTGAGCTGAACCGGGCGTTGCTGGCCCGGCAGGGGCTGCTCGAACCGCTGGCCGTCGACGTGGTGGCCGCGATCGAGGCGATCGGTGCCGTGCAGGCCCAGCAGTGGTCGGCGCCGCCGGTGGCGCTGTGGTCCCGGGTGGCCGGGTTCAGAACGGCGTCGCTGCACGAGGCGCTGGCCGCCGGCAATGCCGTCGTCGGCACTCTGCTGCGCGGCACCTTGCACCTGGTCAGCGCGCGGGAGCACCCGGCCTACGCCGCCGTCGCGGAGCAGGCCGGGGTCACCCGCTGGGACAGGTCCGGCGTCGAGCTGCCCGAGTCGGCAGCGACGTTGCGGCCGGCGGTACGCGAGTTCTGCGCGAACACGCCGCGGTCGGACGCGCAGATCGCCGAGTTCCTCGACTCCTGGGTTGCGGCGAACCCGACGGTGATCCCGGACGCGGAGGTCACCTGGCAGCGGGCTCACGGCTGGCGTCCGGTGCGCACCACACCTGACCTGGTCCGCGCCCCCGCCGGGGAGCAGTGGGCCAAGGGCCCGAAGCTGTCTCTCGCCGCGCCGCGCCCGGCCGGTGCCCAGGCGACAGCGCTCGACTCGAAGGCGTTGATCGAGGTGGCCCGTCGGCACCTGCGGGCGTTCGGCCCGGCCACGGCGGACGACGTCGCCTGCTGGACGGGCGCACGAACCCGGCAGGTCAGAACGGCGCTGGAGGGCCAGGACGACCTGCTGCGTGCCACCGACCCGGCGGGCCGCACCCTCTACGACCTGCCCGACGCCCCCCGCCCCGACGAGGGCACTCCCGCCCCGGTGCGCTTCCTTGCCGCCTTTGACAGCGCGCTGCTCGCCTACCATGCCAGCCGCCGCGAGCGGATCCTGCCGCCCACGTCCAAGGACGCGGTCTACTCGGCCGGAAACCTACGGGTCCTGGCCACCTTCCTGGTGGACGGCCTGGTCGCCGGCACCTGGACCGCCACCGGCCGCACCCGCGCCGCCGAACTCACCCTCACCCCCGCCGCCGACGTGAACGCACGCCAACGCCGAGAGCTCGAAACCGAAGCGGAACGTCTGCTCGCCTTTCTCTACCCCGGCGCCACGCCAACCATCACCTGGGGCTGAAGGAACCTTGTGCTGACTTTTGAGGTGGAGTGGGGACGGTGATGCGTCCTGGGCGTCAGGACAGGAGCTGGCGGATGTCATCGGCGTCGAGGGTGGTGTCGACGAAGTCACCGCCGTCCAGGACGCTGGCGAAAAGTTCGGCCTTGCGGGCCTTGAGCGCCATCACCTTTTCCTCGATGGTGTCGCGGGCGACGAGTCGGTACACCATGACGTTGCGGGTCTGGCCGATACGGTGGGCCCGGTCGACGGCCTGCGCCTCGGTGGCGGGATTCCACCACGGGTCGAGCAGGAAGCAGTAGTCCGCCTCGGTGAGGTTCAGCCCGGTTCCGCCGGCCTTCAGGCTGATCAGGAAGACGGGGACGGCCCCGGACTTGAACCGGCGCAGTACGGCCGGTCGGTCGCGGGTGGTTCCGTCGAGGTAGCAGTACTCTATGCCGGCGGCGGTAAGGGCATCCCGAACCTTACCGAGGAAACGGGTGAACTGGCTGAAGACGAGCGCGCGATGGCCGCCGTCAACGACGTCACGCAGCTGTTCGAGCAGGATGTCGATCTTGGCGCTGGCGAGCGCGTCGTGTGCCTCGTCGACGAGGCCGGCGTGCAGGCTGAGCTGGCGCAGGGTCGTCAGGGACTGCAGGATCGTGAAGCGGTTGCGGTTCATGTCGTCGACCAGGCCGAGGACCCGCTGCCGTTCCCGCTGCAGCCGCACCTGGTAGAGCTTGCGATGGCGGGGGTGCAGGTCGACGTCGATGACCTGTTCCTGCTTCGCCGGTAGATCGGGGGCGACCTGTTCCTTCGTCCGGCGGATGAGCAGGGGGCGGATCCGGTTGCGCAGCTGGCCGAGGAGGTCGGCGTCGCCGAGTTTCTCGATGGGACGGGCGTAGTACTCCTGGAAGCGGGTCCGGTTCGGAAACAGGCCCGGCGCGGTGATCGACAACAGCGACCACAGTTCCATCACGTTGTTTTCCAACGGTGTTCCGGTGACGGCCAGTTTGAACGGTGCGGGCAACAGCCGGGCGCACTGGTAGGCCTTCGACTGGTGGTTCTTCACCGTCTGCGCCTCGTCCAGGATCAGTCCGGCCCAGGTGGCGGCGGAATAGTCCTCGGTGTCGAGTCGGAACAACGTGTAGGACGTGATGACGACATCGGCGGCGGCGATGATGTCGGCCAGGGACTGGCCGCGGCGGCGCAGCGTGTCGGTGATCGCCGCGACGCGCAGGTGCGGGGCGAAGCGGGCGGCTTCGGTCGCCCAGTTCCCGACCACGCTGGTCGGCGCGACGATGAGGAACGGTGCGAGCCGCGGATCGCGTTCGCGGGCGTGGCAGATCAGCGCCAGGGACTGCAGCGTCTTGCCGAGGCCCATGTCATCGGCGAGAATGCCGCCGAGCTGCAGGTCCCACAGGAACGTCAGCCAGCGGAAACCGTCGACCTGGTAGGGCCGCAGGTCGGCCTGCAGGGTGTCCGGCGGTTCCTTCGCGCCGGCCGTCTCGAAGGCCAGGACGCTCGCCACCTGCGTCCGCCAGGTCTCGGCCTGGTGGACGACGACGCCGAGCGCCACCAGCTCCTCCCACAGCCCGGCCTGGAACCGGCTCAGCCGCAGCGGGCCGTTCGTACTGTCCCGCAGCGCCGCGGCCTCCTCGATCAGCCGGCGCAGTGAGTGCAGCTCGGGCCGGTCGAGGCGCAGATAGGCGCCGTCATCGAGGAGCAGGTACGGGTCATCCCGGTTCAGCGCCTCGAAGACCTGGGCGAACGGGACCAGCTGGCCGTCGAGGCGTAGCCCGACCCCGAGATCGAACCAGTCCGGTTCGTCCGGTGCCTGCTCGGTCGACACCTCGATCTGCAGCGAGTCGCCCGCGTCGCGGTAGTCGAGCGGTTCCCCGCTGATCTCGACGGTGATCTCGTCATGCGCGGTGAGCAGTGGCAACAGCTCGATGGCGAACCGCATCGTGTCCACCCCGCGCAGCTGTGCCGGCTGGGGACCACCCGGTTCGCCGGCCACACCGCTGGTGCCCGACAGCGCCGACAGCCCCGACAGCGCCGACCGGGGCAGGGCGGCGAGGATCTCGGCCTCGGCGGCCCGGTCGCGGTAGCCGGCGTCCGGATCGTCCGCGTACAGGGCGGTACGCCGCCGCACGCCGTCCAGGGCGGTGTCGTCCGCAGCGGCCCCGCCGCCTGCGCTGTTCGCGCCATCCGCGGCCGGGGCGCCGAGGGAGTAGTCCCATTCCCAGTCGACCTGAACGGTGTGATCGGAGCCGAAGGACGCCCGGGCGACCAGGGCGGGTCGGGGCAGCGGCGGTGGGTCGAACGAGTCGTCGCTGGAGATGATCCGGGCCAGCCGGGCCAGGCGTGGGTGGAAGTCGGCGAGGAAGCGGGGCTGGTCGGCGGTCGGGATCCGCATGCTCTGGTTCGCCACTGCCATGCGCACCAGCGCCGGGGGCACCGGAGAGGCCAGCCGGGCCAGCCGCAGATGCCAGTCCTCGTGCCGGTCGGTGGTCTGGATTTCGGCCCGGTCGATGCCGACGACGCCGTGGTCGCCGATGAACGCGAACGGGGCGAGGTCCACGTCCGAGCCCTCGACCTGCAGCACCGGGCGCAGCAGGAGCGCGCGGGAGTCGCGGGTGGCGTCCAGGCACAGCCGCGCCGCGGTATACGGCTCGATGGTGCCCAGCCGCTTGCGCTGGTGCACCAGCTCCACCCCGGCCGCCCGCGCCTCGTCGAGCAGGGGCCACAGCCGTGGGCTGTGGAACTCGCCCAGGTTGAGGTATTTCTCGTTGCCGTGGTGGCCGTACTGCGAACGGGTGTCGCCAGCTTGGTAGACGGCGTGGATCTCCCGCAGGATCCGCAGCTGTGCCTCCCGGTAGCCGCCATAACGGTAGTTCCCGTAGGGCGCGTTCAGCTGGGACCAGATGGGCGCGCTGATCCAGCCGTTCTTGCCGGCCTGCACGAGACGTGCCATGACCTGCAGCGGCGGGCTGTTGCGCGGACCGCGCCCGACCACCGGCCCGGCGGACAGCGACAGCTCGATGGCCAGCGGTGTCGACGTCCCCGGGCCGGCGTCGTCCGACGCCTCGCTGAGCAGGGATGACAGCGCGGACGCCCAGGCCGGCGTGGCCGGTCGGCGGCCAGGCCCGCGGCCGCCCGCCGCTCGTGCCGGCGTGCGGGCCGGGCTGGGCGGTCGGCTTCGGTCGGGTGCCGGCCGGGTCGGCGTTTCGACCACGCTGGATTCCAGCCGTGCCGCAGCGGACGCCGCCGGGGTTCGGACCACGAAGGTGGCCGCCTGGGCTGCTGCCAGCACGAGCGCGACGGTGTGCTTGCAGTCGACCGCGACCGGGCAGCTGCAGTCGCCGCTGCGGAACCGCAGCGGATGAATGCTGTCACCCCTGGTGAAGTACGCCGTGGTGTGATAGCGCTCGCCGTAACTGCCCGCCACCCGACCCGTGAGGACGTTTCCCGACGGCTGCCATGACACCTCGGCTACGGCGCCGTTGCGGGCGTAGTGCTCGCCCCGCCGGTACGTCGTCTCGCCGAGGAGGGCCCGCAGACGATTCCGGTCAACATCCCGCAATTCTGCTGGCAGCATGCTTCCGCACGTTAACAGCCAACGGCGACGACAGGACAGGGCCGTGCCGGTAAGGACCACATGCGGCGCCCTTGCGGAGACCACATCCCGGCCGGACCACCGACCTGGTAGACCGGTGGTCCGCTCGCCGGCTTTGCGGCTTACCGGCTTTGCGGCGGACCACATCGCCGACGGGAAACATCGGCAGCGGTCAGGGTTGCTCAAGGAATGTCCGGCTTAACCAGGGAACAATGCGGAGATGGCGCCACGGTCGTCGGGTGACGTCGGACCGTGACCGGCCTTCGTCGGTGTCATCGTCGGGTTTCGCCCGATGGGAGGGCCAGCCGGAACGTGGCGCCGCCGCCGGGGGTCGGCGTGTACTCGACACGACCGCCGTGGGCCATGGCGACGGCCTGGGTGATGGACAGCCCCAGCCCGGCTCCGCCGGCATCGCGGGAGCGGCCGGGGTCGGCGCGGTAGAACCGTTCGAAGACGTGGGTGACGGCATCGGCCGGGATGCCAGGGCCGTGATCGACCACTGTCACGATGACCTCGTCCGTGGCGTCCGGCGGTGCTGTGGTGTCCGGCGGTGCTGTGGTGTCCGGCGGTGCTGTGGCGGTGACCGCCGAAACGGTCACCGTGACGGTGATGGGGGAGCCGGCGGGGGTGTGGACGGTGGCGTTGCGGACGAGGTTGCCGACGGCCTGGCGCAGGCGGCCGGCATCCCCGACCACGGTGACCTCCACCGGCGCCTCGACCGCGATCGGGCGGCCCGGGCTGGTCGCCCGCACATCGGTGACCACGTCGCGGACCAGCGCGGACAGCGCGACCGGCGCCCGTTCGAGCTCCGGGTCCTGGTCCAGCCGGGCGAGCAGCAGCAGGTCGTCGACGAGCCCGGTCATCCGCGCCGACTCCTCCTCGATGCGGCGCATGACCATCGCGAGGTCGGCAGGCCGGTCGGCCGCACCGCGGTGGAACATCTCGGCATAGCCGCGGATGGACGTCAGCGGGGTGCGCAGCTCATGGCTGGCGTCCCCGACGAACTGGCGCAGCCGGTGCTCGGAGCGTTCGCGGGCCTGGAACGCCGCCTCGATTCGGGTCAGCATGGCGTTGAAGGCGAAGCCGAGGCGTCCGACCTCGGTGCGCCGGTCGGTGTTCTCGACCCGGCGGCTGAGGTCCCCGCGGGCGATCAGGCTGGCGGTGTGCTCGATCCGGGTGAGCGGTCGCAGCCCCAGCCGGATGATGACGAACGCGAGCCCGGCCAGCACGGCCATGCCGATCGCGCTGGCCACGATCTCGATTCTGGTCACGTGGCCGAGGGTGCTGTCCAGCTCGGTGAAGGGAACCGCGACGATCAGCACATCGCCGTCGGTGAACCGCTCGGCAAGCAGGCGGAAACGTTCGCCCTGGTTCTCGGCCGGGACCGTCCGCAGCGGACAGGTCGCGAGGTCGGGATGCAACGGGGCGGCGGCGAGCAGGGCCGGTGTCACCGCCGGGCGTCGGCTCGGCGCCGTGGTGCCATCCGGGCCGGGACTGGCCTCGACCAGGAGGTGACCGTCGCCGGCGTAGAGCGCGCCGTACGTGCCGACCAGGAAGGTGCTGCCGAACCGCTGGCCCCTCGTGTCCCTGTCCCCGTGGCCGTCGTGCCGGCCACCGCGGCCGTGCACGTCACCACCGGTGTCGTCGTCGCCGGTGTCGGTGCCACCGGAACCGTGCAGCAGGGCCTGTTCCAACACCGGATGGGCCGCGCGGACCTGCTGGTCCAGCCGGTCGCGCAGATAGGCGGCGAGAGCCCCCTGCGTGCCGAGCGCGAGCAGCGGCATGCCGACGGCGAGCAGACCGACGAGGGCGAGCATCAACCGCAGGTGCAGCGAGAGGGCCGGACGCCTCACTGCGGGAGTCGCAGGACATAACCGATCCCGCGCACGGTGTGGATCAGCGGCGGATCCGTCGCGTCGATCTTGCGGCGCAGATAGCCGATGTAGGTCTCCAGGGCCGGCGCGTTCCCGCCGCCGAAGTCATGCCCCCAGACGTGGTAGAGCAGCTGTTCCCGGGTCAGCACGCCGCCGGCGTGGGTGAGCAGGTAGTGCAGCAGTCGGTGTTCGGTGTCGGTCAGGTCGATGGGCCGCCCGGCCCGGTGCACCTTGCGGGTGCGGGGGTCGAGTTCCAGGTCGGCCAGGCGTAGCGGCGCCTCGTCGCCCCGGGCCCGGTCAGCCCGGCGCAGGATCGCCGCCACCCGGGCGACGAGCTCGCTGACCGCGAACGGCTTGGTGAGGTAGTCGTCCCCGCCGAGGGTGAGCCCCTGGACCTTGTCCGCAGTGGAGTCCCTGGCGGTGAGAAACAGCGTCGGCACCGTATGGCCGCTGCCGCGCAGCCGCTCGCAGACCGCGAAGCCGTCGAGGTCGGGCAGCAGAACATCCAGCACGATCAGGTCGGGGCGGGTCAGGGCGACCCGGGTCAGGGCGGCCCGGCCGGTGTGCACGGCACTGACCTCGAAGCCCTCGTACCGCAGCGCCATGCTCACGAGATCGGTGATCGCCTCCTCGTCGTCCACGACGAGCACGCGTACGGGCTGGTCCACAGGCTCAAGTCTCGCTGACGCCCGTGACCCGGCGGCGCATGGCCGCCGACGCCGCCGCGGTCCCGGTCGCCGGCCCGGCGGCGGTCCTGGTTCCAGCCGTGGTCCCGGCCGTGCCCCCGGCTGCCGGCACCGACGGCGCGCCGGGCGTGATCACCACGCCGGGGAAGCCGGCCGAGGCGTCGATCGCGCCGGCCCGGTCGACGGTCAGCCAGGCCCATCCGGCCAGGCCCAGGTCGGCGAGCAGCGCCGACGCCTGCCGGCCCGCGGCGAAGGCCGCCGTCGCGAACGCGTCGGCCAGGGTCAGATCAGGTCCCACCACGGTGACCGAGGCGAGGTCGTCGGCGGCCGTCCCGGTGCGGGGGTCGACGACGTGCGCACCACGCTCGCTCGTCCCGGAGGTGGCGACGGCCAGGTCGCTGCCCTCCACCACCGCCACAAGACGCCCGTGGTGCAACGGGTCGGCGATCCCGATCCGCCACGGCACACCGGGCGCGACCTGTCCACGGATGCGCAGGTCGCCGGCCGCGTTGACGCAGTGGACGGGGGCGCCCGCCCGGGTCAGCGCCCAGGACGCGGCGTCGGCCGCCCAGCCCTTGACCAGCCCGGTGGGATCGAGCGTGCCGTCGCCCCGCCAGCCCGGGTCGAACAGGCCGCCGGTGCGTGCCCGGCAGGTCTCGGCCGCCCGGTAGATCGCCTGGACGTGCGGCGGGCAGTCGGCCAGGTCGCAGGCACCGCGTCGCAGTTGGGAAACCCACGAATCCGACCGGAACGGGCTGAAGTCGGCGTCGGCCCGGTGCAGGACCGTCACAGCCGCCCCGATCGCCGCGTCCAGCTGGTCGGGGGGCAACGGCGTGCGGACGTCGATGCTGACAACCGTGCCCATGACCGGTTCGGCGTGGGTGCGGCCCGGGCGTCCGGGTGGTCTAGACACCGGCCTTGTCCAGGGCGGACTGGACCGACCAGGCGTACCCGTAGCTGGTGTACGACGCACCGGAGACACTGTCGACCTTGGCGTTCTGGGCGGTGAGCACCTCCTGGCGCAGGATCGGTACCGCCTGGTCGTTGATCTCGACGTCGCGTCGCTCCCGATCCGGGACCTGCACCGTCACCACGTCCACGATCTTCGTGCCGCGCAGGACCACCTTGACCTGCACCTGGCCGAATCGGGTGTCGATCGCGTCGCCGGTGACCGTCCTGGTGGCTGACGTACCGGCATCCGAGGACGACGGGCTGGCGGAGGCGGTGACCGAGGGCGTCGTCGCCGCGGGCGCGGTGGTCGGGCTCGCCGTAGGGGTCGAGGGGGTCGAGGGGGTCGACACCGCGGTCGCTCCGACCGCGGCCGGGGCGGAGCCGAGCGCCGTGGGACGTTCGCCCGCCCCGCTCGCGGCCTTCCCGCCGATCGCGAGCACGACGGTCGCCAGCAGCGCGGCGAACCCGAGCCGGGCTCGATATGGTTTTCCGACGTTGTCGTTCATCGCAACGCGAACTCCTCGGTGTGGATCTGCTGGTCGGCGACGCCGAGCTGGCGCAACGTCTGGACGACCGCGCGGGTCATTCCCGGCGGTCCGCAGAGGAAGACGTCGCGGTCGGCGATGTCCGGCACGGCGGCGGCCAGGTAGGGGGCGGCGAGCGGATCGAAACCGAGCCGGTCCCGCGAGCCGGTGACGCTGTGCACCGTCAGCAGGCCGGCCTCGGCGAGGGCGCACAGTTCGCCGTGCAGAACGAGGTCCTCCACCTGCCGGGCCCGCTGGACGACGACGACGTCGCGCCCGCGTCGGGCCAGGTCCTCGGCCAGCGCGCGCACGGGGGCGATCCCGCTACCGCCGCCGATGAGCAGCACCCCGCCGCCCCGGGTGGTTCGCCGCGCCGTGAACAGCCCGAAGGGGCCCTCCGCCAGCGCCGGTGTGCCCGGTCGCAGCCGCTCGATCGCCCGGGAGTGATCCCCGGCCGCCTTGACCGTGATCCGCAGCCGGTCCGGCGTCGGCGGCGCTGACAGTGAGTAGGCGTGCGCGCTGAACAGCTGCCCGCGCGAGGCGAACCGCCACAGCAGGAACTGGCCGGGGGCGGCGCCCAGGCGGTCCAGATCACGGCCCCGAATCCACACGGAGACCACCCCGGGGCCCTCTCTGACCACCTGCTCGACCCGCATCCGGTGCCGCAGGACGGCCGCGGCCGGCAGGGCCACCCGCCAGACGACGACGCAGGCGGCGACCGCCAGGTACATCAGCGTCCAGAGGGTCCGCGCGGTGCTGTTCGCGACGAAGTCCGCGCCGTTGGACGTCTGGTGGAAGAAGGTCAGCAGCACGGCGATGTAGACGGTCAGGTGCAGCCCGTACCAGAGCTCGTAGGACAGTCTCGACCGCGCGATCCGGCCACTGGTGATTCCCACCAGCACGAACAGCAACGCGCCGATCGTGGCCTTCCACATGTCCGGGTACGAGGTGACCACTGTGATCAGCTCGCCGAACGGCTGGTGATGGTCGGTCAGCCCGTACCCCCAGACCTCCAGCAGGACGTGCACCCCGATCAGCAGCACGACATTGGTGCCGAGCCCCCGATGCCACGCCGCCAGCCGGTCCAACCCGACCGCCCGCTCGATCGCGGGCACCCGGGCCAGCAGCAGCACCTCGACCAGCACGAGATAGGCCGCCAGCAGGCCGCTGACCCGCCCGGCCGCCGTCAGCACCTGCCCGGCGCCGTGCAGGCTCACCGCCGACGTCTCGACCCACCACAGTGCGACGACGGCAAGCCCACCCGCGGTCAGCCCCAGCCGAACCGCCAGCTCCGGCCCCCGCCAGCCGACCATCCACCCCACCGGCCGCCGAGCCGACCTACGCCGGCCCCCCGACCCGCCGGCGGCTCCACCAGGGCTTTTTCGCGCTGCTCCAGCCCTGATCCCACCTGTGACCCCACCCGTGGCCCCACCGGCGGGCATGTCCGCGACCTCGGAAGCGGGCAGGGGTGTCGCCGGGGACAGCCCACCCGCGGAAAGTCCGGTTGACGTCATACCCATGACGCTCTCGGTGCGACCTGTGCGTTTCCTGTGCGTGGCCTCAGAGCTTCCCGGGACTCTCCATACCGTGAGCAGGGCAGGTGGCGGCGACAACGTCGGTACCGGGGGAAATCGCCACGGCGTCGGTGGCCGACAGGTCGCGGAACAGCTCATCGACCGTCACGTCGCCCGCGGGGCCGGTCTCGACGGCTGACATCGCTGCTGTCACGGGCCGTTGTCGACGTCGGCGGTCTGGTGGGGCGGATGGGTCCTTCTATCAGAATAAAACAGACAAAGCTACGCGATCAACCCGATGAAGGACCGGCTTGATCGGCACGCCCGGACTGTCTCGACCTGCGAGGCCGCATTGGTCACGGAGTGTCACACCAGTCGCCGGGTGCTGGTCACCGGTGACCGGTAGCTGCCCACCGCCCGGATGGTGTGCCCAGCCCCAGTCCCAGCCACCTCACCAGCACCCGACCCCGACCGGCACCGTTCATGGACGGCGTGCCAGCCGGCGTTCACTGGCCGGCGTCCGACCGGCGGTGGGCGTTACGCGTTGATGCCGAGGTAGCGCTCGTAGATCTCCTCGATGTTGATCTCCTTGGCGGGGCCGGAGTGGACCATGACGCCCTGGTTGAGGATGAACGCCGTGTCGGCGATCGCGAGGGCCTTCTGCACGTACTGCTCGACGACGACCAGCGACACTCCGGTCTCTACCAGGCGCCCGAGCGCCTCGTAGATGGTGTCGACGGCCAGTGGCGCGAGGCCGAGGGAGGCCTCGTCCACCAGCACGACCACCGGGTTGGTCAGGTAGGCGCGGGCGAGGGCGAGCATCTGCTGTTCACCGCCGGACATGCTCCCGGCGGTCTGGCGCAGCCGGCGACCGAGCACCGGGTAGAGCTCGGCCGCCGTCGCGATGGAGGAGTCCAGGGATCGGCCGCGGCCCTGGATCATGAGGTTTTCCCGGACGGTGAGGGACGGGAAGATTCCCCGGCCCTCGGGCAGCAGGCAGATGCCGCCGCGGGAGAAGTACTGCGCCGGGCGGCCGGTGATGTCGTTCCCGGCGAACTCGATGCGCCCCGCGGACGGGCGTAGCAGCCCGGTGGCGGTGCGCAGCAGGGTGGTCTTGCCGGCGCCGTTCGGGCCGAGCAGCGCGACGACCTCGCCGGCGCCGACGGTGAAGTCGACGTCGCGCAGCACGGTCGTGCTGCCGTAGCCGGCGGTCACCCCGGTCAGGTTCAGCATCGTGATCTCACCTTTCCGCCGAGGCGATGTCCTGGCCGAGCCCCGCGGGCGCGAGGGCCCCCGGGGCACCGGCCGCGGCCGCGTCCGGGGTCACGGGATCCGCCGCGGCCGCGTCCGCTGCCGCCGGGTTCGCCGTCACCGCCACGTCACCGAGGTAGGCGGCCCGGACCTCGTCGGAGCGGGTCATCTCGTCCGTCGTGCCGGCGAAGATCAGAGCGCCGAAGTCGAGGACGTACACCCGGTCGCAGATGGTGCGCACGAGGGTCATGTCGTGTTCGACCAGCAGGATGCCGCAGCCACGTTGGCGTACGACCTCGGTCAGCACCCGGCCGAACTGTTCGGTCTCGCGCGCGTCGAGACCTGACGACGGCTCGTCGAGCAGCAGCAGGTCGAAGCGTCCGGCGAGCACCCGGGCGAGTTCCACCAGCCGGCGCTGCCCGATCGGCAGCAGGCCGACCTGCGCGTCGGCGAGGTGCTCGATGCCGGTCAGGGCGATCGCGTCCGCGGCGGCCGCGGTGACCGCCCGCGACTGCGCGCGGGTGCCGACGAGCTGGTTGGCCGGGTTACGCCCGGCCAGCGCCGCCTCGTGGCCGAGGGCGACGTTCTGCCGGACGGTCAGGCTGTTGAACAGCTCGATGCGCTGGAAGGTGCGCCCGAGCCCGCGCCGCGCCCGCTGGGCCGGACCATGGGCGGTGACGTCCGCGCCGTGCAGCAGGATGCGGCCGTCGCTGGGGCGGTTCAGGCCGCTGCAGGCGTTGAAGGTAGTGGTCTTGCCGGCGCCGTTCGGGCCGACCAGGCCGGTGATCTGGCCGGCGGGTGCCTCGAGGCTCACGCCCGCCACCGCACGCACCCCGCCGAACCGGACCGTCAGATCCCGCACGACCAGTCCCGCGCCGGCCCGCACCGGTTGGGCGGGCACGTCCACCCGGGTGGCGCTCGCCGACCCGGTCG
>NZ_JAMQQG010000327.1 GCF_023716925.1 Frankia sp. R82
CCGCGGCGGCGCTGGCCGCCGAGGCCGCCGGCGGGTCCGGTGGTGCCGGGCGCCCGGTGCTCGCGGTCGTCGCCACCGGGCGAGAGGCCGAGGATCTGGCTGCCGCGCTCGGTGACCTTCTCGGTCGGGACACGGTGGCGGTCTTCCCCAGCTGGGAGACGCTGCCACACGAGCGGTTGTCTCCGCGCGCGGACACGGTCGGTCAGCGTCTGGCAGTGCTGCGCCGGCTGGCCCATCCGGGTGGAGTGAGCGGTCCCGCGCCGCGGGTTGTGGTCGCACCCGTGCGCGCGGTGCTGCAGCCCCAGGTGGCCCGGCTCGGTGATCTGACCCCCGTCCAGCTCGTCATCGGTGACACTGCCGATCTCGAAGATGTGGTCACCCGCTTGGTGGGCATCGCCTACCACCGGGTGGATCTGGTCGAACGGCGCGGTGAGATCGCGGTGCGAGGCGGCATCCTCGACGTGTTCCCGCCGACGGAGGAGCATCCGCTGCGGGTGGAGTTCTTCGGCGACGAGGTGGAGGACATCCGCCGCTTCTCCGTCGCTGACCAGCGTGCCCTCGCCGAGGACGAGTCGGCGTCCAACGACGCCCGTCGCGGGTTGTTCGCCCCGCCGTGCCGGGAGCTCCTGCTCACCGAAGACGTTCGGACCCGTGCCGCGACGCTGGCCGGAGAGCATCCCGAGCTGCTCGACCTGCTCGACAAGATCGCCAATGGAATTCCCGCGGAGGGGATGGAGGCGCTCGCGCCCGTTCTCGTCGAGCGGATGTCGCTCCTGCTCGACGAGTTGCCCGTCGGCACGCATGTGCTGGTCTGCGACCCGGAGCGGGTTCGATCCCGCGCCGGTGAGCTGGTGCGGACCAGCCAGGAGTTTCTCGAGGCGTCCTGGAGCGTCGCCGCGCTTGGCGGCGGCGCGCCGATCGATCTTGGCGCGGCCGCCTACTGGTCCATCGCGCAGGTGCGGGAACGTGCGGGCGAGCGCGGTCTGCCCTGGTGGTCGGTCAGCCCGTTCACGTCCGCGGAGTCGGCAGCGTCCGCCGACGGCACAGCCTCGTACGACGGGGACAACACCGTCGTCGCGAGCCTGCGTCCGGCTCCGCTCTACCACGGTGACACCGCAGCCGTCATCGCGGACGTCAAGGGCTGGCTGGCCGAGTCCTGGCGGGTCCTGCTTGTCACCGAGGGCCACGGTCCGGCGCAGCGCCTCGTCGAGATGCTGCGTGAGGCCGATCTTGGTGCTCGGTACGCCGAGGACGCCGAGCTTGTACCTGGTGTCGCCGTCGTCACCCGCGGTCAGCTCGGTACCGGGTTCACCAGTAGTACGCTGCGCCTGGCTGTTCTGACCGAGAGCGACATCGCCGGTGCGCGTGGCGTCACCACCCGGGACATGCGCCGGATGCCGAGCCGGCGTCGCAAGGGCATCGATCCCCTTGCCCTTGCTTCCGGCGATCTGGTCGTGCACGACGCACACGGCGTCGGCCGCTACGTCGAGATGGTCACCCGCACCGTCGCCGGCGCGAAGCGGGAGTACCTGCTGCTCGAGTACGCCCGCGGCGACCGCCTCTACGTACCCACCGACCAGCTCGAACAGATCACCCGCTACGTCGGCGGTGAGGCGCCGAGTCTCGACCGCATCGGCGGCGCGGACTGGGCCAAGCGCAAGAGCCGCGCCCGCAAGGCGGTCAAGGAGATCGCCGGCGAGCTGATCCGCCTCTACAGCGCGCGGATGGCTGCTCCCGGACATGCCTTCGCCCCGGACAACCCGTGGCAGCGAGAACTCGAGGATGCCTTCCCGTTCCGCGAGACGCCCGACCAGCTCGCCGCCATCGACGAGGTGAAGGCGGACATGGAGAAGCCGGTCCCGATGGACCGGGTGATCTGTGGTGACGTCGGCTACGGCAAGACGGAGATCGCCGTGCGGGCCGCGTTCAAGGCGGTCCAGGACGGCAAACAGGTCGCCGTGCTGGTGCCGACCACTCTGCTGGTCCAGCAGCACTTCCAGACCTTCAGCGAGCGCTATGCAGCCTTCCCCGTCGTCGTCCGCGCGATGAGCCGGTTCAACTCGGCGAGCGAACAGCGGATCACCCTGGACGGGCTTGCGCAGGGCAGTGTCGATGTTGTCATCGGCACGCACCGCCTGCTGTCCAACGAGACCCGGTTCAAGGACCTCGGCCTTGTGATCGTGGACGAGGAGCAGCGCTTCGGTGTCGAACACAAGGAACAGCTGAAGAAGATGCGCACGGCGGTGGACGTGCTCACGATGAGTGCCACCCCGATCCCGCGCACCCTGGAAATGTCGATCACTGGCATCCGCGAGCTGTCCACGATCGACACCCCGCCGGAGGAACGCCACCCGGTCCTCACGTCGGTGGCCGCCTACGATGCTCGTCAGGTCGCCGCGGCGATCCGCCGAGAGCTGCTGCGCGAGGGCCAGGTCTTCTTCATTCACAACCGGGTCGAGTCAATCGACCGGGCCGCCGCACGGCTGCGTGAGCTGGTTCCCGAGGCCCGCATCGCCACCGCGCACGGCCAGATGCACGAGGACGCCCTCGAGCAGGTCATGGTCTCTTTCTGGGAGAAGAAGTTCGACGTACTGGTCTGCACCACGATCGTCGAATCGGGCCTGGACATCTCCAACGCGAACACCCTCATCGTCGAGCGCGCCGACGTGTTCGGCCTGTCCCAGCTGCACCAGCTGCGTGGACGGGTCGGCCGGGGCCGCGACCGCGCCTACGCGTACTTCCTGTTCCCGCCGGACAAGCCGCTGACCGAGACGGCTCACGACCGTCTCGCCACGATCGCCCAGCACAACGACCTCGGCGCCGGTATGGCTGTGGCGATGAAGGACCTGGAGATCCGCGGCGCCGGCAACCTGCTCGGCGGCGAACAGTCCGGCCACATTGCCTCGGTCGGCTTCGACATGTACGTGCGGATGGTCGGCGAGGCAGTCGCCGAATACCGCAAGGACTCCGCCGAGATACCGCCAGAGGTCAAGGTCGAACTCCCGGTGGACGCGAGCCTGCCGCACGACTACGTGCCCAGCGAACGGCTGCGGCTGGATGCCTACCGCCGTCTTGCCGGCGCCGTCACCGAAGCCGAGATCGACGAGGTGCGCGGGGAACTCGTGGACCGGTTCGGCTCGGTGCCCGAGCCGGTCGAGAATCTGCTTGCCGTCGCCGGCCTGCGGGTGCTGGCCCGCCGTTTCGGCGTCACCGAGATCACCGCGGCTGGCCGCCAGATCCGCTTCGCGCCGCTGGAGCTGCGGGAGAGTCAGACCCTGCGCCTGACCCGGCTGTACAAGGGTGCGGTGATCAAGTCGGCGGTGCGCACCGTGCTGGTTCCCGCGCCGACCGAGACCGGACGAATCGGCTCGCGTCCCCTGCGTGACCGGGCGCTGTTGGCCTGGGCGGGCAACCTGCTCGCTGCTGTCGCCGGAGACTCGATCGCCGCCGCGGCGGGGTGAAACGCGGTCGACGGTGACCGGGGTGTGCTTCACCACACCTGAGCGGATAGCGTCTGGGTTCGTGAAGCTTCCCCGTCTTCTCGCCGGCGTTGGGCTGAGCGTGACCGTCGTACTCGCCGCATCGGCCTGCACGACCCATGCCGGAGCTGCGGCGCAGGTCGGATCGCACGCGATCGAGACCTCTCAGGTGCGTGACATCGTCGAACGTGGCCTGTCCGCTGCTGAAGCCGTGCCCGCTGCGCAGTCCGGCCAGTCGGCCGCGAGCGCGCTCGACCCACCCGAGCTGCAGCGCCGGACCCTGACGTCGCTTGTCCAGCTCCAACTGATGTCGGACGAGGCCCGTCGCCGCGGTATCACTGTCAGCGACGCGGACGTGGCGTCCTACTACCAGGCGTACGCGATCCTGCAGTTCGGCAGTGTGCGTGCGTTCGAGCGACGCGCAGCCGCCGCGGGCTTCGCCCAGCGTGACGTCGCGATCATCGTGCGATCCGGCGCGCTGCAGTCCGCGCTCAGCGACCGGATCTCACCCCGGCTGCTTGCCACCGATGCGCAGACCAGAAGCCAGTACAACAGCATCGTCAGCCAGGTCGGCCGGATCCCGCTCACCTATGCGCAGGCCAAGCCGTACCTGGCCCGGTTCATCGCGGCCGACGATCGTGCTGCTGCCCTCAAGCCCGTGCTCGACCAGGCAGAGAGGAAGGACCCGATTTCCATCAACCCGCGTTTCGGCCGCTGGAACGCTGACCAGTTCGGCATCGTCGCCGCCGACGGCACGATCGCCTCCAGCGCCGTACCGGCTCCGACCCTGGACACCACCCTCCAGTCCTGACGCCTGCGCTGCCCGGACACCTGCGAAAGAGGAAACATGCCGTTGCGGGTCACGATGATCCTCACCAGCCCGCGGGTCGCTCCGGGCATCCTCACGGCCTCGGCCTGGGACCTGGTCCGCCAAGTGCCAGTGCTCACGGCGTCGCCCGCACACCCCCAGATCAAGGCACTGCGCGCAGCGGGCGCTGTGGTTACCGTTGTCACCGGTCCGGCCCCGGACGGTGACGTACCCGGCGCTGCGTTTGCCGCCTGGCTGTCTGGCCAGGCCCCATCGGGCGTCCAAGAGATCGCCTGGCTCGCCAACCCGGCTGTGCCGAGCGACCTCGACCGCCAACTTGACCGCCTCGCCCGGACCATGGGCGACGATCTCGTTGTCGACACCCTCGTCGCCACCGCTGAGCTGCCCGGCTCTGCGCTGTTGGATGCGGTGGCCGTCATGGACCGGTTGCGCTCACCCGGCGGCTGTCCGTGGGACGCCGAACAGACCCACGCATCTCTCGCCCCCTTTCTGATTGAGGAAACCTACGAGGCCTACCAGGCGATCGAGGACGGCGACCTCGACGAGCTGCGCGAGGAGCTCGGTGATGTCCTGATGCAGGTGCTCTTCCACTCCCGCGTGGCTGCCGAGCATCCTGACGCTCCCTGGAACGTCGACGATGTGGCAACCGGCCTCGCCACCAAGCTGATCCGCCGCCACCCGCATGTGTTTGGCAACGTGGTCGTCGACGGCACGGCCGACGTCGTCTCCAACTGGAACGCAATCAAGGCTGAGGAAAAGGGCCGAGCGTCGGTGACCGAGGGCGTGCCACTGTCCCAACCAGCGCTCTCGCTGGCTGCCAAGCTGCTCAAGCGTGCCGCCGGGATCGGTGTCCCGCCGGACATCTCTGTCCCCCCTTCCGCTGCGGGTCAGATCGGAACCGGTGCCGAGGACGACCTTCCGGCGATCGCGGCTAACGCGGTGGCCGCCCTGCGCCGTTCGGGCGACGAGGCCGAACGCATTGTCGGTGATCTGTTGTTCGCCGTCGTTGCGTGGGCACACGTTGCAAGGGTTGATCCGGAACAGGCACTGCGTGTACGCGCACGTCGGTTCCGTGACCAGCTGGCAGCAGCCGAGCGTGCTGCCTGCGCTGACGGCGCCCAGCCCGGCCCGCTGGCCGCCGACCGTTGGCGGAAGCTCTGGCCCTCTCCCTCCTCCTCGAGCGTGGCTGACAGCAAGTAGACAGCCCGCGGCATCGCCTCCCGTCCGACCCTAGCTGTCGAACGCATATTCGATAACTTCGAATGTGTGTGCGACGATGGCCTCGTTCGGTTGATCCCTTCACCCATGGCCCGGTGATGATGATGTTGCTTGATGAGGTGCTGGCGTCCGAGCTTGGCTCGACGGATGTGCAGGAGGTGCCCCTGGAGACGCTGGAGGCGTCAATCTGCCGTTGGGCGGGGCGTATCGCGGCGGCGACCTGCGGCTGGCTGGTGTTGCTTGCCGCGTTCGATCGGCGGCGAGGCTGGGCGGATACGGGCATGCAGTCCTGTGCGCATTGGTTGTCATGGCGCTGTGGGATGGGGCTGCGTACGGCTCGGGCCCATGTGGCGACGGCCCGAGCACTGGAGCGGCTGCCCGCGATTCGTACTGCGTTCGCGGCAGGGAAGCTTTCGTTCTCGAAGGTGCGGGCGGTGTGCCGGGTCGCGGACGCGGCCAGCGAGCAGCTCTGGCTGGCCCATGCCTGCGCCTGCACGGCGGACCGGCTGGAAAAGCTGGTGCGGGCGCATCGGCAATCCACGGATGATCCAGCTGTGCGGCGTAACGAGCGCCAGCTGACGTGGCGTACCGATGAAGACGGGACGGTGCGTTTCTCCGCGAGGTTGTCTGCGGACGATGCCGCAGTGGTGATCTCTGCTCTGCAGAAGGCGAGAGAGAGCCTGCGTTCCACGACGCCGCCCGGGCAGGATCCGTCGAAGTCCTCCGCATCCAAGGCGTCTTCGTCCGAGGGACAGGTCCGTGATCGGCGAGCCGATGCGGATGCTCTGGTCGCGCTGGCCGTTGGATTCCTGCAGCGCGAGGCACCGGCCCTGGTGCGCTCGCTGTACACCCTGACGGCGCACATCGATGCCTCCGGCCTGGTCGACGATGATTCTCCGGTGGCCGAGGGCGAGCCGGCCGAAGGCGCCGCAGCGCCGGAGGAGGACTGTCCGCCTGCCGCTGGTACGGCTGGGAACGGCCAGCAGGGATCGGCGCGTACCCGAGGGCTCGGAGCCGACGGCACCGCTGTGCTGGCTGGTTGGGGGCTGCCTGCCTCGGTGGTGCGCCGCCTCGGGTGTGACGGACTGGTCCGTGCGATGCTCACTGACGGCCACGGCAATCCACTACGTCTTGGTCGTCGTCGGCGCCGTGCCGGTCGTCCGCTCGCGGAGGCGGTCTACGCTCGCGATCGCGGAACATGCCAGTTCCCGGGGTGCGGGCGCACGCGGTGGCTCGAGATCCATCACTTGCAGGACTGGCGGTTTCACGGCAAGACGGACGCGGACGATCTGATGTTGCTCTGCACCGGCCACCACAAGGCCATCCATGATCATAATTTGATCCTGAATCGGGCGGTGGATGGTGAGGTCACGGTTGTCCTTCCTGGCGGCCGATGCTTCACGAGCATTCCGGAGCCTCTCGATGAGGGCAGCGATCTGCTCGGCGGGCTGTTCGCAGCGACTCGCGACGTGGCGCCCGATGGCCTGCGCGCGCGTGATGGTGGGCCACTCGGTATCGACGACTCGTTGTTCGTGCTCCTGCAGAGCCGAGCCGGCGATTAGCCTCGGTCCATGGCTGCCATCCCACGTAAGGCGCTGGCCGACGTCCGCCAGATTGCGGCACGGCGGACGGCGCCGGTCGTCCTCGAACTGGATCTCACGGCTGATCTACTCGAAGGCGTTCCGGTAGATCCGGTCGCTTTTGCGCTCGCGCGTCGAAGGAGCACGCTGCGCGACCTCATCGAGGCTCTGCGTCATGCTGCTGACGATCCTCGCGTTCCCGTCGTCGTCGCGCACATCGCCGCGTGTGGGATGCCGTTGGCAAACATCCAGGAGATCCGCGCGGCGATCAGTGCCTTCCGGTCCGCCGGGGGGACTGCCATCGCCTACGCCGACACGTTCGGTGAGTTCGGCGGTGGGACGGGGTCGTACTACCTGGCGTCCGCCTTTGACGAGATCTGGCTTGCGCCCTGCGGCGACTGCGGCCTGACCGGGCTCGGAATGGAGACCCCCTTCCTGCGCGGAGCACTGGACCGGCTGGGCGTGACGGTCGAGATCGGGCAGCGCTACGAGTACAAGAACGCGGTGAACACGCTCGTCGAGCGGGACTTCACTCCGGCCCACCTCGAGGCGGTGAGCCGGATCATCGAGTCGTCGTCGGAGCAGGTCGTCGCGGGAATCGCGCAGGGTCGTAGCATGCCGGCCGATCGGGTCCGGCGGTTGATCGACCTCGGCCCGCTGACCGGTTCGGTCGCGCTGGACACCGGGCTTGTCGACCGGCTCGGCTATCGCGACGAGGTGTACGCCGCTGCACGGGCCAGAGTCAGCGTGAGCACAGATGCCGATACCGATAGCGGCGAGGCCACCGAGCCAGTGTTGATGTACGCCTCCGCCTACCGGCGTCTCGCCGAACGTAAGGAGAAGTCGCCGGTACGGCGGGTTACTGCGCTTGCCGCGCGGGGCCCTGGAGCGCTCTTCCTGCGGGAAGACGCGCCGCAGCGGTCCCACGGGACCGAGTCCGGGCCCGCCGATGTGGAGGAGGAGCGGAGTTCCCCACTATCGCCCTCCGTCACGCCGGCGCATGGCGATCCCCGCCGGTCCGTCGTCGCGCTGATCTACGGTACCGGTCCGGTGGTGCTCGGATCGGGTACGTCCGGCCCGTTCTCTGGCCCGGTGCTTGCTTCCGAGCCGATCGCGGCGGCGCTACGTGCCGCTGCGCGAGACGAGAACGTCGCCGCCGCGGTGCTGCGGGTCAGCAGCCCGGGTGGCTCCTACGTGGCCTCCGACCTGATCCGTCGGGAGGCGGAACGATTTCGGGCCAGTGGCCGACCTTTGATCGTCTCGATGGGGGATGTGGCTGCCTCGGGTGGCTACTTCGTCGCCCTGGCGGCGGATGAGATCGTGGCCAACCCGGGCACGCTGACCGGATCGATCGGGGTGTTCGCCGGTAAGCAGGTAGTGCGAGAGTTGCTGGACAAGGTCGGTGTGGGTTTCGGGGCGGTGGCTGAGGGGGAGCACGCGCTGATGATGTCCCCGCGGCGGCCGTTCACCGCGGGTGAGCGGGAAAAGCTCGAGGAGTTCCTCGATCGGGTCTACGCCGACTTCGTCGACAAGGTCGCCACTTCCCGGAGACTGAGCCGCGACCGAGTCCACGAGTTGGCTCGCGGGCGGGTGTGGACAGGTGCGGATGCCTATCGGCATGGGCTGGTTGACGAGCTCGGTGGCCTGTCTGACGCGCTGCGGCTGGCCTGGTCACGGGCCGATCTACCGGCGGACGAGACTCCCCGGGTGCGGCTGGCGTTGAAGCCATCGGTGCTTGACCGGGTGCGCACACCGAGGTCCAGTGAGGACCGAGGTGCCGCAGCCGTCGGCCTGTCCGTCGGCTCGACGGTGGGGTCGGCCTTCGGATCGTTCGGATGGGGATCTTTTGCACCATTGGCTGCCCGCCTTGGGCTGCCGGTGGCCGGTCCGCTGACGATGCCACCGATGGGGCGGATCGGTTGAGGAACAGACGGCACCGGCGGGCGGCACGCCACAGGCCGTTCGGCGCCTCACCGGCCGAGGTACGACGGTAGTCTCGGGTCCGTGACGATCCGTCCCCCGTCGCATTCGGAGGTCTAACCGTGCCGTCCATCGAGGCCGTCGGAGCCCGCGAGATACTTGACTCGCGCGGCAATCCCACCGTCGAGGTCGAGGTCGTCCTGGAGGATGGCACGCTGGCTCGTGCCGCTGTGCCCAGCGGCGCAAGCACTGGCGCCTTCGAGGCCGTCGAGCTGCGCGACGGGGAGGACCGCTATGGCGGCAAGGGCGTGCGCAAGGCAGTGGCTGCTGTTATCGAGCGCCTCCAGCCCGAGATCATCGGCCTGGAGGCAACCGAGCAGCGCCTGCTCGACCAGCGGCTCATCGATCTCGACGGCACCCCGGACAAGTCGGCGTTCGGCGCGAACGCCCTGCTCGGAGTGAGCCTCGCCGTCGCCAAGGCGGCTGCGGCCGCCAGTGACCTGCCCTTGTTCCGCTACCTCGGCGGCCCCAGCGCACACCTGCTTCCGGTACCGATGCTGAACATCCTCAACGGCGGTGCGCATGCCGACACCAACGTTGACATCCAGGAGTTCATGATCGCTCCTATCGGGGCCGCGACCTTCTCCGAGGCGTTGCGCTGGGGCGTCGAGGTGTACCACGCGCTCAAGAGCGTGCTGAAGGCTCGGGGCCTGGGTACCGGCGTCGGCGACGAGGGCGGTTTCGCGCCTAGCCTGCCGACCAACCGGGAGGCACTCGACCTCATTGCCGAGGCTGTCGACAAGGCTGGGCTGCGGCTCGGCTCGGACGTGGCGTTCGCGCTCGATGTCGCCTCGACCGAGTTCTTCTCCGACGGTGCCTATACGTTCGAGGGTGCGACCCGTACCGCAGCGCAGCTCAGCGACTACTACGCCGAGCTGGTCGAGGCCTACCCCATCGTATCGATCGAGGACCCGCTCGCCGAAGATGACTGGTCCGGCTGGGTGGAGCTGACCGCACGCCTGGGCAGCAAGGTGCAGCTGGTCGGGGACGACCTGTTCGTCACCAATCCTGAGCGGCTTGCGCGCGGCATCGCGTCGAAGGCCGGTAACGCCCTGCTGGTGAAGGTCAACCAGATCGGCACGCTCACTGAAACGCTGGACGCGGTCACCCTTGCGCATCGCAGTGGCTACCGGGCGATGATGTCGCACCGGTCCGGGGAGACCGAGGACACCACGATCGCTGATCTCGCCGTCGCGGTCGACTGCGGCCAGATCAAGACCGGTGCGCCAGCGCGCACCGAACGGGTCGCCAAGTACAACCAGCTCCTGCGGATCGAGGAGGAACTGGACGACGCGGCCCGATACGCGGGAGTTGGCGCCTTCCCCCGGCACGGCCAGTCCGCCTGAGTCTGGTGCCGGCGCCGCGCGTTGCACTGACCACGAGGGCGACCCTGCTCGCCGTCGTGATCTGCGTCCTGGTCCTGACCCTGGCCTACCCATTGCGGCTGTACCTGCGCCAGCAGAGCAAGCTTTCTCAGCTTGGTCGGGCGAACGCGCAGGCCCAGACCCAGGTTGACCAGCTTCGGACGACGGTCGGTCGCTACGGCGACCAGGCCTGGGTCGAGGAGGAAGCGCGGCGCCGGCTGCACTTCCTCAAACCCGGCGAGAAGGCCTATCTGATGCCCGCACCGCCGACGCCGAAGCCCACGGACGAGGCCCAGGGCGGCGCGTCCACAGGCGATTCGGCCTGGTATGGCAGACTGTGGTCGCAGATATCTGCTCCGTAACGACATATGGGGGAAGTGTGGTGCAGGCGGCGGTGACGACCCGGGATGCGGACATCGTCCGCCGGCAGTTGGGCCGGGAGCCTCGCGGCCTGGTTGCGGTCGCACACCGGTGCTCCTGTGGGCGTCCAGACGTGGTGGAGACCGCGCCCCGGCTGCCTGACGGTTCCCCGTTTCCGACCCTGTACTACCTGACCTGCCCGCGTGCTGCGAGCGCGGTCTCGCGCCTGGAGGGCGCCGGGGTCATGCGTGAGATGAGCGAGCGGCTGGAGGCAGATCCGCAGCTGGCCGCGGCCTACACCGCGGCGCACCAGGACTACCTGGACCGCCGAGATGCGCACGAATCGTTGCCCGGTTCGCCCAGCGCCGGAGGGATGCCAACTCGGGTGAAATGCCTGCATGTGCTGGTCGCCCACAGTCTGGCTGCGGGTCCCGGAGTCAATCCGTTCGGCGACGAGGCACTTGCCGCCATCGGCGACTGGGGCAGCCGTGGTCCATGCGTGCCCGACACGGACACCTGTGGTGGCGAGGACGGAAGGGGCTGCGGATGACTCGGGTCGCCGCGATCGACTGTGGTACGAACTCGATCCGCCTGCTGGTGGCGGATGTCGACGGTTCGAGGTTGCACGAGCTGACGCGCCGAATGGAGATCGTGCGGCTGGGCGCGGGGGTCGACCGTACCGGTGAACTTGCTCCGCAGGCACTGGAACGGACCCTGGCCGCGCTGCGCGGCTACGCAGGCGAGCTCGAGCGACTGGGCGCAACCCGGGTGCGGATGGTCGCTACCAGCGCCACCCGGGACGCCCGTAACCGCGGCGATCTGGTCGCCGGCGTCCGGGAGATCCTCGGGATCGATCCCGAGGTGATCAGCGGAGACGAGGAGGCCGGGTTGTCGTTCGCCGGCGCAATCGGCGATCTCACCGCGACCGCGTCCGTCGCGACGCCGATCCTGCTCGCCGACATCGGCGGCGGCTCGACCGAGCTGGTTCTCGGGGACACCGCGGGAGTGCGCGCCGCACGGTCCGTGAACGTGGGCTGCGTGCGTCTGGCCGAACGGCATCTGCGGGACGACCCGCCCACGGCCACGCAGGTGGCGGCCATCGTCGCCGATGCTCGCGCTGCATTCGACCTGGCTGCCGAGACGGTGCCGATCGCCGAGGCAGCCACCCTGGTCGGTGTTGCCGGGACGGTTACCACCGTTGCCGCTCTCGCCGCGGACCTGCCCGGCTACGACGCCGACCGTATCCATCTTTCGGTGACGAGTGCCGACCAGGTCGCCGAGGTCACCGACCGCCTGGTGGCGATGACCCACGATGAACGGGCCGCCCTCGCGGTCATGCACCCGGGCCGGGTCGACGTCATTGCGGCCGGTTCGCTCGTGCTGCGCACTCTGATCGAACACACCGGCGCCACTGCGGTGGTCGCCAGCGAACGGGACATTCTCGACGGCATCGCGCTGGCCCTGGCTTCCCCCGTCGCCACGGGATGAGCTGCGGTCCCGCGGGACCCTCTGCGGCCGAATCCGCCGGGCAGCCTATGCAGGTCAGTCGTACCGGACGCGTCTTCGCCTGCGACCGCAGTGGCGACTGGCTGTTCGCGTCGCTGTTCCGGGTGTGGCCGAGCGGGGCACCTGCCGACCGTGGCTCGTGCTCGTGCTGGAGCTGGTCCGGTCGGACCTGAGGGTTGTCGTGGTATTCGGCGGATTTGCCTGGACGGCGTTGTGGCCGGCGCTGGCCCAGGAAGGCTAGGATCTTCCACCGCGGCGGACACGGTTCGGCCACGGTGCGCAGGTGGAGCTGCCGACGGGGCGGGTCAGGGTTGTCGGCTGTTATCACCCGAGTCAACAGAACACCTTCACCGGACGAGTGACCGAGGTGATGCTCGACACGGTCTTCGCCTCGGCGGTGCGGTCAGCCGAACTGGGCTGAGTACGTTGACTAACCGGGACGAAATGTGTCCGGCGCCACGGAACGTGGGCCATCACGCTCATCCGTATTGCGTGTCGTGCGTCACGGAAATGACCGCGCCGGTTGGTTCGAGCGGCGGTGTGACGCGGTCGTCGCGGGTACGGTTTTCGCATGAGCCATGGGCGCGCACCGCACATCCTCATCGTTGGCGGGGGTTACGTTGGCATGTACACGGCCCTACGGTTGCAGCGGAAGCTGCGTACCGGCGAGGCGAGTATCACGGTGGTCGACCCCAACTCGTACATGACCTACCAGCCGTTCCTGCCCGAAGCCGCAGCCGGAAACGTGGAGCCACGGCATGTGGTCGTTCCACTTCGTAAGGTACTCAAAGCCTGCCGGGTGATCAGTGGGACGGTACTTTCCGTGTCCCACGGGGAGCGGAAAGCGGTGGTTCAGCCCCCACTGGGTGATCATTTTGAGCTAGCATACGACATGCTCGTGATCTGCCCCGGCTCGGTGGCGCGGACGCTACCCATCCCCGGGCTCGCCGAGCAGGGTATTGGATTCAAAAGTGCCGCCGAAGCGATCTATTTGCGCAATCAGGTTATCAGTCGGCTTGATGCCGCGGCCTCTGCTACGGATCCGGCGGTGCGTCGGCGGGCCCTGACATTTCTGTTCATCGGCGGTGGTTATGCAGGAATCGAGGCTCTTGCCGAGCTCGAGGACATGGCCCGCGACGCCTGTTCTTTTTATCCCGATCTCAGTGCGGACGAGATGCGCTGGGTTCTGGTGGAGGCCACTGATCGGATCCTACCGGAGGTTTCCCCGGCAATGGGGCTCTACACGGTGAAACAACTGGAGCATCGTGGAATTGAAGTGAAATTGAAGACTCGAGTGGAAAGTCTGGTCGACGGCCGGGTCGAGCTGGACAGCGGTGAGCGTTTTGACGCCGGGACCGTTGTCTGGACCGCTGGCGTCAAGCCGAACCCCATGCTGTCCCGGACGGACCTGCCCCTCGACGAGCGTGGCCGGGTGCGGGCTACGGCCTTCCTGCAGGTCGACGGAGTCCCGGATGCCTGGACTGCGGGCGACTGTGCGGCGGTACCCGACCTGACCAAGGATGAGGGAGTGACCACCGGTCCGTCGGCGCAGCACGCCGTCCGACAGGCGGCCCGACTTGGCGATAATCTCGTCGCCGAGCTTCGCGGGCGTCCGATTCGTCCCTATGAGCACAGTTATGCGGGCAGTGTGGCATCCCTGGGTCTACACAAGGGGGTCGCCGAGGTGTACGGAGTGCGACTGCGTGGCTGGCCAGCCTGGGTGATGCACCGGACCTACCACCTCAGCCGAGTACCAACCGCCAACCGCAAGGCTCGCGTGATGGCGGACTGGACCCTCGCGCTGTTCTTCCGTAGGGAGATCGTCTCGCTGGGCTCGTTCGCCGATCCTCGCAAGGAGTTTCGCAGCGTGGCCACTCCAACGCCTGTCGCGGCGGTCTCGGCCGCCCCGAGCTCGAGTGCGACGGGACCAGGCGGCACATCGGACGCCTCACGCGCCGGCTGAGGCCTCGGCGGTCGCCCAGTGTGCGCCGCATGGGTGGCCACGAATGGCGGCGCTCGTCGAGGCCGGGGTCGGCCGCGTTCCATGCGCCTTAGTGGCCTATTCCGGCGAGGTGCGGTGGGAGGGATCCGCTAACCGCCCAGCGCGAAGTATTTGACTGTCGCCGCTCGGTGCACCTCTGATCGAAGACCATGGCGAATGAGCGGCATCCCCGTCACGAAGAGTCACGCTTTCGCCGATGCTGCCGACTCCGACCGCTTCTTCCGCGATGTGTTATTCCCAGAACCTACGTAGCATGGTAGAAATGGCAGCGATGTAGGCGCGCCGGTGTATCCCAACTGGTAGAGGAGGCTGTCCTAAAAACAGCTCGAGTGTCGGTTCGACTCCGACCACCGGCACATTTGCCTGACGTCGATCGCCCACGCCGCCACGCGCGCCGTGGGCGATCGATGTTGGACAGCCACCGGTCGTCCCGGATCGGGAACCCCCCTCGCGGCGAGAGCGTTGGATCGTTGACCACCTCATTCCCTGTCGCTGGAGGAGCCGGCTCGATGGCCGACCTACGTTCCTCGAACCCTGCGCTGCGGCCCGGGTCCTTCGCGCCGCTGCCCACGCCCACTCCCGAGCAGCTGTCCAGTCAGTTCCGGCAGCCGACGACGCTCACCGTCGACGATGTCGTGGTCCACACCCTTGGCCTGTTCGGCGTGCTCGGCGTCGGCGCCGTCGGCGGATGGCTGATTGGGCCGGATGCTCCGGGCATCGCGCTGGGCGCCGGCCTCATCGCACTGTTGCTGAGTCTGGTCGTCTCGATGCGTGGGGTGATCCGCCCGCCGCTCGTGATCGCGTTCGCGCTGATCGAGGGAGTGGCGGTCGGTGCGGTCTCGCGCTTCTTTGAGGACGCGTTCGCCCACATCGTGCCGCAGGCGCTGCTCGGCACCGGATTGATCTTCGTGGCGATGCTGGTCGCGTATCGCAGCCGGCGGCTGCGGGCCACCCCGCGCATGGCCCGCGTCGTCACCGGCGTCCTGTTCGGCGTTGTCCTGCTCGGTCTTGCAGATCTTGTGGTCCGTGCCGTCAGCGACAGCCACCTGCCAGTGATCAATGATCCGTCGCCGCTGGGGATTCTGTTCAGCGTGGTGGTGCTTGGCGTGGCCAGCCTGCAGTTCATCCTCGACTTCGATGGCATCGAGCGGGCGATCCAGGCCGGTGCACCGCGATCGGAGGCCTGGCGTGCCGCGTTCGGCCTGCTTATCGGCTTCGTCTGGGTCTACCTGGAGACCCTGCGCCTGCTGTCCAAACTGCGTCAGTAGCGCCCGGCCGCCCTGGCTGGGGAGCAGCGCCGCTCTTCCCGGCCAGGGCTGCCGGCGGCCAGCTCAGGCGCGGATCGCCCGGCGGCGCAGATCGGCCTCGTGGACGAGGGCAGAGGCGTAACTGTGTGGTAGGTCGTGCTCGGCGCGTAGCCAGTTCACCCGCTCGGAGAAGCGCAGCAGCCCCGGGCCCTCGGCCAGCCGACTCAGCCAGATGTTCACGTCATGGCCGGTTACCTTGGGGATCCGTTCGATCAGGTACTGGTGCGTCTGGGCGGAACGGGCTTGCGGGGAACGGTGTAGTGACATGCGCGCCTCCAGTCGTGAAACCCGACGTCAACGACTCATGTCACAAGCGTGCCCCAGACCACAGCACTCGGCAAGGCCCAGCGCGGGTTCGGTCCGGTATCCTGCGCGGATGTCCGCCTCGGTGGCCGAACTTGCTCGTGAAGTGCAGCTGCTCGTGCGACGGTTACGCGGGTGGGCCGGCTCGTCCTGGGAGGTTCCCGCTGGCGGCGGGGTAAGCCGGGCGGAACGTACCGCCCGTCTGATCGACGAACTGGCCGTGCTCGGCGAACGTGCCGGGGTGGCCTCGCCGCCCGGTCTCCGTCCCCCCCGGCTGGCCCCGCACGCGCTGGCGGACCAGGTGGCGGTACTCGCCGAGGAACTGCTCGCCAGGCTCGCTGAGGCCGATCCGGCGAGCTTCGCGGCCGGGGAGGTTCTGCGGGACGCCCAGGCGGCTGTCACCACAACCCGGGCCGATCTTGATGGTGCGGGCTTCGGGTTCCGGATGCGCTGAGGGCAGTCAGTTCGGGCGATGCTGCAAGGCGCGGACCGCCTTGAGGATTGGCGCCGCGGCGATCCGGGCCCCGTCCCGGGTCAGATGCACACCGTCGCGGGATCGGGCGAGGACGGTGTGGCCATCGGCGGTGGTGAGGTAGTCGCTGTAGCCACCCGCGCGCGACAACCAGGGATGAAGATCCAGGTAGGTGGCGCCGGGAACGGTCGTCGCGGCGGCAGCGGTCGCGGCGTCGAGCTGATCGAAATAGCCGGCCAGGCGCTTGGGGCGGGCTGGTGGCAGGCCCAGCCAGAGCAGGTGCCGGGTACCGTCACCGGTCCAGATTCGCATCACCACCGTGACCCGACGCTGGTATTCCGCCGCCCACTGCGGTGACCCGGCGGGCAGAAGTGTGCCGTCGGGCAGCGTGATCGTCTGACCGTCGTTGCCGCCCATCGTGACGATGACAAGCTCCAGGTCGCGCTGCGCTGCCTGGGCGCGGGCCTGGACCGCCCAGTCGAAGAAATCCGGGCGGACGAGGCCGGTCCCGTATCTGGTCTCCGTCTGCGACCGCATCGTCATGCCACCGGCGGCGGCGATCGCCGGGCCTAGCGTCTCGGTAAGGGAATCTCCGGTGATCAGTACCCGGAGCGGATCGGCGGCGGTCGGGACCCGCAGCGGTGGCACCGTCCGCGGCAGCTGCCGCGGTGCTACCTGGCGGGCGGTGCTGGCCAGCCCCGGGCTCGATGTGGCGGAGGGGGCATGCCCGAACGCGCGGTCTAGCCACCGGTCCGGCGCGTCGAGGCGCAGCGGACCCGTCACCTGGACGAGTGGTCGCGCCGCGCCGAGGATCAGGGTCCGGGTGAGCCCGGGGTGCATCCCCTCTCCGGTGTGCACCATGGCCGGTGCCCGCAGTACCGCCAGTAGCCCCAGCACGGCGAGCACCACCAGCACCACTCGCCCCGCCGGCGCCGTCGGATCGTCCCCGGCCACGGTGGACGGGGTCTGCTGGGACTCGACCATCGCCGAGGCCACCTCTTCTCCTGCTGCTGATGCTCGTGGCGGTGTTCCGCGGGACCGCTGCTCGGCCGCGGGGTGGACTCAGAACCGGAAGTAGATGAACGGGGATACCGCCTGTGCTCCGACGACGTGATAAATGATCATGGAGGTGGTGGTCAGGAGGACGATCTGCGGGCCGAGGGCGAGGTGGGCGAGCCGGCACCGCAGGACAACCCACCAGGATCGGGGAACGGCCGCCGTCGCGAGCCCGGTGAAGATCGCAGCCAGCACGGCCGGAGTGACCAGCGGCGCGGGACCGGGCGCGGTGACCAGCCGGGCGAAGACCTGGCCGGCGGTGCTCAGATCCGGTGCTCGAAACAGCACCCAGGTTGCACAGACGAAGTGGAAGACCGCCAACCGAGCGATCCAGGTCCGCAGCCGCGAGCGCGGCGCCGGCCCGCGTGTCGGCTCGCGGGTCGGCTCGCGTGCCGGTACGACGACGTATCCCGGCAGGCTGGCGGGCACCCCCCGACCAACCGCTGTCGCTGCGGGGACGGAAGCATCCTGACGGGGGAGCGGGATGGTGACGAGGTGTTCCGCGGGGCCGCGTTGTCGGGCGCGCAGGTGGCGTTCCAGGGCGAGGGCCGCACCGTGCAGGGCGCCCCACAGGACGAACGTCCAGGAAGCACCGTGCCACAGGCCGCCGAGCACCATGGTGATCATCAGATTGAGGTGGGTACGGCGACGGCCGGCGCGGCTGCCGCCGAGCGGCAGGTAGATGTGGTCGCGCAGCCAGCGGGACAGGGTCATGTGCCAGCGTCGCCAGAACTCCTGCAGGCTGTGGGCGACGTAGGGGCGGTCGAAGTTGTCCGGAAAGCGGAAGCCGAGCAGCAGGGCGAGGCCGATCGCGATGTCGGAGTAGGCCGAGAAGTCGCAGTAGATCTGGACCGCATAGCCGTACACCGCGACGAGGATCTCCGCGCTGGAGTGCTGTGCCGGCACGGCGAAGACCGGATCGACGAGCCGGGTCGCGATCAGGTCGGCGAGCACGACCTTCTTGACCAGACCGCCGAGGATGAGCAGCACCGCGCGGTACAGCGGGACCCGCCGTGGGTCACGCGGCGTGGTCAGCTGCGGAAGGAACTCGCTGGCCCGCACGATGGGGCCGGCCACCAGATGCGGGAAGAACGCCTCGTAGACGGCGAAGTCGAGCAGCGGCGCGGGGGCGGTTACCCCGCGGTGGACGTCGACGACGTAGCTGATCGCCTGAAACGTGAAGAACGAGATCCCGATCGGCAGGGCCACCTGCAGCAACGGCAGCGGCGCGGGCAGGCCGAGCCCGTGCAGCGCCTGGTCCACGGACAGGGCGAAGAAGCCGTAGTACTTGAACCAGCCGAGCAGGCCGAGGTCACCCACGATGGCGACGACGAGGATCCGCCGGTCGCGAAGACGGTGGAGCGCCACCGCAGCGGCCTGGTTGAACAGGGTCGACGCGACGAGCAGCAGGACGAACCGGGCGTCGGCATAGCCGTAGAACAGGTAGGAGGCCGCGAGGATTGTCGGCTTCCACCACCGCGGATAGGGCATGAGCAGCCACGACAGGGTCAGGACCACGGCGAAGAACGCCGCGAACTCGATCGTCGGAAAGATCACCTGTGGCCGCCAGCCCTACCGTCATCGCTACCAAATGGAATCAACCAAGCGCACAAGGTAGTGAGTCTGTGGGGTGGATGCCGTTTGCCTCGCGGGGGGCGTGGGCGACTTGCAAGGGAAGGCGTGCGTCTGCGCCATCGGATGGCTACCGTCCGGGCCATGGGCATCGTCACGGTCAACGGCCTTCAGCTGGCCTACGAGATTCACGGTGACGACGGCGGGCTGCCGTTGTTGCTGATCGCCGGGCTCGGCCAGCAACGGGCTGGCTGGCATCCCGATCTCCTGGCCACGCTGGGCCGCCGAGGCTACCGGGTGATCGTCTTCGACAATCGTGACGCCGGCGAGTCGACTCATCTTGACGCTCTGGGACGGCCCGATCTCGCCGCCGTGCTGGCTGGGCGCTTCGAGCGTGCCCCGTACACCCTGGCCGATCTGGCCGACGATGCCCTCGGCCTGCTCGGTGCCCTGCACATCGAGTCGGCACACCTGCTCGGCCAGTCGATGGGCGGCATGATTGCCCAGGTGGTGGCACTGCGCCAGCCCGGACGGGTCCGCAGTCTCACGTCTCTGATGTCACATCCCGGTGATCACCGGGTGCAGCCGTCGCCCGAGGCGCTCGGACTTTTCCTGCGCCCGGCGCCGGACAGCCTGGATGCGTCGTTGCTGGCCGCGCAGGAGGCGCAGCAGGTTCTCGGCTCCCCGGAGTTCGCCCCGGACGAGGCGTGGCTGGCCGCGCGGACCCGGATCTACTGGGACCGTCGTGGTGACCCCAACGGGCTGCTGCGCCAGGCCGCGGCGCTGCTCAGCGCACCGGACCGCACCGCGGATCTGGCCACCCTGAGCACCCCCACCCTGGTGGTGCACGGCGGGGCCGACCCACTGGTGCCCGTCCTTGGTGGCCGGTTGACCGCGGCGGCGATCCCGGCGGCCGAGTTGCTCGAGATCGACGGGATGGGCCACGACCTGCCCCGGCCGGTGTGGGACCGCGTGCTCGACAAACTGGAGGACGTCGTCCACCGGGGTGAGGCAGGCCGGCGGCCGTTGGTCGCCGCCAGCTGATCAGGCGCCGGGTTTGATCACCATCAGGGCGGCGACCACCAGCCAGCACAGGGTGCTCGTCCCCGCGCCGAGAGCGATTCCGGCGATCCGGCGCCGTACGTCTGCACCCGCCTCCACCTCGGCGATCGCGCGGGACATTCCCGGCGCGACCAGCCCCAGGCAGCAGGCGCAACCCACCACCCACAGCACCAGCGAACTCAGCAGCCAGCCGTCGCTCAGGGAGCGGACGCTGCCGAACGATCCCTGATGGACGAGCCCCACCCCGGTGAGGACGATGATCAGGGACGCCGCCGCCAGCACCCGCACCAGCCGGGTGGCGAGCAGCAGTACCGGCAGCGGTCCAGGTACCGCCCGCAGCAGGACGGGCGCCGTCACGCAGACCAGGGCCAGTGGCCCCAGCAGGAACAGGGCGAGGACGACGTGCAGGGTCAGTAAGACCCCGAAGGCACCCGGATGTGGCATGTGCCGACGCTATCGATCGACGTCGAAGGCCGGCGCACCGGCTCGGGCCGGGGCGGCCTCACACCTGGGCCGTCCGCAGGTAGAGGGCGCGGACCTCCGCCCCGAAACGGGTGCCGTACAGCCGGTCGGTCGAGCCCGCGTAGGCGTAGCTGACCACCCCGTCGATCCAGCCGTGCCCGGGGCCGAGCCGGCCGAGGCCGGTCAGGAACGGCCCCCCGCTGGCGCCCGCGGTCATCCGGCAGCGGATCCCGATCGACGGGCCGCCATACGGATCGGTCGCGACGGGACTCGCGCAGTAGATCAGCCGGGTGCCGTCGAAGGGCGTCAGCCTCGGGTAGCCGAAGCTGTACTGCTCGACGGTCGCGGGCAGGTCGAACGCGATGTCCTGCGCGCCGACGACGTCCTGCAGGCGCCGACCGTCCCGTGGGTTGAACAGGGCGAAACCGGCGTCGACGTCGAAGTCGCCGCGCTGCGCCCAGCCGGTGGTGACACTCAGATGCCGGGCGACCCAGATGCCGTAGGGCATGGCGCCGTTGGCGTACCCGGGAACGAACACAACATTACGGGCGAACGAGGAGCCTGCTCCGCCGTGCAGGCAGTGTCCCGCGGTAACCACCATGTCCCGGCCGGGACTGGTGACCACGCTCGCGGAGCAGGCGAAGTCGGAGCCGTCGATGGTGGTGAACAGCCGTCCGGTGGTCGACGTGACCAGGCCGCCGCCGCGGTACGGAGCGCCGTTGCTGAGGGCCGGGGGTGCACCTGTCGGGCCCGCGCCGGTCTCGGCCGCGGCCGGTGTCACGGTGGGGGCGGCCGTGGTGTCGTCCTCGTCTGATCGGCCGCCCGAGTGGGACCCGAAGGCGCGGTCCCGGCGGGTGGTGGTCCAATAGCGTGCGACCTCCGCCTGCTCCGCGGGGGTCATGGCGCCGGCTGCGCTCGGGACCGCGGCGGTCGACAGCGGGCCGGGCGTGACCGCGGCGCCCCCGGCGATCTCCGCCGGGGGCGATCCGGAGGCCGAGCCGGCCAGGACAGGGGCGG
>NZ_JAMQQG010000328.1 GCF_023716925.1 Frankia sp. R82
GGCCGGCGTCCCCGGCCGGCCCGGGCACCGCCAGGTGGCCGGCTTCCCGGACGTCGACCACGTCGACGGGACGCGGCGGCTGGCTCACCTCGCCGGCCACCAGGGTGCCCAGGGGCGTGGTGGGCTGGCGCGGCACGAGGTCGGTCGCCGCGATCGGGCGCGGCGGCGCATCGTCGGTCTTCGGCCCCTCGGGTGGCCGCGCTGTCAACACTGCTGTTTCTCCGTTCGCCGGATCTGTCGTTCGCCGGATCTGTCATTCGCCGGATCTGTCGTTCGCCGACCAGGCGATCCAGTGGCCGGGTGGCCGGGTGGCTGCGTGGCCGCGTGGCTGCATGGCCGGGTTGCGATGGCGGACCAGGGGCGCCCGGATCCGGTGGCCGGGCTCGTCGGGTGCACGCTGCCGCGCAGATAGCCGGCCGTGGTGACGACGAGGCCGGTGATCACCGCCAGCGCCGCGCGGCGACGGCCTGGTGTGCGCAGATAGCCCCGCGTGGCGGCCGGCAGCGTCCGGCGGACGTAGTCGCGTTCGGCCGAAAGCGCGGACTCGCGGCCCACCGTCCGGGTGATCGTTGCCTTGGACAGGCCCTCGGCGTAGCAGCGGCGCCAGAAATATCCGGGCCGGGCCCGGTCGGGGGACACCCGGTGGTGCACCACGGCGCTGGGCTGGTGGATGACGAGCGCGCTCGGCAGGGCCTGGCGCAGGCGGATGCCGAACTCGGTCTCCTCACAGCCCAGGGGCCGACTGCCGATCCGGCCGACCCCCTCGGTGAAGCCGCCGACGAGCTCGAACGCGGACCGGCGAAACGACATCGCCGCGCCGACCGGGTTGCGCACCGCGGCGGGAGTCGTGGGTAGTCCGGAGTGCGTGCAGCCGACCACCCAGTCGAACTCGGCCGGGAACCAGGCGGGCCGAGCATCCTGCGGCCAGGCCGGCACCGCGCTGCCGCCGACCCCCTGGACCTGTGGATCCTCGTACGGCTCGAGCAGGCGCTGCAGCCAGGCGGGTTCGCCGCGGGCATCGTCGTCGAGAAAGACCAGGATGTCCCCGGCGGCCCGGGCAATACCGGTGTTGCGGGCGCCGGAGAGCCCCTTGCCCCGGTTGTTGGGCACCACCCGGGCCTGCTTGCCGAAAGCGGCTCGGGCCCGGGCGAGCAGCGCGTCGTTGTGGTCGATGACGACGACCAGATCATCGGGCTGACGATGCTGTGTGCGCATGCTGTCGATGGCGGTGCCCAGGTCGTCCCACCGCTTTTCGGTGTAGGCGCAGATGATGACGGACACCGTGCCGGACGGGGATTCAACCGGCCGGATATCCGCCGGTTCCGTGGCCTGCTCCGGGTCAAGCATAGGTCACCGTAATTTCTGCTCGCTCGTGGTCTTCGGTCAGCCAGACGGGTTTTCTGATTTTTTCTGCATGGCGGCGAAGAGCGGGTCTTCGGTGGTCGGGAGCACGTCGAGGTTCTGCGTGTCGACGACGTTGTTGAACTGCCAGACGAGATATCCGGACGCGCCCGCCTGGAAGGCGGCCTGCATTTTCGCGGCGATCAGGTCCGCGCGGCGGGAACGGGTGGCGCCGTCGGTGGCGGCGATGCCCGACTCGCCGACGATCAGCGGCTTGTGCAACGTCGCCGCCGTGTTGGCGAAGGAGCAGGCAAGGGGGGCGCCGTCGGTTCGGGCGCACTGCGGCGAGGTGACCGCAGGTAGCGTCCGATCGGCGACGGAACCGGGCATGGCCTCGGTGTCCGAGCCGCGGGTCGCCCAGTCGTGGACCTCGGCGAGGTCGAGGCTGGGCAGGCTGTAGACCGCGGCGAAGTCCGGGCCGCTGGCCCCCGGCGCACCGTTGCTCTGTGTACCAAGCGTGACCAGATGGTGAGGATCGATCGACTTGATGAGGTGGCCGATGTCGTCGGCGAAGCCCACCAACGCGGAGCGGTTCTGGCTGTCCCGGGCCTTCGTCTCCGCCTCGTTCATCATCATCCAGGCGAGAATCGTTGGCTCGTCCCGGTAGTGCTCGACGATCCGGCTGACATAGTCGCGGTAGGAGATGCTGGCATTTCCATACGGCACCTGATATCCCTGCGTGTACCAGGTGTCACCCTGGTAGGCGGACTTGGCTGACCGGTCCGCACTGGTCGTGCAGTCACGCCACTGGTTTTCCAGGACGGGAATGACTCGCATGCCGTTCGCCTGGGCACTTCGAATCACCCGATCCATCCCAGAGAAATCCGTACCGCCCCGGGTGTAGGGCTGGAACGCCCAGAAACGCACCACCGTTGCGCCCGCCCGGTCGCGCATGTAGCGGAAGTCGGCGGTGAGCTCCGCGTCCGTCCGCCGGCTCCACCAGGCGCATTTGTAGTGGGCGGTCGCCGCGGCGTCGAACACGTTGAATCCGACGAAGCGGAAGGGACGCCCGGCAAGCTGCAGCGCCGATCCGGCCCGGGTCACGAACTGATCGGCCGGCGGCGTGCTCGGTGTGGCGGCTCGCGTTCCGCCGCCGCTGTCCGGCCACAGGCAGCCGCCGAGCAGCCCGCATCCAACGACCATCCCGACGACCAACGCGGCCGCACGTCGCCAGGCCAGGGCCCGCCGAGTGCCGGCAGACCGAGTGCCGGCAGACCGGGCCGGTGCCGACCGGTCGGGTCGGCTGGGTCGGCTGGGTCGGTCGCGGCTCACACCGGTGGCCATCTGTCCTCCGGTGCGGGTCGATGTCCGGCGGGCGTGCCGTGGTCCGGACTGGTGGTGTGGTTCGTGCGGGTGGTGGAGCGCGGGCTGGTGGTGCGACGGACAGTGCTGCGGCCGATCAGCAACCGCCGGTAGAGGATGTCGATCGTGTCTGCGACGTTGCTGATGGCGTAGCGTTCGCGCAGCTCGGCGGGCGCTTCTCCCCCCCGAGGGCCGGCCGCCAGGGCGTTGTCCACCGCGGTGGCCAGGGCGGCGCGCTCCGCCGGTGCGTCGAGATGCAGCGGGATCTGGGTCGCGGTGCGCGGGGGGCGGGTGAGTTCGCTGAGGGCCGGGGCCTGCCCGTAGACGACCGGCAGGCCGTTGGCGACGGCCTCGACGACGGCCAGACCGAAGGTCTCGTCGCGGGATGGGCTAACCAGGACGTCGAACGCGCTCAGCACCGCCGGGATGTCGGAGCGGGCGCCGAGGAAGTGGACGGCCTCGGTGACTCCCAGCCACGCGCAGCGCTCGCGCAGCGCGTCGCGTTCGGCGCCGGCACCGACGATGACGAGTTCACGCTCACCCACGGTGAGGCTGGGCGCGACCGCGTCGATCAGGACGTCGAACCGCTTGACCGGGTCGAGTCGACCCACCGCGCCGACGAGGCTGGTGTGGTCGGCCACGCCCAGTTCGGCGCGGACCGATCTGCGCCCGGTGGCGGAGAAGGCCGACGCGTCGACGTCGACGCCGTTCGCGATCACGCTCATCCGGGCCGGGCAGACCCCCCAGTCGGTGAGGCGGCCTGCCGTCGCCGATGACACCGCCACCGTGTGCGTGGCCAGGCGTTCCAGCAGGAGGTAGGCCCGGCGCAGGGTGGGTGTCAACGGCCGGCCCTCGACGGAGTTGCGCATCAGCGAGTGTTCGGTGGAGACGACCACGGGAACGCGGGCCAGGCGAGCCGCGGGCAGCCCCCACAGCTGTGCGGCCAGCAGATGCACGTGGACGACGTCCGGGCGCAGCTGGTGGAGCCGACGAGCCAGCCGCAGGGGAGCCGCGGCCCGACGCCAGCCGTCCATGCCGAGCACCTGGACCCGGTGACCGGCGGCCTGCAGCTCGTCGGCGATCACACCTCCGCCGTAGAGACAGATGACCGTCGTCTCGCTGATGCTCTGCCCGACCAGCTGCTGCACCTGTCGTTCGGCGCCGCCGGCGGCAAGTGCCGTGATGACATGTACGACGCGGACGGGCGACTCGTCCGCTGGCCGGGGCGCGCGCCGCCGCCAGCGGCGACCCCGGGCCGTCCGCACCCGCCGGTCGCCATGGTCGGCGGCGTGACTGCCGTGGCTGAGGTCTGTTCCGGGGTGGGCCGCGGCCGGCTTCGCGCCGTCCGCGGCCAGGACGGTTCGGTATACCTGCGCGATGCTGTCGGCGCAGATCTCCCAGGTCGGCAGTTCGGCCGTGCGCGCGCGCGGGCCGGCCGCCGCGGTCAGCAACGCCCCCGCGACCTGCTCGGCGGAGGACTGCGTGGGCAGACCGCCGACGAGGCCGTCAGCGACCAGATCCCCGATCCCCGCGACGTCGAGGCCGACGACGGGAACACCCAGCGCGAGCGCCTCCATCACCGCCACCGGATGTGCCTCGTACTCGGACAGGGCGGCGACGACCGTGGCACACGTCAGCTCCCGGGCCATCGCTTCTCGGTCTCCGGGGGGAACGCTGCGGATCTCGACGGCCGCCTCGACTCCGAGCCGGACGGCGAGAGCGCGCAGCTCCGGTTCGTAGGGCCCGGATCCGAGGATCACCAGATGGGCTTCGGGTAGCTGCCGGCGAGCGGCGGCCAGTGCCACGATGGCCCGGTGATGGCCCTTGTACCGTTCGAGCCGTCCGATGGAGACGATCCGCCCGGGCACGGGTCGCAGGTCCGCCGGGGCCGGCGGCAGGCCACCACCGTTGCGGATCACGCTGAACCGCTCGGGTGCCAGGCCGGTCACCCGGGCGAAGAGGTCGCGTTCGAACCGGCTCACGCCGATCAGATGCGCCGCGTCGCGCAACGGGCCGACCAGCGCCCGCCATTGCAGCGAGCGCATCGACGTGCGGGCGGCGGAGGAGTGCCCACCGGTGTGGAAGGTCACGACGTACGGAATGTCGGCGGCCCTCGCGGCGCGCATCGCGATCAGTGGCACCGCGGTGTGGATGCCCTGGACGTGCACCAGATCCCAGCCTCCATCGCGGATCACCGCGGACAACCCGGGTGCGATGTGGTAGTCACGTTCGGCCGGCCAGGCACGTCGACGCAGGACGGTGAAACCATCGGCCTCCTGCACCCGTGGGCGGCGGCCGCTGCGATCGGTCGCCAGCACGGTCAGCTCGATGTCGTCGAGTCGACCGAGGCGACGTCCGACCTCGTGGACATGCGTCTCCGTGCCGCCCAGATCCGGCAGATAGCGGGCGGTGACCTGCAGTATCTGCCGCGGACGGCCGCCTGCCGTGCTCCCGGTCACCGTGCTCCCGGTCACCGTGCTCCCGGTCACCGTGACGTCGCCCGGCATGGTGCTGGCCGGCGTGACGTCGCCCGGCGTGACGTCGCCCGGCATGGTGCCGCCCGGCGTGGTGCTGGTCGGTGCGTTGGTCGTCATCGCCGTCTCCGTCATCGCGGTGCTCGCGGCGATTGCGCGCCGAGCACGAGGGTTCGCAGGGTGTGGCCACTGGCGGCGTCGACGAGCGTGACCACGACCCGTTGGCCGGCCGGAGTGGGCACTGTTATCGGGGTCGGATGGACGCCGTCGGTGGTGAGGGCGGCCAGGACGAGACGCGGACCGGTCCCGGCATTCACGAACACGCGGTACGGGCCGCCCGAGCGCGTCGAGGAGAGCGTCAGCACAGTGGAGTCGGACGTCGGCGCGACCGCGGACGTCCGCGGCGCGGCGGCCGACAGCGTCAGCGGCGGCCGTTCGGCCCGGTGGGTGGCGCGTACCGACAGGACGAACGCAAGCACCACGATCACTCCCGCCGCGACATAACAGGCGATCGGGGCGAGGTGGCGCCGTGCTGTTGGCAGCAGGGCGCCGCGCACCCGGGCGGGCCACGACCGCGCCGCCACGCCCCACGGTTCGGACGAGCCCTGTGCGCCGGCCTTGGCCGCACGGGCCGAACCACCACGGTGATCGTGCAGCTCGGTGCCGACCAGGACACCCAGCCCGACCAGTCCTGCCCCGACTCCCCAGGAGTGCGCCGTGATCCCACCCGGGAGGTAGTGCAGCGTCAGACCGAGAGCCATCAGGGTGGCCAGCAGCCCGAAGATGCCGACCAGCAGCCCGTCGAGCCGGCCGGCGGCCCGGGTCCGCACGACCGGTTCGATGATCGAAACTGCCGCCGCCGCGACCAGCACCGTGGTGATCGCGGTGGGCGCGGGCACGAGGACCGCCGTGGTCGCCACGACCAACAGCACCAGTCGGGCGACGGTCGTGGGACGCGCCAGAGCGGCGCGTGGCTCACCGGGCACGGAGAGCTCGCACGTCGTAGATGACGATCGATCCGTTGTCATAGATCCGGTGCGCTCCGTTGACCTGGGAGAACTTGTCGAGCGCCGCGACGGCGACCGGGACCTGCCGGTCCTCGCCATCGAGTTCGCCCGACTCGATGTAGACCCCGACATGGGGGAGATCGGTGGCGTCGCGACGGTCGACGATGACGTACGAGAGGTTGGCCCGACGAATCAGTCGGGTGTCGATCCTGGTGTCGGTCGGGCCGAGCAGCACCGGCGAGGCGTCGATGCCGGATCCGACATGGCGCACCGTGTGCTGTCTGCCCACCGCCTCCGCGAGCAGTCCCGAGACCCGGTCGGCGAAGACCTGTTGCCCCGGCGGGACGTTGTCCGCGAGCCATGTGGCGGCGGCGAGACTGTCGGCGTCGACGCTGCGCGGGTCGGCGGAGACCAGGTAAGAACCGGGTACCCGCAGCCAGACCGGTCCCGCGCCGATGATCTCCCCACCGACGAACGCGAGCAGGAAGGCGGTGGTGGCCACGCCCAGCCGGGGCAGCGACGGCCGGCGCAGCGAACCGTCCAGCAGCCAGGCGACCACGAAGCCGACGCCGAGGAAAGCGAACCCGCTGGCCCGGTCCCCGACCTCCGAGGTCGCCGCGGTCAGATGGCCGGCCGGAATCACCGGATACAGCAGGGCGAGCAGGCTGAGGACGACGGCGAGGGCGACCCGGCGCCGAATCCAGACCCGAGCTTTGACCAGGGCCGGGATCAGGCCGGCCAGTACCACCAGAATCGACCCGAACGACGCGTACTGCTGCCATCGTGGGGTGGAGATCCCGCTGGAGTCATGGAACATCTGGTGGGTCTGCTGACCCTTGCTGAGCTTCGCGATATCGCCGGCCGACCCCTCGTAGATCCCCATCAGGTAGCTGCCGAGGGTGTTGCCGGGCCGGAAGGAGGCGGCGAGCAGGACAACCGTGCCGATCAGCCCCAGCACGGCCAACGCCGGCGCGGACGTGCGGGGGCGCCGGTCCCGGCGGTGCAGCAGCAGGGTCAGGCTCAGCCACACCCATACCGCCGCGACCAGCAGCATCGACGTGAGATGGTGGGAGAAGACCACCGTGACCAGACTCGCGCACGGCAGCAGCAGCGAACGCAGCAGCGGTCGGAGCGAACCGACCCGCCACCAGCCCCGACGGGTGCCGGGACCGACCGCCAGGGCTATGGTCCCCGCGTCCCCCGCGTCCCCCGCGTCCCCGAGGACGGGCCCCACCGGCTCGCCCGGCAGCCGGCGTGTGAGCACCAGGTAGACGGTGAACACCGCCAGTGGCAGGGCGAGAGTCTGGTAGGAGAACTGCCCGTTGAAGAAGATGAACTGCGGGTTGCAGACGTAGACGAGGCTGGCGACACAGCCGGCGCGGGTCGAGCCGGTCAGCTCCCGCACGATGCCGATGATCGAACCGGACAGCAGCAGCCGGGCCAGGACCAGCACGACGGCCGCCGCCGTGTGGGAGGACAGCCCGGTCAGTTCGTGCATGCCATCGGTCACCACCTCGAGGCCCGGGTAGTACGGGGTGACCGGAAGCAGCGAGTTCGGCGTGAACAGGTGGTGGCTGTCCTGGATGTGGTGCAGCACCGCCTCGTGCACGAGCTCGTCGTGGAACATGAAACGTGTGGGGTAGAGCACGGTCCGGCTCACCTGCAGCGCCAGCGGCAGCGCCAGCGAGAGCGCGACGCGTTCACGCAGGCCGGTGTGCGCGGCCAGGATGCGGGCCGCCGCCGGCAGGAAAATGATGGCCAGCGCCACCCAGTACAGGGACTCGGTGGTCGCTTGGTCCTGCCCGGTGCGACCGCGGATCACGCAGTAGCTGAGCAGCAGCAGGCCGAGCGACATCATCAGCACGATCGGCCCGGTCAGGTTCCGCCGGGAACGGATCGGGAGGCTCGCGGCGGACGCCGTGCGCAGGGACAGCGCGAGCGTCGCCGGCTCTGGTGACCCGATGGCCTCCGCGCGGGCGTCCGGACGGGTCCCGTTCGGTGGCGTGATCGGCGTGGACTGCTGATCGATCAACGTCACGTCCGGCCTCCGGCGAACGCCTCGCTGGGCTGTCCGGACGCGGTCACTTCCGTCGCCTTCTGGCTGACGGCGACGGCCCGGTCCGCGGGCGTCAGGTCGCGGTGCGCGCGCCACAACGGCCGGGCCAACAGGACGGCTTCGACGGTGAGCGCCAGCAACCAGCCCGCACTCAGCCCGGCGGTGCCGCCCAGATGCGCGCCGACGGCCGCCGCCACGAGCTCGACGAGACCGCCGACGCAGCACACGGCCGCGGCGGGTCCGGTCCGGCCCTGCACCCGGCGCAGAGCCACGTAATGATCCTTGATGACGAAGGCCAGGCCCGCGAGAACGAAAATACGCAGCGTGCCGAGCCCGGCGGTGGCGTAGTCGTGGCCGAAGCCGGCGAGGATCAGCCCGCCGCCCAGGTAGAGCACCCCGTCCGCGGCCAGGCTCGCGGCGAGACCGAGCGGAATGGTGGTGCGCATCCGCCGTACGACAAGGTCCGGGTCGCCGTCGGCGGCGGCGAACAGGCCGATGGTGATGCTGTAGGGCAGAACGAACACGAAGCCCGCGATGAGCTGCACGATGGAGAAGTAGCCGTTGCGCTCCGCCGAGATGGTGAGCGTCACGATCACCGGCAGCAGCTGCATCGGCGCCAACAGGACAAGGTTGAGCACGTGATGGCTGACCGCGCGCCGGGCCAGCCCGCGCAGAATCGACAGATCGACCAGCGGCGAAGGCCGTCCGGTCGTCCCGGCTGCGGGCGCCGCTGTCGGATCTGCCGCTGCCGCTGCCGCTGCCGCTGCCGCTGCTCCTGCTGCCGTGGGCGGGGAGGCGGCGGGAAATCCGCGTCCGGTGCGAGGGCGCGCGTCGCTGCGCGAGCGTACCCGCCAGCCGAGAATCAGCAGGGAGACGAGGTTGCCGATCGTCCATGACAGGAAGATCGCCATGCCGGTGCTGTGTCCGGTGCGGGAGAGCACCAGCAGGATTACGATCTTGATGCTGCTGGCGATCGTGTTGCGTTCGAACTGCAGCCCGCCATCACCCAGGGCAAGGACTGCCTGGTCCAGCACAAGGGTCAGGCCGGTCAGGGCGACCCCGACGACAAAGCCCAGCCCGGTCCACGGCGAAGAACTGATCGGACGCAGGTTGTCGGCTGGAACGAGGTGCACGCCGACCGCAACCACCAGGGCCAACAGGCCACTGCCGGCTCCCGCGACGAGCAGCGCCGCGCGCAGGAGCCGGCCACGCACCGCTCGGTCGGTCCGCGGCAGCTCGGCGATCAGCAGGGTGCCGAGCCCGAACATCCCCAGCGTGCCGAGCATCGTCATCAGGGAGACAGCGGCGCCGGCCACCCCGACCGCGTCGACGCTGAACCGGCGAGCTGCCAACGTCCAGTAGACGAAACCCAGCAGGCTCGTCACTGCCTGGGTGGCCACCAGACTGGCGCTGATCGTCGCCACCCGGTCGAGCCCGGGCAGGCGCCATCGCCGGCTCGCGCCACGTGCGGAGCTCACAATCCGCCGTCCATCCGGGCAGGTGAAAACCGTTGTCCGCGCTGGTTCATCAGGCCGGCGTGCCTTCCGACAGCGGAAAAGCGGGCGCGTTCGGCGCGCTCGTGGGCAGCACCGGTACAGCCGCCGGCTTGGCTGGTACCGCCGCCGGCTTGGCTGGCACCGCGGACTGGGGCGAGGCTGCTGCCGGCTGGGTGGGAATTGCGGGCAGGCCCGTCGGGCGGGCGGCTTGGCGGGCGACCAGGCGGGTCGCCCGGGGAGCGCCGGCGGCCTGTCCACGCCGGCTCGCCTGGTATTCCACGGCGATGGTGCGCAGCACCCGCAGGCCGTCGGAGACTGCGTTGAGGTTGCTGCGCCCGTGCAGGCGGGTCGACTCGTAGGACGGAACTTCCGCGATGCGCAGGCCACTCGCCTGAGCCCGAATGTTAATCATGGTTTCGACCTCGAACCCGTCACCCCAGAAGCGTTCCTGCGATGACTCGTCGGGACTGCCCTGATCGAGTCCGAGGACCGGAAGAATGCGGGTCCAGAATGCGTTGTAGCCATAGCACAGGTCGGTGAACGCACTCTTGTGTGCCCAGTTGGTGAGCCTGTTGAGAGCCTGGTTACCGAGCGCCCGGACCCGGGTGATGTCGCTGGAACCGCCGCCGGAGATGAATCGGCTGCCCTTGACGTAGTCCGCTCCCGCTTCGAGCGCGGCAACGAAGTAGGGAATTTCTCCCGGATCCATCGAGCCATCGGCGTCGATCATGACGATCAGGTCGCCGGCGGCCGCATGGAAGCCGCAGGCAAGCGCGTTGCCCTTGCCGCGACGGGTCTGGGTGAGGACTCGGACCTGCGGCCACAGCTCGCGCGCGACCGAAATCGTGTCATCGACGGACCGGCCGTCCACCAGGATCAGCTCGTGGACCCCGGCCGGCATCCGCCGGGCGAGCCACGGGAGGTTGCGCGCCTCGTTCATGGCTGGGATGACGACGGAGACCCGAGGTCCTGAGCGCCGAAGGTGGACACGGGGCGCGGGATGTAGGATCTTCAGGCCCTCCAGATCGGGGTCAGATGTATCGACCTGTTCACCTGTGTTTCCTTGTTGCATCGAGGTTCCCCCTGCGCTGCGGTAGCTCGTTGTCTGTGACCTCATGTGGATCGGTGGCCGCCCGGCCGTGAAAGAGCCGGAGCACCGAAGACCCGAGGAGTTGCCATCAATCCCGGTCACGAATGCTGGTTGGGCAGGGAGCTCGGCTGATGCCGCCTTGCCGTGTTCAGCTGCGCGTGCGGTGATACGGAGAGGAGGAACCTTCACCGCCCGGGCGCACGCCGACAGAACCTGGTGGGCACCTGCTTGTCGGCGCGCGAAGACTCGGTCTGACATGCCCACCCCAAGGACGGACCGCTGCCTGGGTGGTGAACAAGTCCCGGCATGCTGTGTCAGCCCTCTTCCGGGCAGCTGAAAAACCGCTGGGCACCCGTCATGCCTGACCAAAGCGAAGAAGCCGACGCCTCGGACGCCCAGCATCGGCCGAGCCGAATGTCGACGTGAATGTGGTGCGCCTCTGGCGCGGAGCTGCTGGCCGGATTCCGGTGGCAGCCCGCATGAGACAATCGGTTATCGCCGATGGATGCGCACTATATGGATTCCCCCCCGGGATCTGGTTGCATGCCCATCTCTCCCCTGTGCCCAGTAAATCGGGCCTCGTGGGAAGTGTCAAGCCGAATCGAGAAATTGCCGACCTGGCTCGGTTGACCTGGATCTGCGGTCAACGAAACCTCTTCGCGGGGCGCCCCGGCGCTTCGTCTCGGGCGATGTGATCCCAGAATGTCCGATAGGGGTTGCTTTGGAGTGGGGCAAGTAACGTAATGTTAAATTAGATTACATGAAGTAATGTTGGTGATGTGGGCCACATTGCAGAATTGGTGTCGTGTTGAGTGACGATGGCGGAGGTGGGTGCCGAGCGGCTGGCAGATGAACGGCTTCTTACCGGGCGGATGGCCTCTTGCGAGGGGGCGACAGATTGGTACCTCTTTGCCCATGGCGTGCTTAGCCGTCAGCCTGTGTGGATGCGCCGGGTGGAGTCGCGCAGGCCGGGTGGAGCCGCGCAAGAAGGAAGGGTCACCGGGACCGACTCCGCTCGGAGACGTGGGGCCGCCTGGCAATGTCGTCGCGCTCGGGTCGCCGCCGCGTACGCAGAGTTAAGAAGGTGTGGTCGGCGGGTCCCGGAATCCGAGGCCGGGCAGAATGTGCTGCAGCCACATTGCAGCCACATTGCGGCCGGTTGGATGCCAGCGAATAGCCAGCGGGTCAGAATGCTCCGGTCGTCGCGGGCTGGTTGCCGAAGATGCCGCCCACCCGGCGGTTCGCCGGGACTGCCGTCCGTCATTGGTGGAGATGGCGGACGCGGTCCGAACGCCATCGTGCATCGGCATGACGCGGGCGGGTACCGGATTCGTGGCGGGTGCCCGCTCTGCGGCCCGGGCGCCACCGGCGGCGTCCGTCGAGCCGAATCGCCTCGGCGGCGACATCGCCGGGACCGGCGGGCGGCTCGGCGAGCACGCCATCCACCGGGCGTGATGTGCATCGGCATCAGTGGGTTCCGTTGGGCGGACCCGCCTGGCCGCCCAGGTCGTGGCCTATGGTGCCGGGGTGACAGGGCCAGAGAATCCGCAGTCGCCTTCCTCGCGATCTGATGTCCCATCAGCTGTCCCATCAGCGCAGAACGTCCCGCCAGACCTCCCGTCCGCGAGTGCTCCGCCGGAGCACAGCCCGGCGACGGGGGCCCTGCCCATGGCTGACATGGCGGCAGACAATCCGTCGGTGGGGGACCCGGTTGTTAGCCCGATGGTGGTGGCCGCGGGGATGTCGGGGGGGCGGGAGCGGCGGTATCCGCCGCCGGAGCAGATCCGGGGGCCGGTGGTGGCTCGGCGAGGGCAGGTCGAGCGCTCGACGACCGATCAGCGCCTGCTCGACACCCGCAGTCCGTCCGGGTTCGTGCATGCCGATCCGTGGCGGGTGCTGCGCATCCAGAGCGAGTTCGTCGAGGGATTCGGTCTGCTGGCCGAACTGCCGCGGGCGGTCACGGTCTTCGGGTCGGCGCGGATCCGTTCGGAGGATCCGGTCTACGAGCTCGGCCAGCGGCTCGGCGCGGCGCTCGCCCGGGCCGGCTTCGCTGTCATCACCGGTGGTGGCCCGGGGGTGATGGAGGCCGTGAACCGCGGTGCGCAGGAGGCCGGCGGGTTGTCGGTGGGGCTCGGCATCGAGCTGCCATACGAGCAGCGGCTCAACGACTGGGTCGACCTCGGCGTCAGCTTCCGCTATTTCTTTGTCCGTAAGACGATGTTCGTCAAGTATGCAGAGGCGTTTGTCATCCTGCCCGGGGGGCTCGGCACCCTCGACGAGCTGTTCGAGGCGCTCACCCTCGTGCAGACCGGCAAGGTCACCCGCTTCCCGGTCGTCCTGGTCGGCTCCGACTACTGGTCGGGCCTGCTCGGCTGGCTGCGTTCGACGGTGCTTGCCGCTGGGCTGATCAAGGAGGCGGACCTGCACATGATGTCGGTGACCGACGATGTGGACGAGGCCGTGCGGATCGTCGTCACGGGCACCTCCGGCACCGGTCATGGCGTTCCCGAGACAGGTCATGGCGTTCCCGAGGCAGGGCCGGGGGAGGACGGGCAGCGGTGAACGTGTGTGTGTACTGCGCGTCGTCGTCACAGATCGACCCGGTCCACGTGGAGCTTGCGGCCGAGACGGGGGCGGCGATCGCGCGCCGCGGTCACACGCTTGTCTCCGGCGGTGGGGCGGTGTCGTGCATGGGCGCGGTGGCACGTGCGGCCCGGACCGGCGGGGCACGCACGATCGGGATCATCCCGGCAGCCCTGGACGCGTTGGAGGTGACCGACACCGACTCCGACGAGCTGATCGTCACCGCGACGATGCGCGAGCGCAAGGGCCTGATGGACGACCGGGCCGACGCCTTCCTCGCGCTGCCCGGTGGCCTCGGTACCCTCGAGGAGCTGTTGGAGATCTGGGTGGCGCGGGTGCTGGGCCTGCATGTCAAGCCGGTCGTCATCCTCGACCCGACCGGCGTGTTCATGCAGCTGCGCGCGCTCGTCGACTCGTTGGTCGCGGGCGGCTTCGTGCGCCCCGCTGCTCGCGACACCGTGCGCTGGGCGAGCGGCGTGGAAGAAGCGTTTGACCTCCTGGAGGCCGGTGTGGCCGCGCGGGGGCCGGCCGGCACCGTGCCGACACCCACCGTGGACGAGATCGTCGAAGGCGAGTAGGTGGGCCCGCACCGGCATCCCGGCCTGGCGTCGCGATGCCAGGCCGGGACCACGAGTCGCCCTGAACCCGCCGGCCTAACGGAAGATCCCGTTGAAGAGATCCGGCGGAGGCTGGCTATAAGGATTTCGGCGGGGGCGTTGCAGCGGATCGACATGGCGGGGCGGAACGAACGTGGGCCTTCGATCCCCCGAAACGACGATCTTCCAGTCTTCTTGATGCACTTGATGATGATGCTGGCCGCACAGTAGCACTGTGTTGTCCAACTTTGTCTCGCCGCCGTCGAGCCATGGGCGGATATGATGTGCATCCGTCCAGGAGGGCGGCCGATCGCAGTTTGGGAAGCAGCATCCGCGGTCCCGAATAATCAGCGAGCGGCGAATGTGTGGGGGGACTATCCGCTTTGCGCGTCCGACATCAAGAGGAACCCCGTTCGGGTCGAGAACAATCCGGCTGACCACCGCGTCGCAGGCAATCCGGCGTAGGGTCGCGCGGGACAGGGGTAGACCCCAGTTCGTCATCGCGGGCTCGGACCCGTCGTTGATCAGCGTATTCCAGGGAATCACGACCATCAGATGCGGCCGGGTACCTCCCGCGGATGGCACGACGTCCGAGGACAGAGCCCGGCGGACCAGCTCGACGAGGGCGTCGGCGCGGCGACGGGTGGGGCTGCGGGAATCGCGGGTTCCGTCCTGGGCGGGCAGCGGTGCGGAGAGGGTATCCAGAGCGGTGCGCAGCAACGCGGCGCTTTCGGCGTCAAGTTCCCCTTGGATCATCGTGGTGCCCTGGGCGGTGTCGGAGAACGTCAGCGAACGCACCGCCTGTGGATCCAGCCGCCCAGTGCTGTTGCTGTCGCCGGAGCTTTCGGTACCACCGCTGCCACCCTTGGCATCGCCGCCGTCGTCATCGGGATCGGCGCGCCGGCTCTTACCGCGACGGGGGCGATCACCGGTGCGACTGTCCTCGTCGGGATCGTCGCCGCCGGGGGAACGATCGACCGTGGTGAGCTGCTCGCGGATCTGGCAGCCAAGCTGGCGTAGCTGGAAGCGGTCCATCTGGCGGGCGTACACCAGCAGATACTTCTCGGCGTTGACCCGCTCGGCCTCGCTGGCTTCCGGGGGTAGTGCATGCAGTGCCTGCAGGATTACCTCGGCCTGCTCGGGGCCGATCCGCCCCTGGGCAAGGGCCGCCTCGACCGCGCGGAACGGCCCCGCACCGAGCTCCTGGGCCAACCTGATCCGCTTACGGGCATCGCCGGGCGCCAGCTGCATCTGGTCCCGCATCCAACTCGCGAGATCGTTCGCACGCTGGCTGGCAGCGAATCCCCGGGACTGGGCTTCTGTGATCGCCCGGCCACGAGCCGCGACCAGCTGTCCCTCCACCTCGCGCAAACCATGCAGCACGTCAGCGACGTCCTCGTTCGACCACCGCCATGTCCGGGCTGACAACAGGCTCGCCACCGCCTCGCCCAACATCACCATCAGCGCTGTCGCATCGCGCCCTACGGCACCATCCGGCTCTGTCGGACAATCGGCCGACCGGCCGTTCTCCTCGCCGGCCGACCTGGCATCGCTGATTGCGGAAAAATCATTCTGGTTCCCTGTGGCGAAACCATGAGTGGCGTCGAGAAGGGAATCGCCGTCGCGTCCGAAAGGGAAACTCGCAGCCCCGTCTCCTCGCGGCTCGGTGAACGAACAGCCAGCCTGGCCGGAAAGCGCATGATCGGTCGGCGGATCAAGGCCAACCGTATCTCCGGATCGAAATGACATGATCAGAGCATAGCTCGCCCGAATCTTGCTGTCGAACACCTGTTTGGATCAGTGGAAAGGTAGTCCTGTGGGCGGTGCGCCCCCCAAACGGACTATGAACGGTTGCGGCAGGACGCGGAACCGTCGAGCGGCCTGTGGAAAACATGCGTGCCGAACCGTTCTCGGAGGTAGAGTCATCTGCATGGCGTTCGCACACAGCGCATGCTCGGTGATTCCGCGTGCGTCGCACGCTCGGCGGAAAGTGCGGGTGCCGAGTCCGAACCGGTCCTGTCCGCGTGTCCCTCCGCGGGGGCGCTTTTCTACGGGGCGTCCCCGCCGGGCAGCATCCCCACCGCAGGACGCGGATGGCTGGCGGTAGGGCCGTTTGTCGCCGCGCTCAGACGGTGCAGGGCCGATCGGCGACGAGCCTGGCCGGCATCATCGCGGGGCCTGGGCCTGGGCCTGGGCCTGGGCCTGGGCCTGGGCGAAAGCGAGGGAGGATGGGTCGGTGGCGTAGAGCAGAGGGAGCGGAACGGGCCGGCGCCGTGGGCAGGTCGGTAGCGGACGAGAGACTGGGTGTTCAGACGACGCCGCGGCGGGCGACGGCGAGGTCGGTGTCGCCCCGGATCGCCGAGACCATCCGCAGCGCGCGGACCGTCGCCGCGACCTGGTGGGCCCGAAAGACCCGGGCACCGAGCCAGGCGCTGACCGCGGTGGCGGCGAGCGTGCCCTCGAGGCGTTCGTCGACGCCGGTGTCCAGGGTTTCGCCGACGAAGTCCTTGTTCGACATGGCGACGAGCACGGGCCATCCGGTGGCGGCCATTTCGGGCAGGCGTCGGGTCGCCTCGAGGGAATGGCGGCTGTTCTTGCCGAAGTCATGCCCGGGGTCCACGAGGATCGCATCGGGGCGGACCCCCAGGGCCACCGCACGCTCGGCGAGTCCCACAGTGGTCGTGATGATGTCGGCAACCACGTCGTCATAGGTCGTTCGGTGCGGGCGGGTGCGTGGTGGCAGATGTCCGGCATGGGTGCACACGAGGCCGACGTCATGGTTGGCGGCGACCTCGGCGAGGTCCGGGTCGACCCCGCCCCATGCGTCGTTGAGCAGGTCGGCTCCCTCGCCGGCGACGACCCGGCCGACCTCGGCCCGCCAGGTGTCGACGCTGATCACCACATCCGGGTGCCGGGACCGGATCGCCCCGACGAACCCGCCGATCCGACGCAGTTCCTCGGCGGCGTCGACCTCCTCGCCGGGCGCCGCCTTCACCCCGCCGACGTCGATGATTCCCGCCCCGTCGGAGACCGCCCGGTCGACGGCGGCGAGGGCCTCGGCCGCACCGTAGGTCGCGCCGCGATCGAAGAACGAGTCCGGCGTGCGGTTCACGATCGCCATGACGACGAGTTCGCTCGGCCCGAACGTACGCTGCCCCAGCCGCAACGGTGCCTGGCGCCGTTGCTCAGCAGAGGTGGAGCTCGGATCCGGGGTGGCGGGGACGGCGTCCATCCGGCCAGCCTGCCAGATCGGGCAGATCAGGTGGGGTGCACGCCGACGGGCGACGGCCGTCGTGGCACGATCGAGAGCGTGGTGCTCGCCGTCGAGATCGTCATTGTCATCGCCGTCGTGTTCACCGTGGCTGCTCTGGCCGTCGGGCGATTCGACCGGATGGACCCGGCCGTGCCCGACAGCTCCTCGGTCGGGCTGCCTCAGAGTGGCGCCGTCACGGCCGCCGATGTCGCGCGCACCCGGTTCGCGGTGGCGCTGCGTGGCTACCACATGGCCGAGGTCGACGCGGTTCTGCTGCGTCTGGCCGAGGAGCTGTCCTGGCGCGACGACGAAATCGCCCGCCGCGACGAGGAACTCGTCCGTCTCGCCTCCTTCGCCCGGATCGGGACGACACAGGACGTGCCTGCTACCCCCGCCACCCCCAGCACCGCCGACACGCGCAGCACGGTCAGTGCTCGCAGCGCGTCCGGCCTCCGCGGCGGGTCCGACAGCGCGAACGAGTCACGCGACGATCCATCGCCCTCCGAAGTCGATCAGTAACGTAAAGTTCATGCAAGTGATGTGATCGCGGTCGGCTACCCGACCCTCGACACCGGATGCCCACCTTGTGACGCCGACACCGGCGACCGTTGTGATTGCGCGGGGAGACGTGTTTCGGTTTGCGGTCAGGTCTACGGGATAATCGACGTCAGACGCAGGTCCGACGGCAGGAAGAGGTGCACCGATGGCGGCCATGAAGCCGCGGACGGGTGACGGTCCGCTCGAGGTGACCAAGGAGGGGCGCGGCATCGTCATGCGTGTCCCGCTGGAGGGGGGCGGTCGGCTCGTTGTGGAACTCACCGCCGATGAGGCAGGTGCGTTGGGGGACGCGCTCAAGACCGTGGTCAGCTAGCTCACGCGACACCGCGCCACGCCGTGGCGAGGAGCAGCCGGTGTCGAGAAGGGTCCGTCCCATGACTGGGCACGTCGCATGACCGGGCAGCTCGTATGACCGGGTCCGCCGTGGCGGGGCCGGGGACGTCGGTCTCGCCGGTCGGCGAGTTCACCGCGCCGCTTCCCAGCGTCGTGCTGGGCTCCGGGCCGGTCGTGGACGTCGGGGCTGCGGCCGTCGCTGTCGTGGTGGCCGCGGGGGCGGACGGGCCGCGGTTCGACGACGCCGCCGGGCGGGCCGCGGGTGATCTCGGTATCCGCCTGGACGTGTTGATCGAGTCCGAGTCGCTGCGCGGGGACGCGGGTTCGATGCTGGCCGTGCCCCGCACCGCCGCGCCCGGGGAACCGGGCGACGCAGTTGATCGGCCGCGGCGCCTGCTCGTGGTGGGTGTGGGCAAAGGTCGTCCGGCGGACTGGCGCGCGGCCGGCGCTGCGCTGGCTCGTCGGTCGGGATCAGTGGGTCGCGTTGCCCTGGTCGCGGGCTCCGAGCTGACGTCCGGCGGGCTGCGTGCGTTCGCCGAAGGGCTGGCGCTCGGCGCCTATCGCATCGCCGGTCTGCTGGATCGGCTCGCTGCGCCCGAGGACATCCCCGCCGCGGCGGCTCCCGCGGATGTGCCCGGTGGTGCCGCGGTGGACGGTGGTGCCGCGGTGCCCGGTGGTGCCGCGGTGGACGGTGGTGCCGCGGTGGACGGTGATGGCCCTGCCAACGACAGCGGGGGGCTCCGCGAGGTCGTCGTGTTCGGCGATGGTCTCGCGGACGACCCCGCGGTCCGGGCGGGGCTACGGGCCGCGCAGACGGTGGGGACGGCCGTGTGCCTCGCGCGCGATCTGGTGAACACGCCGAGCCTGCTGAAATCGCCGCAGTGGCTGGCCGAGCGCGCCGTGCGGATCGCCACCGCCGCCGGGCTGTCCGCCCACGTGCTCGGGCCGGACCAGCTCGCCGAGCAGGGCTTCGGCGGCCTGTGCGCCGTCGGGCGAGGCTCGCCGCGTCCGCCTTACCTCGTAAGGATCGAGTACACCGGGCCGGCGGGCCCACCCACCGGTGGCGCCGGCGGCACCAGCGACCCGGACCGCGCGGTCCGGGCGCCGGGGCACCGGGTTCTTGTCGGTAAGGGCATCACGTTCGACTCCGGTGGCCTGTCGCTCAAGCCGGCCGTCTCGATGATCGCGATGAAGACCGACATGGCGGGTGCCGCCGCCGTCCTCGGCGCGATGACCGCGTTGCCGGCGCTGGGTGTTGCGGGCCGGGTCACCGGGCTGCTGTGTCTCGCCGAGAACATGATCGGTGCCGAGGCGATGCGGCCCGGGGACGTCATCACCTGCTGGGGCGGAACGACCGTCGAGGTGCTCAACACCGACGCCGAGGGCCGCCTGGTGCTCGCCGACGGGCTCGCCTACGCGACCGGCGAGCTCGGTGCGGACGTCCTCGTGGATCTGGCCACGCTCACCGGCGCGGTGTCCGTCGCCCTCGGGCGGCGCACCGCCGGCCTGTTCAGCTCCGACGACGCGCTTGCCGCCGCGGTGTCCGACGCCGCTGACACCGTCGGCGAGCAGGTGTGGCGCCTGCCGCTGACCGACGAGTACCGCCCCGCGCTCGACTCCACCGTCGCGGACCTCACGAACATGGGCCGGGCCCTTGATGTGGGCGCCGGATCGATCATCGCCGCGTTGTTCCTGCGCGAGTTCGTCGGCGCCGTCCCCTGGGCGCATCTGGACATTGCCGGCGCCGCCCGGTCCGACTCCGATGACGGCGAGATCAGCCGCGGCGGCACCGGTTGGGGCGTGCGCACCCTGCTCGCCTGGCTCGCGGCACCCTCGGCGGAACCCGCGACCGCCGAGTGAACGGCGCGTCCGCCGTCTCGAGGCGGCCGCGGACGCCTCAGGTGGCGGTGGACGGGGCAGACAGCGCAGCCAGCTGGGCGCGAGCCCAGCGGAGGCTGTCGTGCTCGGCCATCACGGCCGGCCAGCCGGCGAGCGCCGCCTCGATCGCCGGCCGGTCAGCGACCGCGAGGATCTCCACCCGCAGGGCGCTGACGTCCGCCTGGTCGACGTCGAGCTGGTCGAGGTAGCGCGCGAGGATCCCGCCGGGATGGGGCTCACGGACGGCGTAGATCTCGCCGGTGTCCGCCACCCAGTTCAGTCGGTAGGTGCTGTGGCTGTCCCGATGGTCCGTCCAGCCGTCGCCGAACGGGACCTCCTCCGAGGACTGCCGCCGCGGGTCCGTCCGGTAGAACGCGTGAATGTCCATGCCGCCATCCTGTCCCACGCCATCGCACCGGTGGTAGCCGGAGGGCAGCGCACCTTCAGGCGGGCCGGGAACCTCAGCCGGGCCGGGAACCTCAGCCAGGCAGGGAAAGCTGCGCCAGGGCTGTTCGGTAGGCCTGGGCCTGCGCATCGGTCAGTACCAGGGATACCCGCAGGACGATGCCGGTCCGCCGGTAGACGTGTTCGGTCACCAGATCGTGCTCTGCGGTGACGGTGAGCAGTGCACGGGCGCGGCGCTGGGCGGAGGTCGCATCCGGGAACACCTCGATCGCCCCGCCGCGCTCGATGGCACCCGTGGGAGCGCCCTGGACCTCGTTCGCGCCGACCCGCGGATCGCGGAACGCCACCCGGCTCGTGTATCCGCCGGTCGTGCCCAGCAGATGATCGGGATCGGTGGCGCCGGTGTAGACCACGGTGGTGCGCAGCGGCAGGCCCGCCGCCTGGAGTCTGATCGCGATCTGCTCGGCGGTCAGGCCGCCGACGCTCTGCCCCCCTGCGACGTCGCCGGTCGAGCTGGTCGCGGCGCCCGGGGGAGTGGTCGAGCCCGGCCCGGTGCCCAGGGGTGGTGCGGTGCCCGTGGTCGGGGTGACCCCCGCGGTGGCGCTCGGGTCGGCCGGTGCGCCGGCATGCTCACGATGGGACGGTCCGACCAGGCGGTTGAGCACGTACCCGGCGGCGCCGGCGAGCAGGGCTACCACCAGAACGATCACGACATACGGCAGGAGGCTCTCCCGGTCACCGCCCGCCGGGCCACCGGTGCTCGCGCCCACGACATCGCGTCCGCCCGGCCCCTCGCGTCCGCCGAGGGTGTCCCGTCCGCCGAGGGTGCCGCGTCCGGGCGTGACAGCGCCGCTGGCC
>NZ_JAMQQG010000329.1 GCF_023716925.1 Frankia sp. R82
GCACACGCCGACGCTTCACCGGCACCCGCCTCCCTCGCCACTGTGATCAGCTTTCCCACGCTGATCCACCCCCGGGGGGGGGGGGGGGGCCCCCCCCCCCCCGGGTCAGGGCTGGCGGGCCTGCAGGCGGATGCGGTTGGTCAGCTCGGTGACCTGGTTGTAGATGGCCCGTCGCTCGGCCATGAGACCGCGGATCTTACGGTCGGCGTGCATCACCGTGGTGTGGTCACGGCCGCCGAAATGCTGGCCGATCTTGGGAAGGGAGAGATCGGTGAGTTCGCGGCACAGGTACATCGCGATCTGCCGGGCGGTGACCAGCACGCGGCTGCGAGAGGTTCCACACAGGTCGTCCATGGAGACGCCGAAGTAGGCCGCGGTCGCGTTCATGATCTCGAGGGCGGTGATGTCGGGGTTCCCGGCGTCGGGGATCAGGTCGCGCAGGACGATCTCGGCGAGAGTGCGGTCCACCTGGGACTTGTTCAGGCTCGCGAACGCGGCGACCCGGATCAGGGCGCCCTCGAGCTCGCGGATGTTGCGCTCGATGTGCGTGGCGATGTACTCGAGGACGTCCGGCGGCACTGGAAGGCGCTCGGTCGCGGCCTTCTTGGACAGGATCGCGATGCGGGTCTCGAGGTCGGGCGGGGTGATGTCGGTCATCAGGCCCCACTCGAACCGGCTGCGCAGCCGGTCCTCGAGCGCGGAGAGCTGCTTGGGAGAGCGGTCGGAGCTGATGACGATCTGCTTCTCGCCGTCGTGCAGGACGTTGAAGGTGTGGAAGAACTCCTCCTGCGTCCGCTCCTTGTTCTCCAGGAACTGGATGTCGTCGACGAGCAGGACGTCGACGTCCCGGTAGCGACGCTGGAAGGCCTGCTGACGGTCATCGCGGATCGAGTTGATGAAGTCGTTGGTGAACTCCTCGGAGCTCACGTACTTCACCCGTGTGTTCGGGTACAGCTTCAGCGCGTAGTGGCCGATCGCGTGCAGCAGGTGCGTCTTGCCCAGCCCGGAGTCCCCGTAGATGAACAGCGGGTTGTAGGCCTTGGCCGGTGCCTCCGCAACCGCGACCGCCGCCGCGTGCGGGAAACGGTTGCTGTCGCCGATGACGAACGTCTCGAAGATGTACCGCGGATTGAGCCTGGCCTGGACCGGCTCGGTCTCGGTGACCGGCGACGGTGCCTCTCGCCCGAGGCCGGCCCCCACCCGGATCGCCGCCATGCTCTCGGCCGGTGCGTCGAGGCCCCGAGAGTCGAGGCCCCGAGAGTCGATATTCCGAGAGTCGATGCTGTGCGCGTCGGCAGCCCTCGCCTGCGGTGACAGCGGGTCCGTACCCTGCGCGCCCGAGGCCCGCGGGTCCGCGGACAGCGAGCCCGACACCGGGGCGTCCGAGGGCAGGGAGTCGGGGCTGGCCGAGTCGGGGAAGGGCAGCTCGCCGTTGACCGGTACCGTCGGCCGTGTCCCGCTGGCGGTACCGCTGTGGCCTGGGGGGACCCGGAACGGGTCGTTCGATCCCAGCCCGGGCACGCGTACGGACGGATCGGGGGAGGCACTCCCGCCGGGGCGGACGATCCGGATCGGGCCGCTCATCGGCTCCGGGTCGGGCAGGTGCTCCACGGTCACCGCGACCCTGATGTCGCGGCCGTAGGCGGTGGACAGGGCGGTGGCCAGGAACGGACGCAACCGCGAGTCGAGCAGCTCCTTGGTGAACTCGTTCGGAGCGGCCAGCAGGGCCGTGTCCTGCACAAGGCCGAGCGGACGGGTGAGACGCAGCCAGGCCCGCTGCTGGGCGGACAATGTGCCGTCCGCGACTCCGGAGACCGCCTGGCGCCAGACCGCGGCCAGGTCCGGGTCACCTGCCGGCTCGTCCCCGAACGGCAGGCCGGCGACGGAGTCGGCGCGGGAGTTGGACACGGGGGCTCCTCGGGCAGTTCGGTACGGTTGCGAGCGGTACGGTTCCACGGGTGGGCGGGTAGGTCGGGCGAGCGGTTGTGGTCCCGGTCCGGTGGCGACCGGGCAGCTTCGTCCCGATGGTTCTCCACATCGTCGTCCACAACCTGTGCATGGCCGCGACGGGGCACCCGGCGTGGCGCCTGGCTGCCGGTTCCTGGGACGGGTACCGGCGCCGCGGGGCGGTCGCGTGACCGCTGTGCGCTACCGACGATCGCCTTCTCCGGAGGCGTTTCCACACGTCAGGGTGCCTGCCCGCGGGCGGGACGACCTGTTCGCAGCAAGCCGGGTACGGCCTGGTGTCGGCTGGCACGCGCGTCCCGTCGTCCCCAGGGTCGTCGGTCGCCCCCAGAATCGTAAGGTGCCGACTCACCCGCCGTGTCGGGGCCGTCGGGATGACGACGGACGCGCGCGGGTTTCGCCGGTCCGCGGCCGGGGCGGCCGGGCTGCGGATGCGCCGATCGGGGCGGCCGACCGGCGGGCGTGGGCGCCGGCATGTGTACGCTAGGTCGAACCGCGGTGTTAGACCGCTTCGTTTGTCGTGGGATGTGCCAACGCGGGCCGTGTGGAGTGGGGGCCGTGTGGTGTGGTCCGCCCCGCGATCGCGAAGATCACCGCCCGCGTCCACCCTGCAGACGGAGTTCTCACGTGAGCAAGCGCACCTTCCAGCCGAACAACCGTCGGCGGGCCCGCACGCACGGGTTCCGGCTGCGGATGCGGACCCGTGCCGGTCGCGCCATCCTCTCCTCCCGCCGACGCAAGGGCCGCAGCGAACTCTCCGCCTGACGCGGGGTTCCTGTCATACCGCGGCTGATCATGCTTCCCGTCGGTTCCCGTGTCCGGTCCAGGGCCGATCACGCCCTGGTCGGCTCTGCGGGTCGGCGGACGCGTTCCGGTCCACTGGTTGTCCACAGTGTGTGGACAACCAGTGGTGAACCGGCGCGGGCTGGATTTGTCGTGGGTCGTCGGGTAGGCAAAGCGGTTGTGCGTAATCAGGTCCGTCGTCGGCTGCGCGAGCAGATGCGTACCCGGCTGCGGTCCCTGCCGCCCGGCACGATGATCGTCGTGCGTGCGCTGCCTGATGCCGCCGCGGCCAGCTCCGACCGGCTCGGTCGGTCCCTGGACGACGCGCTGGCCCGAGCCGCACGCACCACGGCCGGCCCGAGGGTGTCCACCGGCGCAGGTGCCCGGTGACCGGGCGGTCCGCCGCCGTGATGGTGCTGCTGGCGGTGGTGGTCGTCGTCGATCTGCTGCTGGCCGGCGGGCCGGTCGGGCGCCGGTGGCCGGTGCTGGCCCGGACGTCCACCGGCGCGGTGCGGGGGCCATGTGCGTGGGCGCTCGCCTCGCTCGTCCGGCTGTACCGGGCGGCGTGGTCGGGGCGCAATGCCGGCATGTGCCGGTTCGAACCGTCCTGCAGCGCCTATGCGCTCGAGGCCGTGCATCGCCACGGCGCAGTGCGTGGTGGTCTGCTTGCACTCGCCCGTCTGTTGCGGTGCCAGCCGTTGTCGGCCGGTGGTTACGACCCGGTTCCTGGCAACGTCGAGGCTCCCAGCGGCGTTGAGCTGTCTGACCGCGATCCCGGGGTGCACGGGAGCCGGCCGGTGGGAACCATCGGCGGGTCGCGGGTCGTTCGCGAGCCCAGGAGGGTGGCACCCGTGCGCGCGCTCGATACCGGGGCGTGCCGTCCCGCGGGTGTGGACGCCCGCCGGATGTGGGGACGCGGGCCGAGGTCGTCAGTTCCGGTCGCGGACCGTGGGCGTGAGGAGTAGGAACGTTGCTGGACCCCCTTTATCATCTTGCCGCCAACGCGATCGTCTTCTTCCACAAGGGCTTCGGCCCGATCCTCGGCGAGAACAACTTCTTCGCCTGGGCCTTCTCGGTCATCCTGCTCGTCGTCTGCGTGCGACTACTGATCTTCCCGCTGTTCGTCAAGCAGGTGAAGTCGCAACGCACGATGCAGATGATGCAGCCTCGGATCAAGGAGATCCGGGAGAAGTACGGCAACGACAAGCAGCGCATGCAGCAGGAGATCATGGCCCTGCAGCGCGAGCACGGCAATCCGCTGCTCGGCTGTCTGCCGATCCTGCTGCAGATCCCGCTGTTCATCTCACTGTTCCATGTCTTCACCCACCTGGCGCCGGTCAACGGTCAGTGGCGGCCACGGGTCGGCCTGTCCGCGCACCAGGTGCAGCAGATCGCCTCCGCCAGGGTGGGCGGGATCTCCCTGGCGAGCTCCTTCAACTCGGACGCCAAGTTGGTGGAGCTGCTCGACATCAACACCACCCACGTCAGGATCCTCGCGGTCATCCTGATCGTGTTGATGGGGTTCACGACCTATATGACCCAGCGGCAGATCATGGCCCGCAACGGTCCGGTGGATCCGCAGCAGGCGCTGGTGCAGAAGGTGCTGCTCTACGGCTCGCCGATCATGCTGGCCGTGTTCGGTTTCCGGTTCCCGGTCGCGGTGCTGCTGTACTGGTTGACCACCAACCTGTGGAGCATGGGGCAGCAGTTCTTCGTCATCAAGAAGATGCCGCCGATCAAGCCGTTGTCCGCGAGTGGTCGTCCCGCCGGCGCGCGTGCCTCCGGCGAGGGGACGACGCCCGGCCCGGCCCGGCCGGCACCCGGCGTGCGGGCCGGTGCCAAGGCGAAGAACCGGCCCAGGCCCGCGACAACCGGTTCCGGTTCCGAGGGGCCGAGCCTGACCAAGGCAGCCGGCGAGGCCACCTCGGCCGCTACGGCGAAGACCGCCTCGGGATCGTCCACGGCGCCGCCCGGTACTCGCTCGCGCAGCGGCGCGGCCCGTTCGTCGGTGAAGTCCACCGGGGCGGCTACCGGTGCGGCCAGATCGGCGCCGAAGTCCACGGAGACGAGCGCCGGGGCGGCCGCTTCCGTGGCCACGGGTGCTGCGCCGGACAGCGCCGCGCCGACCGCGGGCCAGCCGGGTTCGGCTGCGGGTCCGGGGGTGCGTCGGCAGGTCGGTGGATCCCGTCCGGCCAAGAAACAACGTGGCAAGGGCAAACGGCCCGGCGGGCGCCGTTGACCGTCGCCGCGTCCGGCCGCACGGTTGACCCGTGACCGGGACAGGTGGGCCGGGCACCGGGGAGATCCCCGCCGGCCACCCCGATGATGTCACCGGGCAGGGGCATCCCGTAATCTCGGCTCCGCCGCCCCCCGTTCCCCTGGAGAAGCACTGATGACCGGTTCGGCACCCGACCTGGCTGTGGATGGAGCCGAGGTCACCGACGAGCACTCCGCCTCCGAGGCGGACGTCTCCCCGCAGAAGCGACGTCTCGCCGATCTCGAACAGGAAGGTGAGATCGCCGCGGACTACATCGAGGGCCTGCTGGACATCGTCGACATGGACGGTGACCTCGACCTGGACGTCGAGAGTGGCCGGGCGGTCGTGGCCGTGGTCGGCGACGGACTTGACAAGCTGATCGGCAACGGTGGGGAGACGCTCGAGGCGCTGCAGGAGCTCACCCGCCTCGCGGTCCTGCAGCGCACCGGCAGCCGGAGCCGGTTGATGCTCGACGTCGGCGGCCACCGGGCGCGGCGTCGGATCGAACTGCGCCAGATCGCCATCAAGGTCGCGGCGCAGGCCCTCGAGCAGGGCAAACCGGAGACACTCGCGCCGATGACGCCCTTCGAGCGCAAGGTCGTTCACGACGTCATCGCCGAGATCGACGGGGTGCACAGCGAATCCGAGGGTGAGGAACCGAGCCGGCGGGTCGTCATCCTGCTTGACTGACGCCACGGTGCGGCACCCTCCCAGGCGGCGGGCGACGGTGCTCACCGCCGCCGTCGTCGCCGCGGTTGTCGCCGGTGTGCTGGGTCTGCTGCAGGCCTACCTGAGCAGGCCCTTCTGGTACGACGAAATCTGGCGTGCCCACGTGGTCAGCGAGCCGGCCCGGTCACTGTGGGCCGAACTCGCGGTGGCGAACACCCCGTCGGCGCTGGGCTGGTTCGGCCTCACCCGCCTGTGCGGTGAGGCGTTCGGCTGGCACAGCTGGGCGCTGCGGCTGCCCGGCTTCGCCGCCGTGCCGCTGCTCGGCGCCGCCATGGTGATTGTCGCCCGTCGGTTCACCGGGATCGCCGCAGCCGTGCTGGCGGCCGGCTGGGTCTGTCTGAACTCGACCTTTCTGGACCTGGCAACCCAGCTCAAGCCGTACGCGGTGGAGACTCTGGCGGCCACCGCGATCCTCGCCCTGTGGATGGTGGACTCGTCTGCGACCGCTGTGGGTGCTGGGAACCTGTCGCCGCGGCGGCTCGAGCGGGGAAGGCTCGCGCGGCGGGCCGGGGCGGGTGTGCTCGCCCTGTTCGCCGTCCCCGGCATCTTCCTGATCGTGGCGCTGGCGGCCGTCGACCTGCGGCGGGGCCCAGCTCGGCGGTGGCGGCTACTCGAATGTTCCCCCGCGCTGGTGCTCGCCGGTCTGCACACCGTCATCTTCGTCGCTCACCAGTCCAGCCAGCGCAACGGCAGCTACTGGGATCGCCAGTTCATCGCTGGCCGTGGACCGCTCGCGGCGCTGCGGTTCGTCGTTGACCAGGTCCGCCTCACCCTGACCGGCTCCCCGCCGGGTATCGACCGCTTCGATCCGAGCCTCGTCCACGGCAGCCTGCCGACGGGACCGTTCGGCCCGGCGGCGGCAGTGCTGCTCGCACTCGTCGTTGCCGGCGCCGGCGGGCTTGGCGCACGGATCCTGGCTCGACGCCCGGACGGACGGCTGCTGCTCGCGGCGCTCGGCGGTGCGGAGCTGATGATGTTGGCCGCGAGCGCTGGGCGCTACTGGCCTTTCGGACCCACCCGGACGAACCTCTTCGTCGTCCCGATGGTGATCGTTGTGGTTCTGGTGGGCGTTGAGCGGGCGACGCAATGGCTCTCACTGGCACTGAGGCGTCAAAGCCCCGGCAAGGCCCCTCAGGTCGACGCTGAAGGCCTGTCCACCTCGGACCCTGCCCTACCCCCACGCTCACTCGTATTTATACGGTCACTATCTGTATTTTCACCCCGTTTGACGGCTGGAACCGGCCCGGCGGGTCTCGCCTTGGTCGTCGTCGCCCTGCTCGCGCTTGTCGGCTCCGGCACGCTGCTCGCGGCGAACTCCCTGGCTGGCAGCCGGCTGGTGTGGGACCACCGTGATCGGATGCGCGGTCTGGACCTCATGGTGGACGCGGCGATCACCACCCGCCGGATCGCCGGCCCCGGCGACCTGGTCGCCGTCGGGGGGCGCCTCGCTCGTCCCGGCTGGCTGTACGCGATGGAGGCCAGTGCCGACGGCCCGCGCGACCCATCACATCTGCCGCCCGCCCGGGGCGGTGACCCGGCGCGCGGCACCGGCCCGGTCGCCGGGGCCGCCGGGTCCGCCGGGTCCGCCGGGGCCACCGACGCCGCAGCCGCGGTCGTGGCCCAGGGATCGTCCAGAACCGGACAGGTCGGCCGGCCGCCGCGGATCGCCCGGGCCGACACGATTTTCTTCGGCGGATCAACAGCTCCGCTGGCCGCCCAGATCACCAGCCGGCCTACTCCGCCGCGGCACCTGCTCGTGTTCGTTTTCGACATCGAGCTCCGCGACCTGACCGGACAACTGACCGCTCTCACCCGCTCCGGCTGGTGCCCGGCCCGGACCTGGACCTTCCGCCTGACCGGCACCCTGACCACCTACAACCACTGCTCTCCGGGCGCCGCCACCACCGCCGTCACCGGCGCCATCGCCAGCGAGCCCGGCCGCGCGGTAGCCGCTGCCCGCTGATCCGGTCCGCTCGCTCGGGTTCACCCCTGCCACCCAGATCTGATCTGCTTCGGCCGTGCCGGACGTTTCTCCCGAGCCGGGTTGAGCACACGGTTACGTACCTCGGCCTTGCGGCTGTGGCTGCCCTGGGCAACCGGATGGATCCTCATCTACGGCGGTCGTCGAAGGCCGAAACGGGTCGGGGATGCTGGTCGGGTGCATGGTTCATCGACTTCGTCTTCGGTACCGTCCGTGGTCGCGGCCACGGACCACCGTCCGTTCCGCCTTCCGTCGACTCCCACCGGCTGGGGCACGCGTTCCAGCTGTGGGGCATGTCCCCAGGCCGTCGGCCTGGTCAGGCGCACCCGGTCAGGTGTGCGATGAGCGACGCGGACCAGACATCCGACCCCCCCGGCCCCCAGCCGGTGCCTTCGGACATCCCGCAGCTCCCCGTGCCGCCGGTCGCGGCCGACATCTTCGGTACCCAGCTCTCGCAGGCGGTGCGGTACACCGAGCTACTCGCGACCGCGGGCGTCGAACGTGGGCTGATCGGGCCTCGGGAAACCGATCGGCTCTGGGAGCGTCATGTACTCAACTGCGCCGTGCTCGCAGAGGTTGTCCCGGATGGTGCCGACGTCGTTGACGTGGGCAGTGGGGCGGGGCTGCCCGGTATCCCGCTCGCGCTCGCCCGCCCCGACCTGCGGGTCGAGCTACTCGAACCGATGGAACGACGCTGCCGCTTCCTGCAGGAGGTGATCGCCACACTCGGTCTGGAAAGTCAGGTTTCGGTACGCCGGGGCCGCGCGCCGGATGCCGGAATCGGCCCGGACGGTCGTAGATTCGGGGTGGTCGTCGCACGTGCGGTCGCTCCCCTGGAGCGCTTGGGTGCAATCCTCCTACCGATGCTCCAACCGGATGGTGTCATGCTGGCGATGCGCGGTTCGAGGATCCTGGCAGAGTTGCAGGACGCGCGCGGCAGTCTCGGAACCCAGGGTTGGCATCCGGTGGATGTCGTGGTGTGCGGGGAGGGCCGGGTGGACGAACCCAGCCGAGTCCTTCGTGCCGTGCGAGCGGCCGAGCTTACCCGGGCCGAGAGCAAGAAAGGGCGCGGCGACGGTGAGCGACACGATGGCAGACAGGTCAGACGAACGGCGCGGGACTCATGGCGACCACGGGAGGCCGGCGGTGACCGGCCGACACGTGGGCAGTCTCGTTCCACGTGAAACAGCGTTGATCGGTCGGGACGGATCGAGGGGCGGGAGTGCTCGGAGCCACGGGTCCGCGCTCTCCTCGCTGGATCCACTGGACCGGTCGACCCCGATCGGAGCGGCGGCGGCAGCAGCAGTGGAAGCCTTGGCGGCAGAACGACGACAACCATTCCCTCGGCCTACCCGGCGGCGCATCATCTCGGTCGCCAACCAGAAGGGGGGCGTGGGAAAGACGACGAGCACGGTCAACCTTGCCGCGGCCCTGGCCTCGCACGGGGTGCGGGTCCTGGTGATCGACCTTGACCCGCAGGGCAATGCGTCGACAGCGCTCGGCATCGACCACCATTCCGGGGTGCCCTCGATCTACGAGGTGCTGCTGGGTGACCGCCCGCTCGATGAGGTCCTCATCGCCTCGGCCGAGGCCCCGGAGCTGTACTGCGCCCCAGCGACGATCGATCTCGCCGGCGCGGAGATCGAACTGGTATCGCTGGTGGCCCGGGAGAACCGGCTGCGGCGGGCCATCGCGGGACTGCAGCGAGAGGTCGACTACGTCTTCATCGACTGCCCGCCGTCCCTGGGACTTCTGACCGTCAACGCGCTGGTCGCCGCCCGGGAGCTACTCATCCCGATTCAGTGCGAGTACTACGCGCTGGAGGGGCTGGGCATGTTGCTACGCAACGTGGAACTCGTTCAGGCGCACCTCAACCAGGATCTGCGCCTGTCGACGATCCTGCTCACCATGTACGACTCGCGTACCAGGTTGGCAGATCAGGTCGTCCAGGAGGTCAAGGAACATTTCGGTGACCGTGTGCTGGGGACCACCATCCCCCGAAACGTCCGGCTTGCCGAAGCCCCGAGCTACGGCCAGTCCGCCCTGACCTACGATCCGACGTCGCGCGGCTCGCTGTCCTATCTGGCTGCGGCTCGGGAGCTGGCCGAGCGAGGAGTGCAGCAGGCCGAGGTGCCGAGGTGAGCGCCCGGCGTAGCGGCCTGGGTCGCGGCCTGGGGGCACTGATTCCGGTTGCGCCGCCGCCGCAGGAGGCGGGACGGGACGGTGGCCGGTCCGGCGTCGAAGAGTACGGCGATTACTCCCCCGGCGACTACGGCGATCACAATGATTCGAGTCGGCCGTCCGACGGCGGTACGGGCCCTCTGCCGGTGCATGGCGCCACGTTCCGCGAGCTGCCGGTCGACTCCATTGACCCGAACCCGCGCCAGCCCCGGACGAACTTCGACGAGCAGGCCCTGGAGGAGCTGGCCGCCAGTCTTCGGGAAGTAGGTCTGCTACAGCCGATCGTGGTGCGGCCGACGTCCGGAGATCGCTTCGAACTTGTCATGGGCGAGCGGCGGCTACGGGCATCTCAGCTCGCTGAGCTCACCGCGATCCCGGCAATCGTGCGTGACACCACCGACGATGCGATGCTCCGGGACGCCCTACTGGAGAACCTGCACCGTCAGCAGCTCAATCCCCTGGAAGAAGCGGCCGCCTACGAGCAGCTGCTGCAGGACTTCGGGGCTACCCATGAGGAGCTCGCGACCCGGATGGGTCGGTCCCGGTCACATGTCACGAACACCATTCGGCTGCTTGGCCTGTCCCCCGCGGTGCAGCGACGGGTGGCTGCGGGCGTGCTATCGGCAGGGCATGCGCGTGCGCTGCTGTCGCTGCGGGATTCCGAGGCCCAGGACCGGCTGGCTAGCCGCATCGTCGAAGAAGGCCTGTCGGTCCGATCGGTTGAGGAAATTGTCGCGCTCGGCGAGGACACGCCACGCAAGCGGGCGCCGCGAGGGCCGCAGGCAACCTCGCCGGTGCTCGCCCGGCTCGCCGATCAGCTCTCCGATCGGTTCGAGACCCGGGTGAAGGTTGATATGGGGCGTTCGAAGGGAAAGATCACCGTCGAGTTCGGCTCGATCGAGGATCTTGAGCGGATCATGGCGGTGATGTCCCCTGGGACTGATGGCCTTTCCGCCCAAGGCGCCGAGCTGTCGTAGTACCAGGCCGGCCCGTAGTACCAGGCTGGTCCGCACGCCAAGCCGGCCGCAGTCTCCCTCGAGAAGCTTGCGGCCGGCGTCGCGACGAGGTCAGGCGGGATTGCCGGCCTGGCCCACCTTGCGGAGCACGCCCTCGGGAGTCATCGATCCGAGCAGGCGCTCCAGGGCGACTTCCACGTCCTCCCGCCAGCTGACGGCGTTCTTCACCTCGAGGCGCAAGCGTGGCCAGCGGTGATGCGGTCGCACCGTCTTGAATCCGACGGACAGCAGGTAGTCGGCCGGGACCACGCACCGTGCCCCGGAGTTCTGCATATCTCCAAAGGCTTCTACGGCCTTGAAGCCCCGACGCTGGATGTCCTTGGCGACCGCCTGGGTGAGGATCCGACCGAGACCCTGGCCCTGGAACTCCTCGATGATGAGCGCGGTCATGAGTAGCACCGCGTCGGGTGAGACCGGGCTTGTGGGGAAGGCCGCGGATCTGGGCACGTAGGCCGGCGGCGCAAACATGACGAACCCCACTGGCATCTCGTCGATATAAGCGATCTTTCCGACACTGCCCCATTCGAGGAGTGCAGAGGAGAGCCAGGCCTCCTTCTCGATGTCAGAGGTGCCCGCCTCCTCCGCGCGGCTCCGGGCGACCGGGTCGAGTTCCCAGAACACGCATCGGCGGCACGGCAGTGGCAGGTCGTCGACGTTGTCCAAGGTGATGTTCGCGATGCGACGGCTCATCGAAAAAGGCTCTCCAGCGGTCGGCCCCCGGACTGTCGCCCTGGTCGTCCAGTGGGCGGCAGCGTATGGGACTCAGCCTAGGCTGGCCGGCTGCCGTCTCGGGACGACCCTGGGAGGTGTTTCACGTGAAACCCCTCTCTCTCGGGGGCGACCCTCGGAACACCTGGCAGGGTGTTTCACGTGAAACCGTTCTTCCCTGCCATGGTTCGGTCCTCGGGGTAGCCGCTCCATTCTCGCCGCGCTCACCGCTAGTCCACCTGGATCTGCATGGATCCACCTTGATCTGTGCGGGTTCGGCCGGATGCCGGTGCGGGTTGCTGGCGAGATGCCTGACGCGCGTTCACTCGGCGCCCGGTCGTTCGGCGAGGTGTGCGGTGTGGGGCTACCAGAGGAGTGGCCTGGCGGCGAGGCTGCGGGTCAGGCTCGACCGGCCACGCGGGGGACGTGAAGCTGGCCGGTGGGTGCGTCCAGTTCGGGGGGGAGGAACAGGCGCTGGGTTGCGGCAAGAACGGATTCGGCCACTGCGGCGCGGAACTGCGTGCTACCGAGGGCCTGTGCATCGTGCTCGTTGGTGAGATAGCCGAGGTCCAGGCGGACGGCCGGCATGCGGGTCCGGCGGAGCAGGTCCCAGGCTTTCGGATGGGTCCGGCAGTCCAACATGTTGGTGCGTGAAACGATCTCCCGCTGAACCAGCTGCGCGAAGCGTTCGCCGACTGCCGACGACCCGCGCGTCGTGCCGTAGTAGTAGGCCGAGATGCCCTGGGCCTGCGGCGAGTCACTGCCGTCGGTGTGCAGGGAGATCAGGAGGTCGGCCTCGAGGGAATTGGCCCGGATGGCCCGTTCCTGTTCGGTCAGTGATTCGTCTGGAGCGTGGATGAGGACCGACTCGAGTCCGGAGTCGATCAGTCTGGTCGACAACCGGTCGGCCAGATCCGCCATGAGGTCGCGTTCACACAGCCCGCTGCAGACGATGCCGGTGTCGTCGCCGCCGTGCCCGGGATCCAGTGCGATGACGACGCCGAGCAGGGACGAGCCGCGGGCGAGGAGGCGGACGGACTCACGGAGCACGTCCGGCCGGCCGCCGGTCACCGTGCGGCGTAGCCGCGCCAGCTCGTCGAGTGTGTGCGGCCCGCAGCGGCCGTCGGCATCAAGGCCTCGGTTGCGCTGGAAATCTCGCACCGCGCTCTCCGTGCGTGGACCGAAGATGCCGTCGGTGCGCCCGACATCGAACCCCATGTTGGACAGGCGTTCCTGGAGTGCCGCGACGTCGTCACCGACGAACGGGTGCGCGGCGCTGTGGTAGAGCAGCCGGTCGCCGAGGTTGTGTCGAGCTTCCTCCAGCGCACGGGTGGTGTCCGGTCCGAGGATGCCGTCGACGGACAGGCCCCGGCTCTGCTGGAAGGCGCGTAGCGCACGGTCAAGGGTGTGATCGAAATGGTCGGACTGCGAGCTCACCGGGAAGGCCGGTATCTGCTGGCCGGCGGACAGGCTCCCGGACGGCGATGCCGGCAGGGCGGCGTCGGTGCGGCGGACGCTGGCGGGGGAGGTCCCGGTTCGCGGAGCGTCGGTCGTTGTGCTGGCGGCTGTGGTGGCAGGACCGGTGTCGGTCTCTGTCCGCTCGCCGCCCTGCCGGGGCGTCGCGGGCAGAAACCCCAGATGCGTCAGGGTCGTCCGAATCTCGGCGACAACGGGTCCCTGGTCTCCCAGCCGCAGCAGTTTCACGTCCATAAACCCTTCAGCTCGGCCGCCCCACCATGTGTCCAGATGAGGCCGAAGCTCGGAACCACCGCATCGACGAACTGACCCCTCACCCACGAATTCTGGATCTGCTGGATCTCAAGCCTAGGGCATGGCCGGGTGGTCCCGACCCATCAGGAAGGGGAACTTCCGGCCCTGACCGATGCGGGCGGGCTGTCCGGGAAGCCATGAAGGCACCGGTGTGCTCGCCGAGCTGGGCCGGCGCCGGCGCCAGCGCCGGCGAAATGCGGACGGCCCGCCGGCGGTGAAGCTCGGCGGGCCGTCCAGGAGAAGCGAAGCGCAGGCAGATCAGATGTACTGGGAGAGGTCCCGCAGAAGTGCGGCCTTCGGCTTCGCGCCGACGATGCTCTTGTCGACCTCGCCCTTGACGAAGACAGCCATGGTCGGGATGGACATGATCTGGTAGTTCCGCGCGGTCTGCGGGTTCTCGTCGATGTTGAGCTTGACGATGCGCAGCTTGTCGCCGTACTCCTTGGCGATCTCCTCGAGAACCGGGCCGACCATCTTGCACGGACCGCACCACTCGGCCCAGAAGTCCACCAGGACCGGAAGCTCGCTCTTGAGAACCTCTGTCGCAAAAGTGCTGTCGGTAACGGTGACGGTACTGCCTGCCATGATTGATCTCCCTGTCGAATCTGGTGAGCGTGGTGGTGGGTCAGGTGCGGACGGGCAGCTGCTCAGGCCGGCTGCGACTCGGGGGCACGGGGGGCCGCGCTGGCCCCTTCGTCCGTAGCGACCTCGGCCGAGCCCTCACTGGCGGCGACGAAGCGTTCCGCATCCAGGGCGGCCGAGCAGCCGGTTCCAGCCGCGGTGATCGCCTGCCGGTAGGTGTGGTCGACGACGTCGCCGCAGGCGAACACGCCGTCCACGTTGGTCCGGGTGGTCGGATGGGCGACCTGGACGTAGCCGGCGTCGTCGAGGTCGAGCTGGCCGCGCAGCAGTTCCGTTCGCGGGTCGTGACCGACCGCGACGAACAGGCCGGTAAGCGCCAGCTCGTCGGTCTGCCCGGTGACGGTGTCACGCAGGCGGACGCCGGTGAGCTTGTCCTCGCCGAGCAGCTCGGTGACCTCGGAGTTCCACCGGAACCGAATCTTGTCGTTGGCGAACGCCCGCTCCTGCATGATCGCGCTGGCACGGAGCTTGTCCCGACGGTGGATCACCGTGACCGACCGGGCGAATCGGGTCAGGAAGGTGGCCTCCTCCATGGCCGAGTCGCCACCGCCGACCACCGCGATGTCATGGTCGCGGAAGAAGAAACCGTCACAGGTCGCACAGGCCGACAGGCCGCGACCGAGCAGCCGGTCCTCGTCCGGCACGCCCAGCTTGCGGTAGGCCGAACCGGTGGCGATGATGACGGTCCGAGCGCGGAAGGTCTGGTCCTCCACCTTGACGATCTTCGGGGTGGCGGTCAGGTCGAGGTCGGTCACGTCGTCGGGCACGAGTTCCGCGCCGAACCGCTCGGCCTGCTTGCGCAGGCTTTCCATCAGCTCGGGGCCCTGGATGCCCTCCGGGAAACCGGGGAAGTTCTCCACCTCGGTGGTGTTCATCAGTGCGCCGCCCGCTGCGATCGCCCCCTCGAACACGAGTGGTCGCAGGTTGGCCCGAGCTGTGTAGATCGCGGCCGTGTAGCCTGCCGGCCCCGACCCGACGATGATGACGTCGCGGACGTCGTCGGCGAACGCCTCCTCGCCGTGGCTGCCGACATTCTGGACCTGCTGCTGGGCTGTCACACCCGCTCCTCTCACACTGCGCGATCCCGGTAGGGCCCGGGGGAGCCCATCGGCTTCCGTTCCGTCCGACCTGTTCTGGTCGTCGGCCGGGATCCGGTTGGCGGCCTGGTCCGCGAGACCGTGTCAGACAGCGACAACGGACTTGCGTGGCATCTGATTCCATCGTCCACCCGCGGGTGGTGCACGTATTACCCAGCTCCGTGATCGTGACCACGCTATTCGCGTTTGGCGATCACGCTGTAGAGCGGAGCGGTCGACGAACTGGTCATCCCGCAGCCGGCGTCGACGACGACGAGGCGGCCTACCGAAGGCTGGCTGGGCACGGACAGTACGACCAACAGGGCCGCCTGACCGTTGTAACGGACCAGATCGATGCCGAGGATGAACCCGCCCGTCTGGGCCAGCAGACTCTGGTAGCAGGTACGCAGATCGGGAGTGTCCAGCAGCGCGCGCAGCCGGCTGGCCGTCGTGGTGGACAGCGCCCGCACTCCGGTGGTGCCCGCTCCGGGCGCCCTGGCGGCCGGCTGGGATCGCAGGATGCCCAGGGCCTGCTGACTCGTGCCGGAAGGAGCGGTCTGGGCCACCGCGCCGCCCACGGGCATCCCGGACAGCCCCATGGCAAGCCCCACCGAGCCGGTGATCCTGCCGTCGAGCAGCGTCTCGCCGTGCCGCACGATGTTGGTGGGCACCACGGCCATCCGGCTGTCGGCCACCATCGTCATGGGTACTGCCGACCGCGTCTCGGTGCCGGGCTCCGACGCTGCCCGGGCCTCAGGCAGCGTCGGATCGCTGCCGCCGCGCAGGTCGTGTAGGGCGAACAGGGCCGTGCCGAAGGTGAGAAAGGCGATGCAGACCGCTGCGATGGAGACCCAGTCACGCCGGCCCGAAGCCGGGTTCCACAGGCCCGCCCCGCGGCCCGGGCTCCGCCCGGCGAGCGGCCGACGCTGCGACCGCTTCGGTCCGCGCCGGATGGGCGTCGGCCGGGCCAATGGGAGCCGCCCGCGGGTCCCGGTCCCGGCGCGCATCAGGTGGCCGGAGACGTCAACGGGCCCGCTCGGCTTTCCGGCCGGCCCGGCCGGCCCGGCCGGATCTGTGGCATCGGCCGGCCCGGCCGGATCCACCGAGACCAGGCCAGGCCGGCCAGGTGCTGGATCGGGTGCGTCTGACAGTGGCGCCGGCAGCGGAACCCACGCCGCCGGAAGGTCGGCCGCCGAGCGGTGGGCTGCCGGATGTTGGGCTGCCGGATGTTGGGTCCCCGAGGGGGAGACTGCCGGGTGGGGCGCCGAGGTGGCGGTGCGTGATGGATCGGCGGGCTGCGAGGGCCCCTCGGGCTCCGTAGCCCGCGCCGCGGTGGTGTGCAGGCGGATGGCCAGGGTGGCCTGGATGCGTTCAGCGACGTCACCGGGCATCGTCAGCGAGGTGAGCCGGGACAGCTCGGAGCGGACCCGGCGTAGCGCGGCCACCGACTCGCGGCAGGCGGGGCAGGCGTCGATGTGCTCGCGGGCCGAGCGGGTGACCGGCTCGCCGCCGGCGAGGGCGTCGAGCAGCTCCACGTCCGGGTGGCGGGCAGCGCCCCGGCCGCGGCGGACCAGCGGACGGCCGAGGGAGAACGGTGGACGGCTCGGCGTGGCCGGTGACCGGTCGTCCTGCGGGTCTGTCGCCACCGTCGATCACCTCCTCGGCCGCACCCGGACCCCACCGTGCGATGCGGCCCCTTCCTTCCAGACGGTGGACGACGCTCCCGGGTTCCCCGGTCCGTCCGGTCGTCGCTGTGCGCGCCCGTCGGGGGCGGGCCTGCCTGGACCGGGAACATGGCTCGAACGGGCGGCGTGGGCAACCCGCCATCAGCGTGGACATCACCCGTCAGAGCACGCGCAGGCGGTACGTCGCCCAGGTCGACGGCTGGCTGCCGGCTGGCTGCCGGCTGGCTGCCGGTTAGGAGAAGAAGGTGATCTCCGCGATGGAGGCCCGGTACGGCTTGCCATCCGCGGGCGGTGGGGAGACGGCCGGAAGAGAGGTCAGCCAGAGCACCCAGTACCGGGCCGGAGCGAGGTCGGAGGACATGGGCACGTTCACTGTGCCGGAGCCGGTGGACTGCGGCACGACGACCCGGTAGCCCTCGATCGAACTGTCCTTGCTCGACGAGCTGCGCAGCTCGAACGACACCGGGCCTTCCGAACCGATCTGCACCGTCACGCGGGCAGGTGTGATCGCGCGGCCGAAGTCCAGCCGTAGCCCCACCCCGGGTTTGATCCCACCGAACCTGGCCGAGTAGTACCCCTCGGTGTGCCAGACGGTCGACGGGTTCCCGTCGGTGGCGTTCGCCACCTCGCCCGGCTTCTCGGTCTTGTCCGAATCGGCGGAGTTCGGATCGAACGAGTCGACGTTCACCGGCCTGATCGGCTTGTCGGTCGAACTGACCTGGCCGGAGGTCGTCGTGGTCGGGGAAGCACCACCCTTTTTGCCGTTGTTGCCGTTCAGTGCGACCACGGCGACCACGGCGATCACGATCACGATGACGACGAGGGCGATCCAGGGCAGGATCCGGGCCAGCGGCGAGGCCGGCCGGCTGCCGCTGCCCCGGGCGGCATGACCGCCGCGACCGCGTCCTGGCCCGGACGGGTGACGCTCGCCCGGCGGGTAGCCGCCTCGGCCGGCGGGGTACCCGCCCTCGTTGTAGCCGCCGCGGGTGTCGAACCCGCCGCGGGGCCCGCTCGGATGGCCGCCACGGTCGTCGTAACGCCCGCCGCGGCCCGGTCCGGGATAGTCGGTGGTGTCGCCGTAGCGGTTCTGGGACGGGTAGTTCGGCGCCGACTGGTAGCCGGTGGAGTCGTAGGAGTCGACGTCCATCGCCTCGGTGCTGGCGGGGCCGTCGCCGAGGCTCATCAGACCGGTGTCGAGCACGGCGTCGACCGGATTGATCGATTCCAGTTCCTCGACGAGCTCGGCTGCGGTGGTGATCGGCTCGCCGGCCCGGTCGTCCCCGAGGGCGGCCATGGTGATGGCGTCCAGGTCGCGGGGGACCGTGGGGGTGACCTGGCGAGGGGTGCGCAGGCGGCCACCGGAACGCGGCGCGGCCGGCAGGCTCGGGTCGTTGCCCAGCGGCCAGTGGCCGGTCAGGCCGGCGTAGAGCAGACCGCCGAGGGCGTGCAGATCCGAGGCGGCGGCCGCGTCCGGGCTGCCCGCGTCCGGGCCGAGGCTGCCCGTCACCTGGGTGGCTTCTGGATCCGCCGCGCGGCCGGCCGTATGGTCGTCGCCGTCGTCGTCGCCGACAGCTCGCCGCCCGGCCCGCTCGAGCTGGGCGAGGACGCCGCCGATCTCCAGATCGATGATTTTGACGGTGCCGTGGCTCGAGACGATGACGTCACCGGGGTTGAGGTCGCCGTGGTGGATGCCGCGCTCGTGGGCGGCGGCGATCACCCGGGCGGCGGCGAGCACCACCGCGCCGGCCTGTTCGGGGCGTAGCGGGCCCGGCGCGGTGAGCTGACGCAGTGTGCGCCCGTCCACCCATTCGGAGACGACGTAGGAGATGCGGCGTGAACCGGTGGTCGTCGTGGTGGCGTCGTAGGTGGACGCGGCACCCGGGTGGACCAGCCGGCCGGAGTTGATGGCGGCGGCGAGCAGCCGCCGGGCCGCCTGCTCGTGGTCGGCGCCGGGGGCCTGGTCGTCCGAGGTGAGCTGGTCGTGCTCGACGATGCGCACCGCGACCGGCCGGGTGAGTACGTTGTCATCGCCGCGCCACAGGGTCACCGGGCCGCGGGTGGTGAGCGCCGACATCAGCCGGTAGCGACGGTCGAGGACGGTCTCGGCCAGTACCGCGGTGCCGCCCGGTGTGCTGGCTCCCAGCGGCCCGGAGATGTTCGTGGCCAGGCCGTCGTCGACGTCCCCGACCTGCGGTCGGTTGCTTCCGTCGACCACAGCGCCTCCGTCGTCCACGGGCCCGACGAGGACGATCCGGTGTCGGGCTTCCCTACCTCACCCGGGCAGGGTTCCGCCCAGCGTGCCGCAACCGTGGGCGTAACCCCGCAGCTTCCTCATCGCGCGGCACACCTCGCGGCGCCACCGACGCTACCGGCGGGACGCTGCGCCTGGTTCACCGGCGACGTTGGGCGGGGCCCGCGCACAGCGTGTCCAGTGTACGAGGAGGGCCCATGGATCTCGCGCATGTCTTGGGACAACTCGCCCTTGTGTACCGGGTGTGACGGGTGGGGCCGATCAGGGTCGACCCGCCCGGCTACGCCTGTTCGGCCCGATGGTGCCGGTACCGGGCATCGGCCCGGTCCAGCGCCGGGCAGCACCGTTGTCAGCGCGGCCCGGCACCGGCCTGTCGGCGTGGCTGCCCACCGGCGGGCCGACCCCGTCGAAGACGCGAGCGGACGGCCGCCAACAGCGCGTTGACCTCGTGGACGTTCATCCGGACGGCGGCGGCGAGGAACAGGGCGCCGCCGAGTCCCGAGGCGACGACCACAGCGAGGCCGGACGTCAGCCAGCCGGTGCCGAGCACACCGCGGATGCCGCGGGCCACCAGGGACGCGAGCACCGCCCCGAGTCCGGCGGCGATCGCCACCTGTGTGATGACCCGGGCGGTGCGGTTGCCGTCCACCCCGCCGAGCCGCCTGCGCAGCAGGGTCGTGGCCGCCGCTAGGCCGACCAGGTAGGCGGCTGCGAACGCGAGGGCGAGCGCCGGCGCGCGGTGTTTCTCGGGCACCAGCACCGTGAGCACCAGGGCGCCGAGCACGTTCACCGCGACCACGCCCATGTTGACCAGTGCCGGCGTCCGGCTGTCCTGGTAGGCGTAGAACGCCCGCAGCTGCACCTGGAACAGCGAGAACGGCACCAGGGCCAGCGCGAAGGCGCTCAGCGTGTCACCGATGGCGATCGCGTCGTGGTAGTCCACCGCGCCGTGGTGGAACACCGCCACCGCGATCGGACGGCCCAGCGCCAGCAGGAACAACGCCGCCGGAACGATCGCCGTGGCCGCGACCCGGGTCGCGGTCGAGATGTCGGCGCGGACGAGATCCCGGCGGTCCTGGGCGGCGTGCCCGCTCATCCGCGGCAGCAGCGCCGTGATCACCGAGACACCGATGATCGCGTAGGGGAGCTGGAAGATCTGGTAGCCGTAGGTGTAGATCGTGTAGGCCGTCGACGCCGTCGACAGGTTGACGATCACGAGATAGCCGGCCTGGCTGACCACGACGAACAGCAGCGTCCAGCCGGCCAGGCGGGCCGCCGAGCGCAGCTCCGGATGCCGCAGGTCCAGGCGCGGCCGATACCGGAAACCGACCTTGCGCAGCGCCGGGAGCAGGGCGAGGGTCATCGCGACCACGCCCAGGGTGGTGCCGCCGGCCAGCACTGTGATCTGGGTGTCGGTGATCTGTTTCGGTCCGCTCACCCCCGGTGGACGCGGGCCTGACACCAGATAGATGAACGCCACGCAGGTCGCGATGACCAGCACGTTGTTCAGGATCGGCGCGAACATCGGCGCGGCGAACGAACGCCGGACGTTGAGAATCGCCCCGATCGTCGCCCCGACGCCGTAGAACACGATCTGGGGCAGGAACCAGCGCAGCAGATCGGTGGCCAGCGCCTGCTCGGCCGGATTCGCGTCCAGGTAGGCATCGGTGATCCACGGCGCCGCCACCATGCCGATCGCGGTCGCCACCCCGAGCCCGAGGATCATCAGGGTGAGCAGGGACGAGGCGAACGAATCCCCCCCGTCCGGATCCTCCTTCGCGGCACGCACCATCACCGGGACGACAACGCTGGTCAGGATGCCACCGAGCAGCAGGTCATACAGGATGTTCGGGGTGGTGTTCGCGACGTTGTAGGCGTCGCCGACGGCGCCGGTGCCGATCGCGGTGGCGATCGCGACCGTGCGCAGGAAGCCCGAGGCCCGGGAGGCGATCGTGCCGATCGCCATGATCCCGCTGGCCTGGCCGAGGCTCGGCCCCGCCTTGCCGGTCTTGCCGGTCTTGCCGGTCTTCGTCGCCTTCCCGGATCTGCTCGGTGAACCGGACGTCCTCGATGCCACCTGCGTCGCGGACGTCCGAGGGGAGCGCGCATCCGGGTCGTTCGGGCGCCTGCGCCGGTCCCGGACGGTCGCCGTGGTGGGCGCCGCGGGTGCGGCGCCGGTGCGTCCGAGCAGCGCCGTCGAGGCCGCGTCGGCATCCCCC
>NZ_JAMQQG010000330.1 GCF_023716925.1 Frankia sp. R82
CCCGGCCCCCCCCCGCCAACCCCGCGCGCCGCGGGCGGGGGCGCCCCGGCCGAGGCCGAGCCCGTAGCTGCCGAGTGACGTCCCGGCCGCAGGGCTGAACCACAGCACCACTGTCTCCCGTTACAGACGCCCCGACACAGACGCCGAACGCTGCCCCGGAGACACCCTGCCGGGCGCCGGCGCCGAGCACGGACCGATGAGGAAGGAAACGCCACCATGGCGAAGCTGTCCACCGAAGAGCTGCTGGACGCGTTCAAGGAACTGACCCTGCTCGAGCTCTCCGAGTTCGTGAAGCAGTTCGAGGAGACCTTCGGCGTCACCGCCGCGGCACCGGTCGCCGTCGCCGCGGGGCCGGTCGCCGGCGGTGCGGGCGGCGAGGCCGCGGCCGCCGAGGAGCAGGACGAGTTCGACGTGATCCTCGAGTCCGTCGGCGACAAGAAGATCCAGGTCATCAAGGAGGTGCGCGCGCTGACGAGCCTGGGCCTCAAGGAGGCCAAGGACCTCGTCGACGGTGCGCCGAAGCCGGTCCTGGAGAAGGTCGCCAAGGAGGCCGCGGACAAGGCCAAGGCGGCTCTCGAGGGCGCCGGGGCAACCGTCACCGTCAAGTAGTCGACGGGCGCGCACACGCGCTCCGCGCAGCAGCTGCGGTCGCGGGCCGGGGCACCTCCAGGGTGTCCCGGCCCGTGGCATGTCAGGCCGGCGAAATGCCCGGATACGCTGCTACGCAAGGGGTTGGGCAGGTCGGGCGGTTCGTGACGTTTTTCCAAGGGGGTTGACTGCCTCAGTGGATCGGGGTTCCATCATGTCGCGAACACTCGTCGGGAAGCAGATGCGGTGAGCTACGTTCCCTGCGCGCGGTTCAGCCGCGCATGGCCTTGCCAGCGGTGTGCCTGTCGGCTACACTGCTAGTTTGCGCTGCCCTTTTCGTTGCATCGGTTCCGCTGACGCCGGTTCCCCGGCGAGGTCGGGCTCTCCAGTGGGGGTCTGGTCCACGCCGCCGGGTGGCCCCGGTTGCTCGCCGGAGCCGCGTCTGTGGCGGATCCCGGTTCGACGTGAAGGCGCGCGGCCGTGCTGGTGCCTGGCACGGCTTCTAGCAGCCACACCGAGGATCCCAACGCCCGTGCACCGACCCGTTGTTCTCAGCGGACACCGGCGTCGCCGCGCGCTCGCGCCGCGACGGCCCTTCGGCGTGCCCGCAGTCAGCCGAACGCCAGTCACACCGATCGGGTGCGGCTTCGCGGACCGATGGACCAGGAACCGACGGATCCCGCTGCGGGACGAGGGCTTACTCCGACCGCGTGACCGGGTGCCGAGCCGGCAGCCAGCCGACCGGCCACCCGCGACATACGTCCCGCGGTCATCCTCTCACCGGCGAGGCACCCCCGCCGCCGTTCCCGACAACCGTAGCGAGACACTGATCACCTGACCACCCCCGACGGATCCTTGACGTCCGCGACGCCAGCCCGACGATCAGGCCACCGGAAGGACCACCTTGGCCGCCTCGCGCTCTTCCTCCCGCATCTCGTTCGCTAAGATCATTGAGCCCCTCGAGGTCCCGGACCTCCTTGCTCTTCAGACGCAGTCCTTCGACTGGCTGATCGGCAGTGACGCCTGGGCGGAGCGGGTTCAGGAGGCCATCGACTCGGGTCGGGACGATGTTCCGATCACCTCCGGTCTGGAGGAGGTCTTCGAGGAGATCTCCCCGATCGAGGACTTCTCGGGCTCCATGTCCCTGTCCTTCCGGGATCACCGGTTCGAGCCCCCCAAGTACTCCGTGGAGGAGTGCAAGGACAAGGACATGACCTTCTCGGCCCCGCTGTTCGTGACGGCCGAGTTCACCAACAACACCACCGGTGAGATCAAGAGCCAGACGGTGTTCATGGGCGACTTCCCGCTCATGACCCCCAAGGGCACCTTCGTCATCAACGGCACCGAGCGCGTGGTGGTCAGCCAGCTCGTCCGGTCCCCTGGCGTGTACTTCGAGCGCAGCCTCGACAAGGCCTCCGACAAGGACCTGTACTCCTGCAAGGTGATCCCCTCCCGGGGTGCCTGGCTCGAGTTCGAGATCGACAAGCGCGACACCGTCGGCGTCCGGATCGACCGCAAGCGCCGCCAGTCCGTCACCGTGCTGCTCAAGGCGCTCGGCTGGGACGAGGCGCGCATCCTCGAGCGGTTCGGCGACTTTCCGTCGATGCGGGTCACCCTGGAGAAGGACCACACCGCCAGCCAGGACGACGCGCTGCTCGACATCTACCGCAAGCTGCGCCCGGGCGAGCCGCCGACGCGGGAGTCGGCGCAGACCCTGCTGGAGAACCTCTTCTTCAACCCGAAGCGCTACGACCTGGCCAAGGTCGGCCGCTACAAGGTGAACAAGAAGCTCTCCCTCGAGGTGACCCACGACGTCGGCGTCCTCACCGAGGATGACATCGTGCGCACGATCGAGTACGTCGTCAAGCTGCACGCGGGTGCCGACCCGGCCGACTACGAGGTCGACGACATCGACCACTTCGGCAACCGGCGACTGCGCACGGTCGGCGAGCTCATCCAGAACCAGGTCCGGCTGGGCCTGGCGCGCATGGAGCGGGTCGTCCGTGAGCGGATGACCACCCAGGACGTCGAGGCGATCACGCCGCAGACCCTGATCAACATCCGGCCGGTCGTCGCCTCCATCAAGGAGTTCTTCGGCACCAGCCAGCTCTCGCAGTTCATGGACCAGACCAACCCGCTGGCCGGTCTGACCCACAAGCGCCGCCTGTCGGCGCTGGGCCCGGGTGGTCTGTCCCGGGAACGGGCCGGCTTCGAGGTCCGTGACGTGCACCCCAGCCACTACGGCCGGATGTGCCCGATCGAGACGCCGGAAGGCCCGAACATCGGTCTGATCGGCTCGCTGTCGACCTTCGCGCGGGTCAACCCGTTCGGGTTCGTCGAGACGCCGTACCGCAAGGTCGTCAACGGCCAGGTCATCGACCAGATCGACTACCTGACCGCGGACGAGGAGGACCGGCACGTCAAGGCGCAGGCGAACACGCCGCTGCTACCCGACGGCACGTTCGCCGAGGACCGCGTCCTGGTCCGCCGCAAGGGCGGTGAGGTCGAGTTCATCCCGCCGGACGAGGTCGACTACATGGACGTCTCGCCGCGGCAGATGGTGTCCGTGGCCACCGCCATGATTCCGTTCCTCGAGCACGACGACGCCAACCGCGCGCTGATGGGCTCGAACATGCAGCGCCAGTCGGTGCCGCTGCTGCGCTCCGAGGCGCCGCTGGTCGGCACCGGCATGGAGGCCCGCGCGGCCAAGGACGCCGGTGACGTGATCGTCGCGGGCCAGGCCGGCATCGTCGAGGACCTCTCGGCCGACTACATCACCGTCATGCACGACGACGGCACCCGGCGCACCTACCGGCTGGCCAAGTTCCGCCGCTCCAACCAGGGCACCTGTATCAACCAGAAGCCGATCGTGAACGAGGGCGACCGGATCGAGGCCGGCCAGGTCATCGCCGACGGCCCGTGCACCGACAACGGCGAGATGGCGCTCGGCAAGAACATGCTGGTCGCCTTCATGCCGTGGGAGGGGCACAACTACGAGGACGCGATCATCCTGTCGCAGCGCCTCGTGCAGGACGACGTGCTCTCCTCGATCCACATCGAGGAGCACGAGGTCGACGCCCGCGACACCAAGCTCGGCCCGGAGGAGATCACCCGGGACATCCCGAACGTCGCCGAAGAGGTCCTGGCCGACCTCGACGAGCGCGGGATCATCCGGATCGGTGCCGACGTGCAGACCGGAGACGTCCTGGTCGGCAAGGTCACCCCGAAGGGCGAGACCGAGCTGACCCCGGAGGAGCGGCTGCTGCGCGCGATCTTCGGTGAGAAGGCCCGGGAGGTCCGGGACACCTCGCTGAAGGTGCCGCACGGTGAGTCCGGCAAGGTCATCGGCGTGCGGGTGTTCTCCCGCGAGGACGGCGACGAGCTGCCCCCCGGCGTCAACGAGCTGGTCCGGGTGTACGTCGCGCAGAAGCGCAAGATCACTGACGGCGACAAGCTCGCCGGCCGGCACGGCAACAAGGGTGTCATCGCCAAGATTCTCCCGGCCGAGGACATGCCCTTCCTCGAGGACGGCACCCCGGTCGACGTCGTGCTCAACCCGCACGGCGTGCCCCGGCGGATGAACATCGGCCAGATCCTGGAGACCCACCTCGGCTGGGTCGCCAAGACCGGCTGGCAGGTCGACGCCGGCACCGAGGGCTGGAAGGACCGGCTGCGCGGCATCGGCGCCGACGCGGCCCCCCCCGGCACCAACGTCGCCACCCCGGTGTTCGACGGCGCCCGCGAGGAGGAGATCACCGGCCTGCTCGACTCGACCCTGCCCAACCGGGACGGCGTCCAGCTGATCGGCTCCTCCGGCAAGGCCACGCTGTTCGACGGTCGCACCGGCGAGCCGTACCCGTACCCGGTCGCGGTCGGCTACATCTACATCCTCAAGCTGCTCCACCTGGTCGACGACAAGATCCACGCCCGGTCGACCGGCCCCTACTCGATGATCACCCAGCAGCCCCTGGGTGGTAAGGCGCAGTTCGGTGGCCAGCGCTTCGGCGAGATGGAGGTGTGGGCGCTGGAGGCGTACGGCGCCGCCTACGCCCTGCAGGAGCTGCTGACCATCAAGTCCGACGACGTCGTGGGCCGGGTCAAGGTCTACGAGGCGATCGTCAAGGGCGAGAACATTCCGGAACCCGGTATCCCGGAGTCGTTCAAGGTGCTCATCAAGGAGATGCAGTCGCTGTGCCTCAACGTCGAGGTGCTCTCGAGCGACGGCGTGCAGATCGAGATGCGCGACACCGACGAGGACGTCTTCCGTGCGGCGGAGGAACTCGGGATCGACCTGTCCCGGCGTGAGCCGAGCAGCGTCGAGGAAGTCTGACCGACTCCCTGCGTCCCGACCGAGATAGAGAGAGCAGGCGACAGTCTTGCTGGACGTCAACTTCTTCGATGAGCTGCGCATCGGTCTTGCCACTGCGGACGACATCCGCCAGTGGTCGCACGGCGAGGTCAAGAAGCCGGAAACGATCAACTACCGCACCCTGAAGCCGAAGAAGGACGGGCTCTTCTGCGAGAAGATCTTCGGTCCGACCCGGGACTGGGAGTGCTACTGCGGCAAGTACAAGCGGGTCCGCTTCAAGGGCATCATCTGTGAGCGCTGTGGCGTCGAGGTCACCCGGGCCAAGGTGCGCCGCGAGCGGATGGGGCACATCGAGCTCGCCGCCCCGGTCACCCACATCTGGTACTTCAAGGGTGTGCCGAGCCGGCTCGGCTACCTGCTGGACCTGGCGCCGAAGGACCTTGAGAAGGTCATCTACTTCGCCGCCTACATGATCACCAAGGTCGACACGGACGCGCGGCACCGCGACCTGCCCACCCTCGAGGCCCGCATCGGCGTCGAGAAGCAGCAGCTCGAGGACCGCAAGAACGCCGACGTCGAGACCCGGCAGAAGCGCCTGGAGGCCGACCTCGCGCAGCTCGAGGCCGAGGGTGCCAAGGGCGACGCGCGGCGCAAGGTCCGGGAGTCGGCCGAGCGCGAGATGCGCCAGATCCGTGACCGTTCGCAGCGCAAGATCGACGACCTCGACCGGGTCTTCGACCGGTTCAAGAACATGAAGGTCCAGGACCTGGAGCCGGACGAGCTGCTCTACCGCGAGCTGCGCGACCGGTTCGGCCAGTACTTCGACGGCGGCATGGGCGCCGAGGCGCTGCAGCGCCGGCTCGCCGAGTTCGACCTGGCCGCCGAGGCCGAGTCGCTGCGCGAGACCATCCGCAGCGGCAAGGGCCAGAAGAAGGCCCGGGCGCTCAAGCGGCTCAAGGTCGTCTCCGCGTTCCTGATCACCCGTAACTCCCCGATGGGGATGGTGCTCGACTGCGTTCCGGTGATCCCGCCGGACCTGCGGCCGATGGTCCAGCTCGACGGTGGCCGCTTCGCGACCTCCGACCTCAACGACCTGTACCGCCGAGTGATCAACCGGAACAACCGGCTCAAGCGGCTGCTGGACCTCGGCGCGCCCGAGATCATCGTCAACAACGAGAAGCGGATGCTGCAGGAGGCCGTCGACGCACTGTTCGACAACGGTCGCCGCGGCCGGCCGGTCACCGGTCCCGGTAACCGGCCGCTGAAGTCGCTGTCCGACATGCTCAAGGGCAAGCAGGGCCGGTTCCGGCAGAACCTGCTCGGCAAGCGCGTCGACTACTCCGGCCGGTCGGTCATCGTCGTCGGCCCGCAGCTCAAGCTGCACCAGTGCGGTCTGCCCAAGCAGATGGCGCTCGAGCTGTTCAAGCCGTTCGTGATGAAGCGCCTGGTCGACCTCAACCACGCGCAGAACATCAAGTCCGCGAAGCGGATGGTGGAGCGGGCCCGTCCGGTCGTGTGGGACGTGCTCGAGGAGGTCATCACGGAGCACCCGGTGCTGCTCAACCGGGCGCCGACCCTGCACCGCCTGGGCATCCAGGCCTTCGAGCCCCAGCTGGTCGAGGGCAAGGCCATCCAGATCCACCCGCTGGTCTGCACCGCGTTCAACGCCGACTTCGACGGTGACCAGATGGCGGTCCACCTGCCGCTGTCCGCCGAGGCCCAGGCCGAGGCGCGAATCCTGATGCTGTCGAGCAACAACATCCTCTCGCCCGCCTCCGGCCGTCCGCTGGCGATGCCGTCGCTCGACATGGTCACCGGTGTGTTCCACCTGTCGACCCTGGCCGAGGGCGCGGTCGGCGAGGGACGGGCGTTCTCGTCCGTCGCCGAGGCACAGATGGCCTACGACGCGAAGGAGATCGCGCTGCAGGCCCGGATCAGCGTCCGGCTGCGCGACACCACCCCGCCGGCGGAGTGGACGCCGCCGGCCGACTGGATCACCGGGGACGTCTTCACCCTGGAGACCACGTTCGGCCGCTGCCTGCTCAACGAGGCGCTGCCGGAGGGCTACCCCTTCATCAACGAGCAGCTGAACAAGAAGGCCCAGGCCGCGATCGTCAACGACCTGGCCGAGCGGTACCCGAAGATCCAGGTCGCGGCGACCCTGGACGCGCTCAAGAGCGCCGGTTTCTACTGGGCGACCCGCTCCGGTGTCACCGTCGCCATCGAGGACGTCGTCGCGCCGCCGAACAAGGCCGAGATCCTCGACGACTACGAGCAGCGGGCCGACCGGGTGCAGAAGCAGTTCGACCGCGGCTTCCTGTCCGACGAGGAGCGCCGGAGCGAGCTGGTCCAGATCTGGACCGAGGCGACCAACAAGATCGCCGAGGCGATGGAGGCGAACTTCCCGAAGACCAACCCGGTCTACGTGCTGGTCAACTCCGGTGCCGCCGGAAACATGATGCAGATCCGGCAGCTCGCCGGCATGCGTGGTCTGGTCTCCAACCCCAAGGGCGAGATCATCCCGCGGCCGATCAAGGCGAACTTCCGCGAGGGCCTCACCGTGGTCGAGTACTTCATCTCGACCCACGGCGCCCGCAAGGGCCTCGCCGACACGGCGCTGCGCACCGCCGACTCCGGCTACCTGACCCGCCGGCTGGTCGACGTCAGCCAGGACGTCATCGTCCGGGAGGAGGACTGCGGCACCGAGCGTGGCATCCTCACCCGGATCGCCAGCCGCGGCGCCGACGGTGCCCTGGTGCGGGACCGCTACGCCGAGACCTCGGCGTACGCGCGCACGCTCGCCTCCGACGCGATCGACGAGCACGGTGAGATCATCGTGCCCGCCGGTACCGACGCCGGCGACGTCGCGATCGGCCAGATCATCGAGGCCGGCATCGAGAACGTCCGGGTCCGCTCCGCCCTGACCTGCGAGTCGCGGATGGGCGTGTGCGCCCAGTGCTACGGTCGTTCGCTGGCCACCGGCAAGCTGGTCGACGTCGGCGAGGCCGTCGGCATCGTCGCCGCCCAGTCCATCGGCGAGCCCGGCACCCAGCTGACGATGCGTACCTTCCACTCGGGTGGCGTCGCCGGCGACGACATCACCCAGGGTCTGCCGCGCGTCGTCGAGCTGTTCGAGGCCCGTAGCCCCAAGGGCAAGGCGCCGATCACCGAGGTCTCCGGCCGGGTGAAGATCGAGGAGACCGAGAAGACCTTCAAGGTCGTGGTCGTCCCCGACGACGGCAGCGAGGAGATCGCCTACCCGGTGTCCCGCCGCTCCCGGCTGCGGGTGCGCGAGGGCGACCGCATCGAGGTCGGCAACCAGGTCGTCGACGGTGCCGTCGACCCGCACGAGGTGCTGCGCATCCTCGGCCCGCGCCAGGTCCAGCTCCACCTGGTCGAGCAGGTCCAGGAGGTGTACCGCTCGCAGGGTGTGTCCATCCACGACAAGCACATCGAGATCATCATCCGCCAGATGCTCAAGCGGGTGAACGTGCTCGAGTCCGGCGAGACCGCGCTGCTGCCCGGCGAGCTGTGCGAGCGGGCCCGGTTCGAGTCGGAGAACCGCCGGGTCGTGGAGACCGGCGGTCAGCCGGCCTCGGCCCGTCCGGTGCTGATGGGCATCACCAAGGCGTCGCTGGCCACCGAGTCGTGGCTGTCGGCGGCCTCCTTCCAGGAGACGACCCGAGTGCTCACCGACGCGGCGATCAACGCCCGGTCGGACTCGCTCGTCGGCCTGAAGGAGAACGTCATCATCGGAAAGCTGATCCCGGCTGGTACCGGCATCTCCCGGTACCGCAACATCCGGGTGGAGCCGACCGAGGAGGCACGGGCGGCGATGTACTCCGTCGGGGCCTACGAGGACGCCGGCAGTGTCGAGTACGGCGCCTTCGGCACCGGCTCGGGCCAGGCCGTCCCGCTCGACGAGTTCGACTACCGCAGCTCCGGCGACTTCCGCTGACCTGCTGATCCGGCGCCCGCCCAGCGGGCATCACGGCGGCCCGGCTCCTGCGCACCTGCAGGAGCCGGGCCGCCGTTCGGCATTCACCGCCAGCTCCACAACAACTCCCAGTGAGACGGCAGGAGAAGCGACGCGATGACGAACGCGCAGCCGTCGTGGGCGGCGCTGCGGACCGAACGGCTGGTATACGTCGACGACGAGGTCCTCGCGCTCGACAAACCGGCCGGCATCTCGGTGACGGGGGAGCGGCACGACACCGATCTCGTCCGGTTGGCCGCGGCCCAGGGAGAACGGCTTTTTCCGGTACACCGCATCGACAAGGCCACCTCGGGGCTGATTCTTTTTGCCCGCGAGCTGCGCTTTCACGGTGACCTGACCCGACAGTTCGCCCGGCGCACCGTCGGCAAGTGCTACCTGGCCCTCACTCGGACCCGTGGCCTGCCCGCGGCCGGCATCATCGACCTTCCGCTCAGCGTCGGGCGCAAGAACCGGGTCCGCATCGCCGCCAACCGCGCCGACATCCGCATCGAGCCGCCGGTGCCGGCCGGCGGCGCGGCCCGCTGGACGGTCCGGCCCGGTGCGGTGTTCGACCACGTGCGGGTCTACCCGTCCGTCACGACGTTCAGCCGGGTCTGGGAAGGCGGTGACTTCACCCTGCTGGCAGCCGTTCCGGTCAGCGGGCGACGCCACCAGATCCGGGTCCACCTGGCCTGGATCGGCCATCCGATCGACGGCGACCCGCTGTTCGACCGGTCCGTGGCCGGCCGTGCCCTGCTGCACTCCTGGCGGCTGGCCATCGACGTCGGCGGGCAGCGTCGACGGCTCGAGGCCCCACCCGGCGCCGACTTCTGGGCGCCGGGTGCAGGGCATTTCCCGCCTGCCCTGGCGGCCGGGCTTCCAGACCTCGTCCCCTGGGTCGAAGGCCCTTCGCTCGACGCTCGTCCCGATCCGTCGGCAGGCGGGCCGGTCACTGCTCGCTGAACTCGACAAGGCTCTCGATGGCCTGGCGGAGCCAGGCGTTGACACTGCCGACCGAGCGTCTTCGGTGCTGTCCGAGACCCGCGTCGTCGTGGCCGATGGTGATGTTCGTGGAATACCGGTCCCAGCCGGCGACGCCGTCATCGTCCGGGCGCTCGGTGCTGGCGCAGGCTTTTCGTGCCTGGTGTTCTAGGAAGGGCCCGGGTAGGCGGCCTCGCGTAGCTCGCCGTAGGCCCGGGCCAGGTCGGGGAGCTGATAGTGGGCGTTGAGTCCGCTGGGGTTTGGCAGCAGCCAGATCCCGGCGGCCCCGAGGCTTTCCGGTTGCCGGCCGACCCGCGCCGAGCGGCGGCGGAAGCCGACCCGGTAGGCGGCGAGACCCAGAAAGGCGACGAAATCCGGCTTGATCCGTTCGGCCAGGGCCACCAGGGGGCCTACGCCGGCGCGGATCTCCTCGTCGTCGATTTCATCGGCCCGTGCGGTTGAGCGTCCGACCAGGTTGGTGATGCTGAGACCGCGGCTGGTCAGCTCGCTGGTCTCACTCGGGTGCAGGCGGCGTGGGGTGAAACCGGCGAGATGCAGGACGGGCCAGAGTCGGTTGCTCGGAGTCCCGAAGTGGTAGCCGGTCGCCCCGGACTCCAGGGACGGGTTGATGCCGCAGAGCAGGACCACGGTCCGCGGGGCGAGCAGATCGGGAACGGTGCGCCCGTGCGCGGCCAGAATCTGCGCGCGCGTCGGTCGGGGCGGGTGGGTGGGGAGGTCCTGCGGCTCGGCCACCGGTGCGTTGACGGGCCCTCCCCCGACTGAGTCAGACATGGTCCCGCAGCCCCTCGTTTGCCGGTATCGTGCTGTCTGGCACAGCCTGCCAGCGGCGGATGCTGCTGCGGGTGCCGGGGGGCTTGTTGCGGGGGCCTGGTTGCGGGGGCCTGTTGCCGGGGGCCAGCCGGCAGCTGGCGGGTTTCCTGGTGCTGAAGGCGGAGGAGTCCGGCCGCCCCGCGATGCGGGTAGTGGATTGCCGGCCCTGGACGTCCGCCGGCCCTGGACGTCCGCCGGCCCTGGACGTAGGTCGGCCCTGGACGTAGGTCGGGCCTGGGCCGGCGTGGTGGTGCCGTGACGTGCATGTCGGTGTCTGCGCGGGAGGTCGCGCGGCACCCTGTTCGACACGCGACGCAGCCGTGGAGTACTGTTGACCCCTGTGGCCGGAGCCCGTGTGGCTCTGGCGTGCGTCCCGTACTTCGATGTGGCGCCGTGGCGCCGGGTAGGCTGACTAACCTCAGCGCCCAGGCGGCCGTCGGCGACTGTCAGGCTCGGTTCCGCGACGCGGCTGGGCGGGTTGGCGCGCTTTCCACACCGTAGCTGGATCATCACTTCGGATCCGCGCGGTTCAGGTGGCGCGACACGCCCGACCGCGTGGGTCGGGGGATCCGGTCGAAGTCACCAGGCGGCACCAGGGAGTACCGGACAGTGTCCGGTCACTCGGGTGCGGGGCGCAGGCGGACATGCAGGTAGGCCGGGTACCGGTCTGGTTGCCCAAGGCAGTACGACGAGGCGTGACAGGAACGGGAGCGGCGTTGCCCACGATCCAGCAGCTGGTCCGCAAGGGCCGGCAGGACAAGGTCGAGAAGACCAAGACCCCGGCACTCAAGGGGAGCCCTCAGCGTCGTGGCGTGTGCACCCGCGTCTACACGACCACCCCGAAGAAGCCGAACTCGGCGCTGCGCAAGGTGGCTCGTGTCCGACTGAACAGCGGGATCGAGGTCACCGCCTACATCCCGGGCGTCGGCCACAACCTGCAGGAGCACTCGATCGTCCTCGTACGTGGCGGCCGGGTGAAGGACCTGCCGGGTGTCCGCTACAAGATCGTCCGCGGCGCTCTCGACACGCAGGGCGTCCGTAACCGCAAGCAGGCTCGCAGCCGCTACGGCGCGAAGAAGGAGAAGGGCTGATGCCGCGCAAGGGGCCCGCGCCCAAGCACGCCGTCGTCGTCGACCCGGTGTACGGGTCGCCGCTGGTGACCGCGCTGGTGAACAAGGTGCTGCTGAGCGGCAAGAAGTCCGTCGCCGAGCGCATCGTGTACGGCGCGCTTGAGGGCGCGAAGAACAAGACCGGCAACGACCCGGTCGTCACGCTCAAGCGGGCGCTGGACAACGTCAAGCCCACGCTCGAGGTGCGCAGCCGCCGCGTGGGTGGTGCCACCTACCAGGTGCCGGTCGAGGTGCGGGCCAGTCGCAGCACCACGCTTGCACTGCGCTGGCTTGTCAGCTACTCCCGGGCTCGTCGCGAGAAGACGATGACCGAGCGGCTGATGAACGAGCTCATCGACGCGAGCAACGGTCTCGGCGCGAGCGTGAAGCGCCGGGAGGACACCCACAAGATGGCGGAGTCCAACAAGGCCTTCGCCCACTACCGCTGGTAGCTCGAGATGCCTTCTGACGCACCCTCCTCGCTGGCCAGGACCCGCAACATCGGGATCATGGCCCACATCGACGCGGGCAAGACCACCACCACCGAGCGCATCCTCTTCTACACCGGTGTGAACTACAAGATCGGTGAAGTCCACGAGGGTGGCGCCACGATGGACTGGATGGAGCAGGAACAGGAGCGGGGGATCACGATCACCTCCGCCGCCACCACCTGTATCTGGCGCGACCACACCATCAACATCATCGACACGCCCGGCCACGTCGACTTCACCGTCGAGGTGGAGCGCTCGCTGCGTGTCCTTGACGGTGCGGTCGCGGTGTTCGACGCCGTCGCCGGGGTCGAACCGCAGAGCGAAACGGTCTGGAAGCAGGCCGACCGGTACGACGTGCCACGGATCGCCTTCGTCAACAAGATGGACCGGGTCGGCGCGGAGTTCCACCGCTGCGTCGACATGATGGTCGACCGGCTTGACGCGACGCCCGCCGTCATCCAGCTCCCCTGGGGCGTGGAGTCGGACTTCCGCGGCGTCATCGACCTGATCCGGTTGAAGGGTCTGCTCTGGCAGTCCGAGGACAAGGGCGCGTCCTACGACACCGTCGACATTCCGGCCGACCACGCCGAGGCGGCGCAGGAGTGGCGTGACAAGCTGATCGAGACCGTCGCCGAGAACGACGACGAGCTCATGGAGCTCTACCTCGAGGGCGTGGAGCCCTCCGAGGAGCAGCTCGTGGCGGCCCTGCGGCGGGCGACCCTGGCCAGCAAGGTCAACCCGGTGCTGTGCGGTTCCGCGTTCAAGAACAAGGGCGTCCAGCCCATGCTCGACGCGGTCGTGGAGTTCCTCCCGAACCCGCTCGACATCGGCGCCACGGTCGGCCATTCGGTCAACGACGAGGCCGTCGAGGTCCGCCGGGAGCCGAGTGAGGACGCGCCGTTCTCCGCGCTCGCCTTCAAGATCATGAGTGACCCGTACGTCGGCAAGCTGACCTACATCCGGGTCTACTCGGGCAAGATCAACGGTGGCTCCCCGGTCCTGAACTCCACCAAGGACCGCAAGGAGCGCATTGGGCGCATCCTGCAGATGCACGCCAACCACCGGGAGGACCGCGAGGGCGTCGGCGCGGGTCAGATCGTCGCCGTGGTGGGTCTGAAGAACACCACCACCGGTGACACGCTCTGTGACCCGAACGCGCCGGTGATCCTGGAGTCGATGACCTTCCCGGCTCCGGTCATCCACGTGGCGATCGAGCCGAAGACGAAGGCCGACCAGCAGAAGCTGGGCACCGCGATCCAGCGCCTCGCCGAGGAGGACCCGACCTTCCAGGTCCGCACCGACGAGGAGACCGGTCAGACGATCATCGCCGGCATGGGCGAGCTGCACCTCGACGTGCTGGTCGACCGGATGCGTCGCGAGTTCAGCGTCGAGGCGAACGTCGGCAAGCCGCAGGTCGCGTACCGGGAGACCATCCGCCGCAAGGTGGAGAAGGTCGACTACACGCACAAGAAGCAGACCGGCGGCTCAGGCCAGTACGCCCGCGTGATCATCAACCTCGAGCCCTCCGGCGGCGACGGCGGCGGGTACGAGTTCCAGAACAAGGTCACCGGCGGTCGCATCCCCAAGGAGTACATCCCCTCGGTGGACGCCGGCTGCCAGGAGGCCATGGAGTTCGGCGTGCTCGCCGGATACCCGCTGGTCGACGTCAAGGTGACCCTCCTGGACGGTCAGTACCACGACGTGGACTCCTCGGAGCTCGCGTTCAAGATCGCCGGATCGATGGTGTTCAAGGACGCGGCGCGCAAGGCCGACCCGGTTCTACTCGAACCGCTGATGGCCGTCGAGGTCACAACGCCCGAGGACCACATGGGCGACGTGATCGGCGACCTGAACTCGCGGCGCGGGCAGATCCAGGCGATGGAGGAGCGCGGCGGCTCGCGGATCGTGCGGGCCCAGGTTCCGCTGTCGGAGATGTTCGGCTACGTGGGTGACCTGCGGTCGAAGACCTCCGGGCGGGCCAGCTACTCGATGCAGTTCGACTCCTACGCCGAGGTTCCCGCGAACGTCGCCAAGGAGATCATCGCCAAGGCGCGGGGGGAGTGACCGCCTCCGCGGCGTGAGCACCACCCCACCTGACGACTACACAGCACGACACCACCCGTCCTTGGAGGGACACCCGTGGCGAAGCAGAAGTTCGAGCGGACCAAGCCGCACGTCAACATCGGCACCATCGGTCACATCGACCATGGCAAGACCACCCTGACCGCGGCCATCACCAAGGTCCTGCACGACGCCTACCCGGACCTCAACCCCTTCACGCCGTTCGACCAGATCGACAAGGCGCCGGAGGAGAAGGCCCGCGGCATCACGATCTCCATCGCGCACGTCGAGTACCAGACCGACTCGCGGCACTACGCACATGTCGACTGCCCGGGTCACGCGGACTACATCAAGAACATGATCACCGGTGCCGCGCAGATGGACGGCGCGATCCTGGTGGTCTCCGCGACCGACGGCCCGATGCCGCAGACGAAGGAGCACGTGCTGCTCGCTCGTCAGGTCGGTGTGCCGTACATCGTCGTGGCGCTGAACAAGGCCGACATGGTCGACGACGAGGAGATCCTCGAGCTCGTCGAGCTGGAGGTCCGCGAGCTGCTGAACTCCTACGAGTTCCCCGGCGACGACGTTCCGGTCATCCGCGTCTCCGCGCTCAAGGCGCTGGAGGGTGACAAGGAGTGGGGCGCCAAGCTGCTCGAGCTCATGGCGGCGGTCGACGAGTCGATCCCCGAGCCGGTTCGTGAGATCGACAAGCCGTTCCTGATGCCGATCGAGGACGTCTTCACGATCACGGGTCGTGGCACGGTTGTCACCGGCCGCGTCGAGCGTGGAATCGTCAAGGTCAGCGAGACGATCGAGATCGTCGGCATCAAGCCGGAGACGACCACCACGACCGTCACCGGCGTCGAGATGTTCCGCAAGCTGCTCGACGAGGGCCAGGCCGGCGACAACGTCGGACTGCTCCTGCGCGGCATCAAGCGCGAGGACGTCGAGCGCGGCCAGGTCATCGTGAAGCCGAAGTCGATCACCCCGCACACGGTGTTCGAGGCTCGCGTCTACATCCTGAACAAGGACGAGGGCGGCCGGCACACGCCGTTCTTCAAGAACTACCGTCCGCAGTTCTACTTCCGCACCACCGACGTGACCGGCGTCGTGACCCTCCCCGAGGGCACCGAAATGGTCATGCCGGGCGACAACACCGAGATGACGGTCGAGCTGATCCAGCCGATCGCCATGGAGGAAGGTCTGCGCTTCGCCATCCGCGAGGGTGGCCGGACCGTCGGTGCGGGCCAGGTCACGAAGGTTCTCAAGTAGCAGGGCGGGCGGTGGGTCCGGACACCCGGGCCCACCGCCCGCGCATTGCTGCCCGAACGTCCCGCGCGGCGCGGTCGACGTGGCAGTCCAGTTGAACAGTGGCAGTGCAGCTAGCCCGGGCCGAGCCGTCGACGTCGTCGGCGGGGGACCGGTACGAGACAGCGGTAGAACCGGCAGATTCCCGCACCGCCGGCAGCGGGCGCCCCGCGCCCCCCGGCGCGGTGGAGATCTACGGGCGGTGACCCGGTAGCGGTACCGGCCGGACGAGACAGACAGGACAGGCGAAGCCCACCATGGCGGCACAGAAGATCCGCATTCGGCTCAAGGCCTATGACCACGAGGTCATCGACAGCTCGGCGCGGAAAATCGTCGAGACGGTGACCCGGACGGGTGCGCAGGTCGCGGGACCGGTGCCGCTGCCGACGGAGAAGAACATCTACTGCGTCATCCGGTCGCCGCACAAGTACAAGGACAGCCGCGAGCACTTCGAGATGCGGACGCACAAGCGGCTGATCGACATCCTTGACCCGACGCCGAAGACGGTCGACTCGCTCATGCGCCTCGACCTGCCCGCCGGCGTCGACATCGAGATCAAGCTGTAAGAGGGGCCGGCGCAGTCATGCTCATCCGCAACTACAGAGGGCTCCTGGGCACCAAGCTCGGGATGACCCAGGTATGGGACGCGAACAACCGCGTCGTGCCGGTCACCGTCATCAAGGCCGGACCCAACGTCGTCACGCAGGTCAAGACGCCGGACTCCGACGGCTACTCGGCCGTCCAGCTCGGCTATGGCGAGATCGACCCACGTCGGATCAACAAGCCGACCCGTGGGCACTTCGACACCAGTGGGGTCACCCCGCGGCGCCATCTGGTCGAGCTGCGCACCGCGGACGCCACCAAGTACCAGCCCGGTCAGGAACTGACCACCGAGGTGTTCACCGTCGGCACGGTTGTCGACGTGACCGGCACCTCCAAGGGCAAGGGCTTCGCCGGTGTCATGAAGCGCCACGGCTTCAAGGGCCTGGGCGCGGGACACGGCGTCGAGCGCAAGCACCGCTCGCCGGGTTCGGTCGGCGGTTGCGCCACCCCCGGTCGGGTGTTCAAGGGCCTGCGGATGGCCGGTCGGATGGGCCACGCGCGCACCACCACGGCCGGGCTCACGATCCACGCCGTCGACACCGAGCGTGGCTTCCTGCTGGTCAAGGGTGCGGTACCGGGCCCCGACGGCGGACTCGTCTTCGTGCGCAGCGCGGCCAAGCGCCCGGCGCCCGGCGACTTCGCCCCGGTCGCGGCCGGTACCGGTGAGGAGGTCTCGGCATGACCCGCACGGTCGAGGTGCACGGCGGCAGCAGCGCCGAGCTGCCCGATGGTGTGTTCGACGTGGCGCTGAACGTCCCGCTGATCCACCAGGTCGTGGTCGCCCAGCTCGCGGCTGCCCGCCAGGGCACCCACGACACCAAGACCCGTGGCGAGGTGCGCGGCGGTGGCCGCAAGCCGTACCGGCAGAAGGGCACCGGGCGCGCCCGGCAGGGCTCACTGCGGGCGCCGCAGTTCACCGGCGGTGGCGTCGTCCACGGACCGACGCCACGCAAGTACGACCAGCGCACGCCCAAGAAGATGAAGGCCGCCGCGCTGCGCGGCGCGCTGTCCGACCGGGCGCGCAACAACCGGGTCCATGTCGTGGCCTCGCTGGTCACCGGCGAGACGCCGTCGACCAAGGCCGCCGTGACGACGCTGCGCGCGATCGCCGACACCCGCCGGGTGCTGGTCGTCGCCAGCCGTTCCGAGGAACTGACCTGGAAGAGCCTGCGCAACGTCGAGACGGTGCACCTGCTCGACCCGGGCCAGCTCAACACCTATGACGTGCTGGTCAGTGACGATGTCGTCTTCACCGAGGAGGCGCTGGCCGCGTTCCTCGCCCGCGGCGGCCGCGCGGCCGAGCGGACCGTGGCCGGGGCGGAGGAGAACAAGTGATTCCCGACCCGCGTGACGTCATCCTGCGGCCGGTCGTCTCGGAGAAGAGCTACGGCCTGCTCGACGAGAACGTCTACACCTTCATCGTGCACCCGGACGCGAACAAGACCCACATCAAGCTCGCCGTCCAGCAGATCTTCGGCGTGCGGGTCCTGCGGGTGAACACCATCAACCGGCAGGGCAAGCGCAAGCGGACCAAGCACGGCTGGGGACAGCGGTCCGCCACCAAGCGGGCCCTGGTGAGCCTTGCTCCCGGTGACACGATCGAGATCTTCGGAGGCCCCGGTGCCTGAGCACGCGCGTTGCGTCGCGTCCGCGGGTGCGCCCTCGACGGGCCAGGGACGGTAGGAAGCCATGGGTATTCGTAGGTACAAGCCGACGACGCCAGGGCGTCGTGGCTCGAGCGTGGCCGACTTCGTCGAGATCACCCGGGACCACCCGGAGAAGTCGCTGGTCCGCCCGCTGCACTCCAAGGGTGGTCGCAACGCCCACGGCCGGATCACCACCCGGCACCAGGGCGGCGGCCACAAGCGGGCCTATCGGCTCATCGACTTCCGTCGCGACAAGGACGGCGTGCCGGCCAAGGTCGCGCACATCGAGTACGACCCGAACCGCACCGCCCGGATCGCGCTGCTGCACTACGCCGACGGCGAGAAGCGTTACATCCTCGCGCCGGTCAAGCTCAAGCAGGGCGACCAGGTCAGCTCCGGCGTCGGTGCCGACATCAAGCCCGGCAACGCGCTGCCGCTGCGCAACATCCCGACCGGTACCGTGATCCACGCCATCGAGCTGCGCCCCGGCGGCGGCGCCAAGATCGCCCGTAGCGCCGGTGCCAGCGTGCAGCTCGTCGCGAAGGACGGTCCGTACGCCCAGCTGCGGATGCCCTCGGGCGAGATCCGCAACGTGGACGTCCGCTGCCGCGCGACCGTCGGCGAGGTGGGCAACGCCGAGCAGAGCAACATCAACTGGGGCAAGGCCGGCCGGATGCGCTGGAAGGGCCGTCGTCCCACCGTCCGCGGTGTGGCGATGAACCCGGTCGACCACCCGCACGGTGGTGGTGAGGGCAAGACCTCCGGTGGTCGCCACCCGGTCAACCCGAAGGGCCGTCCGGAGGGTCGCACCCGCGCCCACAAGAAGGCCTCCGACGCGATGATCGTGCGTCGGCGCAAGCAGAACAGGCGGCGGTAGTGACCTCACCAACCCGGACCGCGACCGCCAGCCCGATCCGTTCCGTTCACCAGATCTGAGCAGGAAGGAGGAGACACAGCCATGCCACGCAGTCTTAAAAAGGGCCCGTTCGTCGACGACCACCTGCTCAAGAAGGTGGACGTACAGAACTCCAAGGGCACCAAGCACGTCATCAAGACCTGGTCGCGCCGCTCGACCGTGATCCCCGACATGCTGGGGCACACGATCGCCGTGCACGACGGCCGCAAGCACGTCCCGGTGTTCATCACCGAGGGCATGGTCGGCCACAAACTCGGTGAGTTCGCCCCGACCCGGACCTTCCGCGGGCACGTCAAGGAGGACCGGAGGTCACGCCGTGGCTGACGATCTCGTCGACGGTCTGACCCGGGCCGGCCTGCCGGGCGCCAAGGCGTCCGCCCGCTATGTGCGGGTGTCCCCGACGAAGGCGCGCCGGGTCGTCGACCTGGTCCGCGGTCGCTCGGTCAGCGAGGCACTCGACATCCTCCGGTTCGCCCCCCAGGCGGCCAGCGAGGACGTCTACAAGGTCGTCGCCAGCGCGGCGGCGAACGCCGAGAACAACAACGGCCTCGACCCGGCCACGCTCTGGGTCGCCGAGGTCTACGTGGACGAGGGGCCGACGCTCAAGCGCATCCGCCCCCGTGCCCAGGGCCGGGCCTACCGGATCCGCAAGCGCACCAGCCACATCACCGTCGTGGTGGAGAGCCGCGAGCCGCTCGCCGCGGCCGGCGGCCGGGGCGCGAAGACGACTAGGAGGGCCCGGTAGTGGGGCAGAAGGTCAACCCGCACGGGTTCCGACTTGGCATCACGTCGGAGTTCACCTCCCGCTGGTACGCCGACAAGCAGTACAAGGCGTACGTCGGCGAGGACGTGAAGATCCGCAAGATGATGTCGCGGGGCATGGAGCGGGCCGGAATCAGCCGGGTCGACATCGAGCGCACCCAGGGTCGGCTGCGGGTGGACATCCACACCGCCCGCCCGGGCATCGTCATCGGCCGCCGGGGCGCCGAGGCCGACCGCATCCGCGGCGACCTGGAGAAGCTCACCGGCAAGCAGGTCCAGCTCAACATCCTCGAGGTGAAGAACCCCGAGGTGGACGCGCAGCTCGTCGCGCAGGGTGTGGCCGAGCAGCTGTCCAGCCGGGTCAGCTTCCGCCGCGCGATGCGCAAGGCGATGCAGACCGCGATGAAGGGCGGCGCGAAGGGCATCCGGGTGCAGTGCTCCGGACGCCTCGGCGGCGCCGAGATGAGCCGTTCGGAGTTCTACCGCGAGGGTCGGGTCCCGCTGCACACGCTGCGTGCGGACATCGACTACGGCTTCTACGAGGCCCGGACGAACTTCGGTCGGATCGGCGTCAAGGTCTGGATCTACAAGGGCGACATCGTGCAGAGCCGGGCCGAGCGGGAGGCCCAGGAGGCGCTGCAGCGCCAGACCCGCCGGGACCGGCCACGTCGCGGGCCGCGCTCGGGCTCGTCCGGTACCACCCAGGGCGGTACCGACGCCGGTCGCGCCGCGGCGCGCAACGAGCGTCGGGGTGGTCGCGGCGGCGGTGCGCCGGCCGCCGAGACCACTGCGCCCGAGGCGGCGTCGACGGACGCCAGCGCGTCCGAGGCAGCCGTGACCGAGGCAGCCTGTCTCTTATAAACATATCCCAGCCCACCACACACCAGGAAATAT
>NZ_JAMQQG010000331.1 GCF_023716925.1 Frankia sp. R82
AAACCCGCTTCCAGGAGTACGATAAAGCCGCCTAACCGTTCAAAGCCCTACCTGTGAACGAAACCGGGGCAGCTTCAAGCAACCTGGTTCCCTCGGTCCGGCCTCGGCCTTCAGGAAGGGTACGGAGCCAGTGGACGGCTTCTTCGGTCCCGTCCTTTTCCCGGAGGAGCGCGACCGCCCTTGTGACGGAGTTCCAGTCACCCTTCTCGGCGGCGCGTTTCCACCACAGCAGCGCCTCAGTCCTGTCGCGCTCTTCCATGTCCGCGACGGCGTCGCGCAGGACGCGGGGAAAACTGCTGTTGTACGGCGTGTGCTGCCACCACCACGTCAGCGCCAGGTCGGCGCGGCCGTCAGCCAGCCACGATTCGATGGCCCCCTGCACCGCGTTGCTGTCGCCGCTCGCCTCGGCGGCGCTCCGGTGCAGCGCGTGCGCTTCGTCTATGCGCCCGGCGCTTTCCAGCGCCCGGCCTGCGTGCCACAGGGCGTACTTGTCGCCGCGTTCGGCGGCGCGTCGCCACCACGTCACGGCCTCGTCGAGGCGCCCAGCGTGGCTCAGGACCCAGGCCGCGCTGTCCGCAGCCTCGGGGTCGCCAGCGGCGTCGGCCGCCTCGTATAGACGGAAGGAGGTCCGCAGGAGGCCGCGAGAGCGCGCCGCCTCGGCAAGGGGCCGCACGTCGACGCGATCGGCGTAGGCGACGAACGCGTCCCACAATGACGAAGGCACGTGGCCGTCGTCCGAATTACCTGTGGCGTGCCCGGCTCGGTGCGACCGGACACGGGTGGCGTGCTGGACGAGGTAGTCAGCCGGTCTGTACCCGGCGCGGTGACCCATGCCGCCGCCAGGCGATCCGACCGGGGCGAGTGCCGCGGCGCCGCCGTGCATCTCGGTGTCGTCGGTGGCGTAGGCGAGGGCGTCCTCGAACCAGTTGGCGGCGCGGGCTTGCTCCCGGTCCGTGCAGTAGCCGTTGACGCCTTCGCGGAGCAGGTCGGCGGAAAGCGGGCCGCGGGCACCGAGGCGATAGGCGTCGAGAGCTGCGGTGAGCAACGCCCACCGGTACGGCCCGCGCCTGCGATCGCTGGCGCGGGCGTGCTCCCAGCGGCGCACCAGCTGCGGGGCGGCGGCCAGCGTCTGTGTCATCCCGTAGTCGGAGCTGGCGAGCGCGACGCACAGCGTCGGGTCGTCGTCGGCAGCCGTGTCGGCGCGGCTGCGCTCGGCCGCGCTGAACGCGGACGGCACGTCCACGGCCGCCGCCAGGCGCAGCACCTGGCGGTGCGACCGGTACCGGTCGTCGTCGCCGCTCAGGGGGGTGCGGGTGTACTCGGCGTAGCGGTGAGGCCAGATCGTCGCAACCAGCACTGTCGGTTCCTGCCGGTCTAACAATGCTTCGATCGTGCTGGCTTCGAGGCCGTCGTCGAGGTAGTCCCGGATTTCGTCCAGCCACACCACCACCCGCCCGGCCGCCCCGACCAGCTCCCGCACCCCGGCGGCGCCGGCGGGACGGGCCAGCCACCAGTCAGGCAGCACGGCCTGCACCGCCTCGTACAGGCATCGTGTCTTCCCGGCCGAGGAGTCGCCGACCAGCACGACGAACCCGCCCGCCTCGGCCGCCGCCCGCAGTTTCGTCCGGACGCCGGACTTGGCGTCGTCGATGTCACGGATGACGTAGGCGGGCAGGCTGTCCTCGGGCACGTCGGGCACCTGGATCGACCGATGCACCCCGAGCCGGTACGGGTCGGCGTCCTCGACTCGTACCCAGCCGGCAAGCGGACCTCCGACAGGGCCCGCCGTCTCCCCGTGCCAGTGGTGGCCGCCGTCTACCGGCGGCTTCGGCGGCGGGTGTGCGCGGACTGGCCTACCGCCCCGCCCCGCGCCGTCCCGGCGCTCCGCCAGCGCCCGTCGCCGGGTCGCGTCCCACCATTGCTCCGGCGGAGGCACGTAGCCGGATTCATTATGTACCCGGCCACGTAGGAAAACGACCAGGAAAGCGGCCACGCGGTCGTTCTGCGGAACGTTCTTGCCGTTGAGCCAGTCGCTCCACGACGCGGGAGTCACCTTCAGCGGCGGCCGCTGCTCCGCTGCCTGGCGCTCGATCGTGGAACCGGTCGGGCGCCTCGCCGCCTGCCACAAGGCTCTCAACTGCTCCGCGTAAGCGGCTGTCGCATCCTCCGGCACGTGCCTCCCGTCCGCACCCACATCCGGATCCGGATCCGGATCTTAAACCACCTGAATTGCCCGTCCACGCCAGCATTCCCCTGCGCCCCCGGCTGTCATGCCCGGCAGCCGACGGCTCGGCCAGCCGAATAACCTCCCGTTCCAGCTCGATCACGGCATCGCCACCAGCCAGGTGGCCTGCCGGAGAAGAGCCACCATGTACATCGACCCGATCATCGTCAAGATCCTGCTGCTGGCGCTGGCAGGCGCCGTCGCCGCCTGCGCGGCACTGATAACGGCGTACCTCGACCGGCGCGCCGGCGCCCACTGGGCTGCCGCGGTGCTTCGCGCCGGGACCTCGTTCGCCGGCACGCTCGCACTCGAGGTCCTGGTCCTCAACGCGCTGGGGCTGCTTTGACACCCGCCTGCTGGACGGCTGCCGCCGCGTGGCGGCAGCCGTCTGAAACTCCGGAGTGGGCGCGCGACGCGCTCCCACTCCGCACCAGAATTCCACTACGGCGAGTTGATCCCCAACTACCTGGTCCGGCGGACCATCGACGACAGGCGTCCCGTCCCGACGATCCGGGCGATGGCTGATCGGGTGACGACAAGGAAGCCCAACCCGGCCGCAACAGCGACTCCAGGTTCGGCGGTTCTTGGTCCCACCGGCACCGGGGCAACAGGCAGGGTGAAATCCTGGGGTTTCCTCGTAGATGCCGATTCCGTCGTCGACGAAGCGCCACGATCAGGTGGAGCTGCTGAAGCGCTGGGAGGACGAACGACTTGGACCTGCGGCAGAGCGAGGCAGACTCTGCTACCAGGAAGGCACTGGGTGGGGCCGGAACCTGCTGGTGATCAAGCTCGTCGTAGGTCACAGGGCAGTTGAGCAGCGCCTGATGCGAAGGCGTGCGCGGTGGAGGAGGTCTTGTTCCCGTGCGTCCGGTCCGTCTCTGCGCGGTGGCGCCTGAACTGGTGTCGTACCGGCATTGACCGGGGCGTGATCTGGCGGCACTGGCGTCCGGCCGGCCCCGATCGGATCGTCCGGAGCCTGTCCGACGAGCGCGTTCGCGCGTCCCGTGGCGGTCTGCATAGCCTGAAGGAGGCTTGGCCCGACCTCGGCCCACCCGATAAGGAGGCGTGGTCCGACAGCATCGAAGGCGGCTTTGCCGTAGTGGCCGGCGATGAGAGGTTCCGCGACGTTGAGGGCCAGCGTTACAGTGCTGGAGAATATGAGGAACCGTCTCGCGGGATTGAGCACCTCCGCTGGCCTGCCGTGCAGCGCGAGGTGCTGCGTGCCGAGCAAAAGGCCCACGACAGATAGGTCGACGGCGGGCGCCACGAGGAATGCGACATACGTCGGAAATCCGAGACGGACACCGAGCGTAGCGACGTTGCCGAAGCCGAACAAGAACGTCAGGCCGACGACGATCCCTACGATCACGGTCACCAGACGGACCGGAGCCTCCGAAACCGCCAGGTGTGCTGAACGTATGTTCGAACCGTCGAACGATGTTGGCGGTCGGACGCTCACTGGATATCGTCCCTGGTCGGAAGTCGCGCGGCGACCGGGCGGATGGTGATTTCGGGACCCTGAACCAACATCATCCGGTTCTTATTGTGGTGCGTTAGGTCCACCCACCACGCTCCGCATCTGCCCTCTGGCCTGGTCAAATAGGTTGAACCTATCAATCGGCAGGCTTGCTGGTGTCGCATAGGAGCAGGTCAAAGGGCATGGGGGCTGGTTCGCGCAACGCCGGGGTCTCCGACCGGGACGACTCTGATGGTGACTGTAACGGCCCCCGGACCACCAGCGACCGGACGGCCCACAACCGCAACCTCCCCGGTGGCATGTCGGTCTCCCGTGCGGACGTCGCCGACGGCCTGCTGCGCGCCGCCAGTGACCCCGGCGACGCGCAGCAGGCCGTCGGCATCGCGCGGTAGTCCCCCTGGCTGCGGGTCGACGCGTCAGTCGAACCGCACCGACGACAGGATCGTCTCCGGTTCGACGCCAAGTTCCTTCACCGACAGAGTGGTCCGGAACTGCAGCTTCTTCTCCGGCAGGTACCAGCTGCGCGGGGTGAAGGTGAAACCGCTGTCGCAGTACCCGGACCACACGTCGTAGACCGCCGCCAGCCCGCCGACCTGTCGGGTCCCCGTTTCGATCGGCTCGCGCCCCCCCGCGACCGATGGACGGCCCTCGTAGGCGAAGTTCGTCCGTGGTCCGTCGACGGCGCCGTTCACCGGGCACGCGATCACACCCGTCCCGGTGTACCAGCCGCCGGGCTGGTGCGCTGTGAACTCCGAACCCTCGGAACCGCCGATGGTGCCATGCGAAATGATCATACCGTCGTCGCATCCCTCGGACCGCACCGCCGTCGGCCGGACGCAGACCTCCTCGCTGCCCGGCTCCGGGTTGCCGCCCTGGATGAACGGCTCGCCGCGGTAGGCGACTGCCCAGCCGGCCGGGAGAGTCACCGTCGCCGAGCCCACCGCGACCACCCGGCCCCGCGCAATCGCGGTCGTCGGGTGAGGCGCGGGGGCGCTGGTCACCGCCGCGGCGGAAAGTACCGTGTTCGGCGTCGCCGCCTGGTTGCTTCCGCCCGTCAGGACGGCCACGGTGACGGTCACGGCGGCGGCCAGGCCGGCGGCGGCTCCTGCGGCCTGGTGCCGCCGGCGACGCCTACGACGGCCCCGCACGAGGATCTCCTCGGCGCGGTTCGGGTTGTCCGGCATGGCGGTCGCCGCCCTTCTCAACATGCTTTCGATCTCGGTCATCAACGGTCTCCAGGTCGCCGGTACACGGTGCTCGGCAGGTCGGGCGTCACCGGGAGGCGGGTTCGGACCGGGGCTCGCCGACCCACGGTCGCGACCGCCGGGTCGGCCCCGGTCTCGGGCTCCGCCCCGGTCCCGGCCTCAGGCTGGGTGAGCAGGTCACGCAGACGACCCAGCCCCCGTGAGGTCAGGCTCTTGACGGTGCCGAGCGAGCAGCCCATCAGGCGCGCGGTCTCAGCCTCGCTGAGGTCTTCGTAGTGGCGGAGCACGACGGCGACTCGCTGCCGCGCGCCGAGCTGGCGCAGTGCGGACAGCAGCCGGTCCCGCTCGTCCACGGCGCTCGTCCCACCGGGCGCCGGCCGGTCGACCAGTACCGCGACCGGGCGTTCCCACGACGATCGTCGTCGCCACCAGGACGTCGACGTGTTGACCATGGTCCGCCGGGCGTAACCCTCCCAGCCGTCTGGCTGTACCTTCCGTCTACGCAGCCAGACCGCGAGCAGGGCGCTCTGCACCAGGTCCTCCGCCCGGCTGGCGTCACCGGTCAGCAGGAACGCGGTATGTGCGAGGGCCTTGCCACGATCGCGAACAAACCGCGTGAACTCGTCATCCACCCCATGTCCCATCCACTCCATGCGCCTCGTCCTGGCTTCGTCGGTCTTCCGGCCCTGCACCTGATCGCCCGACAACGTGAGCCGTCGTCGACCTGCGCGGTGGTACACCCCAAGGACGCGGTGGAACGGCGGAAAGGTTGACTCCGTCGTCGTGGCCGGCGCATCCAGACCCTTCGACGACCCCGCCGGTGGCGGACGCGCAAAACCTCTGACCTGCCTGAAAGCTCAGTCAAGACGTGGCGCCGACCGCGCTGTCGTCCAGCCGACAGCGTGGTCGGGGCTCGTCAGGAGGAACGCGACCCAGGTCGGCACCCCCAGGGGGCAGGGCCCACACCGCCCACAGGGCGGCGGACAGCGTTGCGGTATCGAGGAGATACAACCAGCCGGTTCCCAGCATGGGAAGCAGGACACCGGCGAGCAGCGACCCGCTGATCCCACCGAGGTAGAGCACCGAGGACTGCAAGGTGTTCGCGGCCGGCCTCAGCCCGGGGGCGACCAGGCGGGCCACGACCGCGCCGCGCACCGCCATGTTGGCCCCGAACAAACCCTGCATCACCGCCACCAGCCCCAGCAGCGGCACCACCGACCGTCCACCGAGAAGGGCATGGGCGCCCAGCGTGGTCGCGGTGAGCGCGATCCCGCTGTTGGTCACCAGCAACATGCGGCGTCGGTCGACGATGTCCGCGACCGCGCCTCCCCACAGCCCGCCGAGTACCAGCGGGCCGAGCCCGACCAGCCCGGTCAGGCCCACCCAGGCCGACGACCTGGTGATCTCGTAGATCTGCAACGGCACCGCGACCGCGGTGAGCTGGGCGCCCATCGTGGTGACGACCGTGGAGGCTCACAGCCGCCGGTATGGCTTCACCCGCAGCGGACGTAGATCAGCCGCTACCCGCACGCGTCTCCTCCTGATCATCTTCGGGACCCGCGGAACTGCTGGTCACCGTGGCTTACTCCTCGGCCTTCGCCGGGGCGCGCAGGGCGGTGAGGGCAGCGTCGGTGCCAGCCATTAGCTGTCGGCGCAGGTGGGCCAGTGCTCGGCCGCCCACTGCGCCCAGTCCGCCCAGCCGGGCGGTGGGCCGGGGATCTCGCCGCCGTCGAGCTCGACGGCGTCCGGTACCTGGAACTGCTCACGCCATCGGTCCACGTCGGCGGCGCTCATCGGGAACGTCTGGTGCGGTGCTGTGGCCTGGCGGTGGGCGATCCGGGCGAGCTGGGTGTCGGTGTCCACGGGAAGGTAGACCACCTGGCTGGCGGCGCCGGCCGACCGTGCCAGCCAGCGCAGCGCCGACCGTTCGTCGCGGCCCCACAGCCCGTAGTCGAGCACGACACTGGTCCCCAGCCGCAGCGCCTGCAGGGCAATCGAGACCAGCCGCCCTTCGAGCACGAAACGCTTGCCGTCGGCCATCGGATCACCGAACAGCGGGATCATCCAGTGATCCGGGGTCAGCCGCAGCGCCCGGTACGCCGCGGCGAGCTGCCTGGCGCGGGTGGTCTTCCCCGCTCCGGGAAGACCGACCATCAGGATCATCGTGGCGGCGTGCGGATCGGACTCCGTGAACAGGCCAAGCTGCCGCTCGGCGGGTACGGCCGCGGACGGGTGAGGGAAGGATTCCTGGCGCTGTGCCTGTGCGTCGGATCGCTGCGGCGCTGACATGACTCCCCTGATCAGGCAGGACGAGCCGACAGCGCGTGCGCTGGACGCGTACACGGCTGCCGGCAGAGACACCGATCGGGCGGCACGCCAAAACAATGCCTGTCCGGCTCGGGTCAGGCATCGGGACCACGATCACCGCGGCCCTGGTACCGCCGCTAGGCGGCGGTACGGGTGGTCATGGCAGCGCAGCAGCACATGCGTTCACCGTAACCGACACGGGCAGAGCCAGGCAGGAAGAAGAACCGCTCCACCTCCACCCGAGCGGGCCCGCCGTCGAACCGCCTGTACACGCTGCGACCTGCTCACCCATCAGGAACTCCGTCGGCACGCAGATCATCAACCCAGCGGCTGCCGATGACCGGGCCGCCGCCCTAACCGTTCCATCCTGCGTGGTTGCTCCTCGCCCCCGGGTTGCCTACCGGGGCTGGCCTGCGACGACGGCCACCAGGCCCCCGCGGCGGTGAGGAGTGGCAGGGGAGTGGGGCGAGGAGTAGCGCGGGGGATCAGGGCCCGCCACGAACTCACCACCGCTCCTCCAGCAGCCAGCTAGATCATCGCCGTCCAGGTCCACGGCGTTCCAGAGCAGGCCGAGGGCCTCGCCTTGACGAAGGCCGAGCGCAACCGACCAGCGGGCCGGGTTGCGTCCGCCCTTGGCGGTGTCGAGCACGGCGCGAGCTTCCTTCACCGACAAAGGGCTCACTGGCGCTGTTGCATCGGCGATGTCTACCTTCGCGTAGCCGCCGATCAGTCATGATCAGAGGATGCGTCGGCGTCGTGTCCGTCCAGCGGTTCCGATGTCGGAGTTCGCCGGGTTCCGGTTTCCGCCGGAGGTGATCGTCCTGGCAGTGCGGTGGTATCTGCGGTTCGCGCTGTCGTACCGGGATGTCGAGGAGCTCCTGGCCGAACGCGGCATCGAGAGGCCTGTCACGTCGACGCGGCCCGGGAGAACAACCGGATCGGAGCCGATCATGGCCGGCGCAAAGCCCGACTCCGGCCGATGCGCGGCCTGAAACGGCTTTGCTCGGTCCAGACGATCAGCACCGGGCACGCTCTTGTTCAGAACATCCGCCGTGGCCACGACGAGCTCGCCGTCGATACCGACCCGAGACTGCGGCTGGCCGCCGCGTTCACCGAACTCGCCGCCGCCGTCTGACTGTCGGTCGCCGCGGCCGCTGGCATGCCCTGCTTCCTCACAGTGCAACAGTGCGCGCGAACGCGCCCTCGGTCTCGCTTGTCGAGAACCTGGCAGTCCGGTGGGGCGGCGAGGTTCACCGCGCCGCTGGACAGAGATCTTTCGAGTGCTCGGGCCGCCTGGCGGCAGGGCCCATGCCGAGGCCACGCCGCAGGGGCCGGCGAACAGACCGAAAGACGAGTAGCGTATCCCATCGGATACGCTTGACGTCGTGATGGAGGGGGATGCGATGGAGGGGGAATGGCGGATTCGCTGGCCGGCCGGCTGATCGAATCGGCGCGACTGGAAGCGGGCCTGTCCGGGGCCGAGCTTGCGCGGCGGGCGCACACGTCGCGGCCGACGTTGGCGGCCTATGAGCACGGGGTGAAGTCACCGACGTTGGAGACCGCGACGCGTCTGCTGGCGGCGGCGGGCTTCCGGCTCGACGCGGTGCCGGTGCCCTCGTTCGAGGTCGTGGTGGACGGGCGGGGACGGCCGTTCACCGTGCCGGATCGGCTGCCTCGGCTCCCGATCCGGCAGGCGTTGGCACGGGTACGCCTGCCGGTCCATCTGAACTGGTCCGACCCCGATCGGACCTACGACCTTACGGATCGCCGACAGCGCCACCGGCTTTACGAGATCGTCCTGCGCGAGGGGACGGCGGAGGACATCCTCGCCTACGTCGACGGGGCGCTGCTCGTCGATGCCTGGCCGGAGCTTGTCCTTCCCACCCCGATCCGGCACGCCTGGGAACGGGCCGCCTTCAGGTGATCACATCGTTGCAGCGGGCGGTTGCGCGGATCTTCTTCGGGCTGCCCGAAAGCGTGGGCTTCGCGGTCGCGGGCGGTGCCGCGCTCATCGCGCGTGATCTCGTTGACCGCGAGACCCGCGACGTCGACCTGTTCACCGCTCTCCCGCCCACTGCATCGATTTCACCGACGTGTACGACCTGGTGAACGTCTTCGCCAAGGAGGAGCTCGTCCACCTCGCCCAGACCCAGGACGGCGGCTTCGACCTGCAGGTGTTCGCCGACATGATCGGAACCATCGGCCGGTTCACCGACGACGACCTGGGGCTGCCCCACCCGGCCGCCGACCGGCTACGCCACTTCTTCCACACCTGGCGTCAGGAAATCACCGGCGGATGAGCGACGACACGGCCTGCCCCATCCGGATTTCAGCTCGACCACGCCCACGATCGCGGTCACCAGACGGACCGCGGCCTCCGGACCCACCAGACCCACGGAACGCGTGTTCGATCCGGTTGATGACGTTGTGTGCCGGGCGTTCACTCGGCATCGCCCCTGGCCAGGGGCCTCGTGGAGACCGGCCGGACCGTGATCTCAGGGCCCTGAACCAAGATCGAAAGGATCTTGTTGTGGTGCGTTAGGTCCACCAAATTTTTGATCATGCCTTTGGCCTGCGTGAATGTGGTTCGCGATCTATCGCTTGAGATCTAGCGCCATGCAATGGTGCTGGTCACAGCGTCGCCAGCAGGTTCGAGCCCCGGCTGGACGACCATGTTGCGACGATGCACACCGCGGTCGCCCCGCCGAGGTCCTGAGCGACGGCGAGCCAGGAATCCTGCGTCTGGTGCGGATGTGGAGCAGTTCGGGGCGCTGCTGCGCTGCCCGGTAGCCCCACACCTCGCCAGGTTCCGTAATCGGATCGTCCCGCCCTGCCGTCGATCAGTCAGTCTTCCCGCGACTTTGACGGGGCTCCAAATGCACGGTCAGCAGCCTTGATGATCCCCTGGCTGAACATCCCGTTGGCGGTACCGCCAATCACAGCGCCGATACCGAACGGAACGACCCTGCCGAGCACGATGATGCCCTTCCGGGTGCCGTACTTGGTGACGAAGTGGCGACCGAGCACCTTGTCGACTGCATTGATCTTCGGCTGTGGAATGCCCTGGATGATCTGTCGTGCCCAGTGTTGACCGGTCCGCTCGGCCGCTTGGCCGATCCCCGCCGCGCCAGCGTCACCGAGCATGACGGCCATGACCGGCGTCCGGCGGCGCTCCATGTCGTCGATCTTGATGCCTTGTACTTCGGCGCGGGCCAGGATGGAGAGGATGGCCGCGTTGAGGAACGCAACCGTCTCGCCTCCTGAGGCGGCGAGCGCCACCCCGGTACCCACACTTGCGGACTTCGGCGGAGAACGGCTCGTCATCGGCTGAAGGCCACCGACCCGGCCGGGCTCATCGCGGCACTCGAGAAGGACCCCGCAAGCCTCGACGTCACCGCGGCGTCAGTCCCCCGCGCTATCGACCTGATCCGGCTGCTGGCTGACGAGGCGCACAGACGCGGACAGTGACGGTCACCCGCTCATGATGGTCGTGCACGCGGCCGACGAGTTCGGACGGGTGCGACTTCACCTCACCCAACGGCAACGTCGTCATGACCAGAAGTACGACCAAACACGGCGTGGGCGGAGCGGCTGCTGGCATCGGTCCGCTCATAGCCCTCGTTGTTCCCGTTTTCTCGTGTTTACTGATGTAGGCGTATGGCACGTAACATCCTTGCGAGTTATGTGTCACTGACGTATGTTTGCCACTATCGGTGAAGTGAGATTGCCGGCCAAGGGGAAGGTGCGCTGGTGCCCGATTGCTCGGACGGCCCCGCTGCGACCGATCCGGCCATCGCTGGCGCCGGCGACCTTGCTGGTGGCGGGGTCGGTGCGGGTCGCGATGAGGGAGTGGACCGGTCCGAGCGGCTGCGGTTGTTCGCCTACCTCACGGCCGATCGGGCGGACGACTATCTGGCGATCATGAGTCTGTTCACCGAGACCCTGTTGACCGACCTCTCCGCCGCCGAAGCCGCCGACGCACTGGCCCGAGCGGCGGGAGGGACGCATGCGGCGTGCGGGGTGTTGTCCGCCGACGAGGTCGAGCAGCGCTGTCAGCAGCTGGAGCTCTGGGGCAACCTGGTCCGCTCGGTGCGGGACGCCCGGGTCAGCACCGTGCGCGACTACTGGCGGTCCCGGTCGCGGTACCAGATCTCCAAACTGGGCGGTCAGGTGCACCGCCAGGCGGTGGAGATCCTGGCCGCGACCGACAGGGCCCGCGAGGTCGCCCGCGAGCTGCTCGGCGGCATAGTCGACACCCTGGACCGCATCCTCGCCCACCTGGCTCTCACCCATCCGGCTGCGGCCGGGATCGACGTTGACGCGTTGGCGGCCGACGTGACCAGTGTGTTCGCCAGCCAGCGGCTGTTCACCGAGAGTGTGCGCGACTTCTACGCTTATCTCAGCCAGGTGCTCGCCCGCTATGACCTGGCCGGCGCCGAGTACGCCGAGTTCAAGACGCTCCTGCTGGAGTACATCGATCTGATCACCGCCGATGTGACGCGGCATGCCCCGGCGGTCGAGACCCGGCTGGCCCGGCTGGAGCCGTTGCTCGACCAGCTTCTCGCCGCCCTGGCCACGCTGCCCACCCTGAGCGGCCCGGATGGCACGCGGGCCGAGCGCTCCCCAGGCCGGGAGCGATCCGACTGGGAGGAGATCGCCGCCTGGTACTCGGGGCGGGCAGGCCGGTCGGGGCCGGCCCAGTTCCGGGCGGCGGCCGAACAGGCGCTAGGCCAGCTCATCGCGAACGCCAAGCGCATGCTGGCCGCCGGCGGGACGGGGGTCTCCCGGCGAGCCGACTTCCTGCGGCTGGCCCGCTGGTTTTCCGACGCGGCGACCGACGACGCCCACCGGCTGTACGCGGCGGCCTTCGGGGTCTACCCGTCCCGTCACCTGCTGGGCGGCCCGGAGGAGCAGAGCGCCCGCGCCGGTGCGTCGACCTCCTGGTGGGAGGCCGATCCGGTGGACGTCGCGGTGTCGCTGCGGGAGCACGGTGACCGGACTGCCCGGGGCCGCGGCTCCCGGGTGCCAGATCCGGGGCTCGACCGGGAGGCGCTGCTCGCCGAGGCGGAGGCCGCGGCCGCAGCCGGCCGGGCCGCAGCGGCCGAGCTCGTCGCCGCTCGGGAACTCGACGGCGCCCGCATCTCCCCGGCCGCGCGCGACCTGCTGTTGGACCGGTTGGGCGACCTGCTCGCCGTCCATCAGGAGCTGACCGAGCCGGTCGATGTCCACGACACCGACCTCCGCCTCGTCCTCACCGCCGTCCCCGGCCCAGGCGAGCGGACCGTCGTCCATGCCCCCGATGGCACCCTCACCGTCCACGACCTGCGCCTGATCGTCACCTCCACCACCGCCACCACCGCCACCACCGGAGCGGCGGCCGTACCCGTCCACACCGGTCGGCGTCCGTTCGGCACCGGAACGGACGGGTGAGCCGCCGGTGACCGCATCTCACGACAGCGACGAGCGGGCCCGGGCCGCCCGGGCGCTGCTGGCCAGCCCGATTCTCACCGACCGCCGGCAGCCCGAGCAGCTCGCCGCGGTCCGCCGCCATGCGGCGCCGCTGAAGGCGATGTTCTCGACGGTGCTGGGCTACCACCTGATCGTCGAGTCCTCGTTCGCCCGACTGGTGAAGGCGCCGCTGACACCGGACGCGCCGACCCGGCCGGCCCGGCGGGCGGCCGGCGGCGAGTTCACCCCGCGGGCATACGCGGGCTTGGCGCTGGTCTGCGCGGCCCTGCTCGCGACGGGCACCGCCGACCAGGTGCTGATCTCGGGCCTGGTCGAGCAGGTGCGGGCGGACGCGGTCACCGCCGGGGTCGAGTTCGACGACAGCCTCACCGGCCGGCGTAACCTCGTGGCGGCGATCGAACTGCTCGTCTCCTGGGGGGTTCTCAGCGAGACGGATGGGACCATCACCGGGTGGAGCGAGCGGCAGGAGGAGGCCCTGCTGACGATCAACCGGGCGCTTCTGCCGCATCTGCTGACCCGTCCGCTGTATGAGATGAGCGGCCCCGCCGACCTGACCGTCGCCGGATCGGCCCTGCCGCAGCCGCGCCGGACGCTGCGCCGGGCCCTGGTGGAGAACCCGGTGGTGCGCCGGGAGTCGCTGAGTGACGCCGAACGGGACGCCCTGTCGCGGGAGCGCACCGAGCTTGCCCGCCAGCTGGACGAGTCGTTCGGTCTGGTGCTGGAGGTCCGGGCCGATGGCGCGCTCGCCTTCGACCCGGACGATCAGCTCACCGATCTGGCGTTCCCCGGAACGGGCACCGTCCGGCAGGCCGCGCTGCTGCTCATCGACGCCCTCATCGATGCCGCGGGGCCGCACAGCCTGAGCCGGGCCGAGGTCGACGGGGTGGCGGTGCCGGGGCTGCTCGTCCGCTGGGAGATGGTCGAGGCGAAGCTGGCCGAGCTCCTGACGCGGCACGCCACCGCCTGGCGGGCCGAGTACGCCCGCGAGCCGGAGCGGCTCAAGGAGGACGTGACGACCCTGCTCACCGGGGTCGGCCTGGCGGTGCAGACCCGGGCCGGCCTGGTCCTGCACCCGGCCGCCGCCCGGTACCGGCCGGTCATCACCCACCCGGGCAGCGGCGGGCCAGGCAGCACCGGGCCAGGTGGTGCTCCCGGTGGGCGTCGCGGCTCCGTGCGTCGACCGGCCCGGCGCCGGGTGCCGCTGCCAACGGACCAACCGCATCCGTTCGAGGCGCCAGATCTGTTCGGGGGGTCGGAATGATCCAGCGGCACCATCCGGGCCGGTGGCGGCTGAACCGGGCCGGCATGAGCAATGTCTGGTTCTACTACGACAACGAGTTCGCCTGCTCCGGCGGCCGGCTGGTGCTGCGGGGAACAAACGGCTCGGGCAAGTCGCGGGCGCTGGAGCTGCTGCTGCCGTTCCTGCTCGACGCCGACCGGCGGCGGGTCGACGCCACCGGTTCGGCCCGGGTCCGGCTGGAGGACCTGATGCGCTCTGGCGGGGACGCCCAGGCCAACCGGCTCGGCTACCTGTGGCTCGAACTGGCCGCCGACGGCGATGCCGGCGCCGAGGGTGAAGCCGGCGCCGAGAGTGATGCAGATGGCGGGGCCGGGGCCGGGGCCGCCGGCGAGGCGGGGCGCTATCTGACGTTGGGCGCCCTGCTGCGCTATTCGCGTTCGGCGAGCGCCCTGAAGGTCTGGTACTTCGTCACGCCGCACCGGGTCGGCCACGACCTGCAGTTGATGGACGGTGAGCGGGCGCCGCTCAGCCGGGATGCCCTGGCCCAGACCATCGGCGCCGACCGGCTGACCGAATCGGCCTCGGCTCACCGGGACCGGGTCCGGGCCGCCGTGTTCGGGCTGACCGGGGAGGCCGGCCGCGAGCGGTACGACGGACTGCTGCAGCTGCTGCACACGCTGCGCTCGCCGGATGTAGGGAACCGCATCGACGAGGGGAAGCTGCCGACGCTGCTGTCCGAGGCGCTCCCCCCGCTGGCCGAGGCGGCCCTGACCTCGGCTGGCGACCAGCTAGACGGGCTGACCGAGACCCGGGACGCGCAGGCCCGGCTGGTCGCTTCGGCCGAGCGGGTCGGCACGTTCCTCGGCGTCTACCGCCGGTACGCCGCTGGCCTGCTCGACGCGACGGCGACCCAGTCGCAGGAAGCGGTCAGCGACGTGCGGCGGGCCACCCGGGAGCTGGGCCGGCGGCACCGCCAGCACACCGACCTCGTCAGCGAGCAGTCGGCGAACCAGCGGACGGGCGTCCAGCTGCGGGACCTGGCCGAGGAGCTGCGGGCGACCGCGCAGGGCATCCGCGAGTCGAAGGCATACACGGATGCCAGTGACCTGCACGAACGACGCAGCACCGTCGAGTCGCTGGCCGCCGCGGCCGACCGGTCGCTGGATGCGGCCGGGCAGGCCCGCCGGGTGGAGACGGATGCGGCGGCCGGCGCCGATCGGCAGGCACGCGCCGGTGCGGATGCCGTCCGGGCCCTGACCGCGGTGCTGGCCGAGCTGGGGCGCCTGCTGGGCCAGGCCGGGCTGGACGGCCACGGCCTCCCGGCGGTGACGATGTCGCTGGACACGCCGCCTCCCATCGAGGACACGATCCGCCCGGCCCGGCTCACCGATCCGGCGTCGCTAACCCGTCCTACGCCGCTGACCGTTCGGACAGTCCCGGCCGACCTGGTCACCGTCGAGCAACGTATCGGCGAGGCGGGGCTCGCCGCCGGGCAGCGGGACCGGGCCGCCGTCGGGCGGCTGGACCCGGCCCGCCGGCTGGCCGACGAGGAACGGGAGGTCAGCGCGGCCGAGGTGCAGTCCGAGCAGGCCGAACTGGATGCCTCCGAGTTGGCCACCGAGGCCGTCGCAGCCGAGGACGGGCGGGACGACACCGCTCGAGCCCTCGCCGACGCCTGGCGGGCCTGGACCGCCGATCCCGAGGTCACCGAGCAGCTGGGCGCCGTCGACTGGTCCGCGACGATCGTCGGTCCGCTGCTGCGGTCCCGCGAGTGCCTGATCGGCGACGCCGATCCGGATGCCGGCCCGGAACCCGACTCGGCAGTCAGCCCCGGGCCAGATGCCGGCCCCGGTCTGGACGCTGGCACGGGCGCTGGCCCTGGGACGGGTGCCGCGGGCATCCGGGATTCGCGGGGAGGACTGGCACATCTGGACCAGGCCGCGGCCGAGGGCGCGGCCGCCAGCCGGGCGGCCATCGCCGACGGGTTGGCCGAGCTGCGCCGGCTCGATGCCGAGAGTGCCATCCTCCGCCGGGCTCTGACGGACGAGCAGCAGGACCTGCAGGCGGCGCGGGACCCGGAACCGGTCGCTCCAGCCTGGGTCAGCCCGGCATCGGCTGCGGATGGTGCTGGTATCCCGCTGTGGCGGGCGGTCGATTTCGCCGAGGCGCTGCCGGACGAGCGGGAGCAGGCCGGACTGGAGGCAGCGCTGGCCGCGTCGATGCTGCTGACAGCCGCGCTCACCGCGGACGGCCGGCTTGTCGCGGCCACCGGCGACCTGCTGGCCAGCCCACTCGGCCCGCCGGCGGCTCACCCGCTGTCCGCGGCGCTCGTCGTCGATCCGGCTGCCCCAGTTCCGGCCGAGGTGGTCCGCGCGGTGCTGGCCCGGGTCGGGCTCGGCGATCGAGCGCACCCGGTGTGGGTGTCGACCGACGGCGCTTGGGCGAACGGCCCGCTGCGCGGCGCGGCCCCCGTCACCACCGCTCGTTACATCGGCGCGGCGGCCCGGGCGACGCACCGAGCTGCCCGGCTGGCCGCGATTGCCGCCGAACTGGCCGCCCTGGACCGGGCCGCGGCCGAGCACTCGGCCCGGCGCGCGGACCTGACCGAAGCCGGCCGCCTGCTGGAAGCCATTGTCCGCGCGGCGCCCCGGTCGGGGGCGCTGGTCACCTCACGCGTTCTCGCCGCGGATGCGCGGCGCCGGGCGGCCAAAGCAGCGGCGAAGGCTCGTGACCTGCGCCGGGCCGCCGCCGGCAGGCGGGACGCGTGGGTCCGGCACGCCGACGAGCACCGCGCGCTGTGCACCCAGTTCGGCCTGCCGAGCGACATCGCCGGCCTGGAGACCGTGCGCGACGCCGCCCGGGAGGCCATCCGCCGCGAGCGGGACGCCCAGGGCCGGCTGGCCGCGCTTGCCACCGCGATCCGTGAGCATGCCGAGGCCCTGGACCGGTTCGCCACCGAACAGGATGCCCGGCGGTCGGCCGAGAGCACCGCCGAGCAGGACTGGGCCCGGTGGAACGGCGGATCGGCGCGGCTGGCTGCGCTGGAGGAACACGTCGGCGCCGCCGCGGCGGCCGCCGAGGCGGAACTGGCCCGGACCGAGCGGGAGCTTGGGCGCTGCACAGAGCAGCTCACCGAAGCCCAGACCGCCGCGGTCCGGCTGGCGGCCGAGGTCACGACGGCCGACCTGGCCGAGCGGGCGGCCCGCCACCAGCTCGATGCGGCCCGCGACGCGATGGCCGCCGCCGACCGCCGCCTTGCCGCCCGGCTGGCCCTCCCCGGTTTTCTCTCCGCAGCCGGCGGGGCATCGGCAGACCTCGACGCCGCGATTGCCTCCACCACATCCGCTGGATCCACCACATCCGCTGGATCCGCCGCGCCCACCGCATCCACCGCGGCGGACGGGTCGAGCCCGGCAACCGGGTCCGAGGAGACGCCGGAGGCGACCGAACCGGTCGAGGTCGCCGAGGTCGAGGCGCGGGCGCGGGTGGTGCTGGCCATGCTGGCGTCCCGGCCGAAGTCGACGGACGAGAACGCGGTGATCCGCGCCCAGCAGACCCTGGAACGGGAACTCGGCGGCTCGTTCGACGTCCACGCGTCGGTGATGGACAGGGTGCGCCTCGTCGAACTGGCCGACACCACCGGCCGCCGGCCGCTGGCCGATGCGGCGGTCGAACTGCGCCGGCAGCGTGACGCCGGCCAGGCGGCGCTGTCCGAACGGGAACGCACCGTCTTCACCGACTTCGTCATCGGTGGGGTGGGGGAGGAGCTGCGCCGGCGACTGTCCCAGGCCACCGAGCTGATCGCCGCGATGAACACCAGCCTGGGCTCGATCAGCACCTCGCACGGCATCTCCGTCCGGTTGCGCTGGACGCTCACCGGCGGGCAGTCGAACGCGGCGGTCGCGCCGGTCAGCGGGAATCGCAGCTCCATCGCCCGCATCCACGAGTTGGTGTCCACCGCGGCCGAGGTCCGGTCGGCCGCCCGTACCGCCGAACTGACCGACCTGCTGAAAGCCGAGGTCGACGCGTATTTCGCCGCCGACCCGACCGCCGGCTACGCCACTCATCTGCGCCAGGCGCTGGACTACCGGCGGTGGCACCAGATCGACGTCCTCATCACCGGCCCCGCGCCCGGCCAGGAACGCCGGATCAGCCGACGGGCCAAACTCAGCCAGGGCGAGACCCGGTTCGTCTCCTACGTCACCCTGTTCGCCGCGGCCGACGCCTACCTTTCCAGCCTGCCCGACACCGGCCGCGCCCTGCGGCTGATCACCCTGGATGACGCGTTCGCCAAGGTCGACGACCGGACGATCGGCGAGCTGATGGGCCTACTGGTCCGCCTCGACCTCGATTTCGTGATGACCGGCCACGCCCTGTGGGGGTTCTACCCGCAGGTCCCGGCACTGGACTGCTACGAGGTCCGCCGCCGGGAGGGCACCGCCGCCGTCACCACCCGCACCCACTGGGACGGCCACAGCCGCCACCTCGCTCCCATCGGCTGAGACCCGCGGCGGCCAGCTGCCCGACCTGGGAGACTGTCCCGACATGCTGACCCAATCACCATGCTGACCAGACCACCATGCTGACCAGACCACCATGCTGACCGAACCGGTCCGGACCTACCTTGCCCATCCGGGCCTCGCCGACCTGTGGACGGCGGCTCGGCACCGCCTGGAACGCAATCGGCTGACGGCCGCCGGCACGATCCGGGTGACCATGGATGCGGCCGGGGCGGATCGACTCGGTGGTCTGCTCGGCCGTCCGCTGTCGGCCGGGACGGTCCCCGTCCGGTTGGCGGATCTTGACGAGGCCCTGCGCCGCTCGGCCGCCTCGGCGGGTCTGCTGTCCGTCGTCGCCCAGCTCACCGGCTCCCCGCTGACCGATCGCAGGGCCCGCCGCGAGGCCGCGCAGGCCGACTGGACGGCGGTCTGGGCGACCCTCGACACCCGCTTGGCCGAGGCCGGCCTGGCCGACGCGCCGTGGGTGACTCCGTGGATCGACGGCCTGCGCCGGGCCGGCACGCTCACCCGGATCGGACCAACTGCGGCGATGTCAGCCCTCCAGGACGCCACCGCCGCGCTGCGGCTGCTCCGCCCGGTGCTGCTCGACCTCTGCGGAACGCCCACCTGGGAGCTGGCCGAGCTCGCCGGGCGATGCACAGGGGATGCGCATGGGCTGGACGAGGGCCGGGCAGCCGGGCTGCTCGTTCTGCGGGCGGCGGCAGCCGCGCTGGGCGTCGACGTTCCGGTGACGTCGGCGCAGCGGCGGTCGCTGTGGGCGATGCTCGGCGTGCTGACCGACCAGGTCTCCGGCACGGTGATCACCTGGGCACTGCGCCCACCCGGCTCGTCCCGCTGGGCCGCGACGATGCGGGAGCGAGCCGACCTGGGCCTGGTCACGCACCTGACCGTGCAGGAACTCCGATCCGTCGGCACCGACGCTGGCACCGGCATCGCGCTCGCGGAGCCCGGCCGGGTGCTGCACGCCTGCGAGAATCCCCAGGTTCTGCAGGCCGCCGCCCGGGCCGGGAGCCCGATGCCGCTGCTCTGCTTCGCGGGCAATCCGGCGGCTGCCGGCTGGGCGCTGCTCGATCAGCTGGTCGCCGACCGGGCCGAGGTCCGCTACCACGGCGATTTCGACTGGCCGGGCATGGCCATCGCCGCCCGTGTGATCGCCCGAGGCGCGCGGCCGTGGCGCCTCGCGGCCGCGGACTACACGTCGGCGGTCGCCAGCCTGCCCGCCGACGGGCGCCTGGACCTGACCGGCCGCCCCGGACCAACCCCTTGGGCCCCCGACCTGGCCGCCACCATGACCCGGGCCGGGATCGTCGTCCACGAAGAAGCCGTACTCGCCGAGCTACTTAAAGATCTTCAGGTCAAGGATCCATCCACAGCCACCGGATGATCGGCCCCGCCCCGCGAGCGAGCCGGCGAGCGGCCAACCAGCTTGCGCCCGGCCTCCGAGTCCCCAGCCGAGCCGGAGGCGAGTGCCTGGCGACGCTACGACACCCCCCACTACGCTCTCGCGCGCCGCCTGTGCGGCCGAGCAGACTATTCCAGGTCGCGGCTGCGGTCGGGCACCCACGTGTAGAGGTCTCGGGGTGGCCTGACATAGTTCTGGGCTTTTGGCCGGTCCGGGATGACAAGTGAGGGTCGCTCGACTTCCTGGTACGGAACGGTCGACAGCAGGTGGCTGATCAT
>NZ_JAMQQG010000076.1 GCF_023716925.1 Frankia sp. R82
CTTCCTCGGGTTCCTCTGCCTGGCCGCCGCGATCACCTGCTGGAAGAAACTCCCACACCCCACATGAGACAAGCTCTTACTGGCCGGGCTCAGTCCCGGGTGTTCGGTCTCCTGGGAACGCTGATCGGCGCCGGTCTCGCCTTCGGACCGCAGCTGAGCGGGCTCGCGCTGCAGACGCTGGGCTGGCGGGCCATCTTCGTACTGCCCGCCGCCGTATGCGCGATCGCCCTTGTACTGCTGCTGACGTCACCCGCTTCGTCGCAGGCGAATCCTCCGGCGGCCCCGTTCGACTGGGCTGGCGCCGTGCTGTTCACGACAGCCTCACTCGTGGGAGTGACTTCACTGGTTGAGCTTCCACAGTCGGATACCAGGCATCCGGTCGCGCTTATGGGTGGCGTGCCTCTGCTGGCGCTGGTGGCCACCTTTGTCTGGGCCGAACGGCGGACCGCGCATCCGGTGATGGACTTCGCGCTGTTGCGAAATCGGAACTACTCCGCCATCGCGGTCGCCGGCAGTGCGGTGATGATCGTTCTTGAGCTTGACCCCTGAGCGCGGACACCTCACCTGAGGTGGCCTCCGGCCGCCAGGGAGGATGTCGACCATGCCCGCTCCTCACCCGCCTGAGTTCCGCCGGCGCGCGGTCGAGCTCGCCCGCCGTGGCGACGCGCCGATCGCTGTGCTCGCGAAGCAGCTGTCGATCAGCGACTCGTGTCTGCGGAACTGGATAGCCCAGGCCGACGCGGACGAGAAAGGCGGCGAGAACCGGCTGACGAGCGTGGAGAAGCGTGAGCTGGCTCAGTTGCGCCGGGACAAGAAGCGCCTGGAGATGGAAAACGAGATCCTGAAGCGGGCGGCGGCCTACTTCGCCCGGGAGAACATCCTCCCAAACTGACCTACCGGCTGGTCCGTGAGCTAGCCGACGACTCGGAACTCGATGTGGATGTCGCGGTGGCCTGCCGAGTACTGGGCGTGTCCCGGTCGGGATATTACGACTGGCTCGGCCGGCCACCGTCGCTACGGGAGCAGGAGAACACCCTGCTCGCGAAACAGATCGAACGCATCCATGCCGAGTCGAGGGGAACCTACGGCTGGCCGCGAGTGCACGCCGAACTCGCTCTCGGCCTGGGTGTGCCGGTCAACCACAAGCGGGTCGCGAGGCTGATGCGCGAGGCCGGCCTGCAGGGCGTCTACCGGCGCCGATCCCGCCGCGGCCCGATCGCCGAGGCCACCGCCGAGGACCTGGTCAACCGGAAGTTCGCCGTAGATGCCCCGGACCAGCTGTGGCTGACCGATATCACCGAACATCCCACAGGCGACGGGAAACTCTACTGCGCAGCCGTCATGGACGCCTATTCGAGGCGCATCATCGGCTGGTCCATCGCACATCACATACGCACCGAACTCGTCCTCGATGCCCTCGGTATGGCGATCCTGCGCCGACGGCCACCGGAAAAGCAGACGATCCTGCACAGCGACCATGGAACACAATACACTTCGTGGGCGTTCGGGAACCGGCTGCGTGCCGCCGGGCTGCTCCCGTCGATAGGCACGATCGGCGACTGCTATGACAATTCGATGATGGAGTCCTTCTGGGGCACCCTACAGCTCGAGGTACTCGACCGGCACAGCTGGGACAACCGCGACAAGCTTGCCAACGCCATCTTCGAATGGATAGAATGCTGGTACAATCCAAAGCGTCGGCATTCCAGTCTTGGAATGCTCAGCCCCGCTGACTATGAAGCCGCACACCTGCCCCGATCGTCCCCAGACGGCGATCACTGATCCCACACCGCAGGTGTCCGTCGTAGGGGGTCAAGCTCATCCTCGAAACAGTCGATCCGGCGGACACTGCGCTCCGCCCTGAACGACGCGATTCGGCGCGGAAAGATCACGGCGAACGCGGCCAAGGACGTGGTGCTGCCCTCAGGCAGGCCACCGAAGCCCATGATGTGGACAGCTGGCCGGGTCGAGCTGTGGCGACAGACCGGGACGCGACCTGGCCCGGTCATGGTGTGGACACCCGACCAGACGGGAGCGTTCCTCGACTCGATCTACCAGCACCGGCTCTACGCCCTCTACCACCTTGTGGCCTACCGAGGGCCGCGCCGAGGCGAGGTTTGCGGCCTGAACTGGCCCGACGTCGACCTCGATCAGAAGAAGATGCTCATTCAATGGCAGCTCGTCGTCGTCGGCTGGGAGGTGCAGCGCACCCGACCCAAGACGGAGGCGGGAGTACGGGAAGTGGTCCTCGACGACCTCACCGTCGAGGAGTTCCACCGCCACCGGGAACGCCAGCGCGACGAGCGCCACGTCATGGGCCTCGGCTGGGATCCGTCCGGCCCGGTGTTCACCACCCTCGAGGGCGAGCCCCTTCACCCGGCGGCTGTCTCCACCGAGTTCCAAGACCTGATCGTGAAGGCCGGAGTGCCCCCGATCCGCCTCCACGACGCCCGGCACGTCGCCGCCACGCTCATGCATGGTGGCGGCGCGGACCTGAAGGTCATCCAGGAGACCCTGGGCCACTCCAGCTACGAGGTGACGGCCAACATCTACACCTCGGTCCTGGAAGAACGTGCCCGCGAGGCGGCCGAAGGCGCCGCCCAGCTCGTTCCCCGCACCCCAGCCAGGAGGGTGGCGCACACTCCGCGCACACCCAGCCAATCACAGGAAGATCATAAAATGGCAAAAACGCAGGTCAGAACCAGTGCGCTCGGAGGGAATCGAACCCCCAACCTTCTGATCCGTAGATATATCTGGATCTTCTGGGGATGTCCGTAGACGTCCGCCGAGCCCGAGAACCTGCCAGGGCTCGTCCGCTGGCGTCCGTCCGCGTCCACCTCCGTCCGTCGGCTTGGCTGTCGGCTTGGCTGTCGGCTTGGCTGTCACGCTGAGGTGCCCCCGCCTGGCCTGACCGGCACGAGCCTACTCACCAGTTTCGGCAAAATGACCTTGCTGGAACTTCCGGCGGGCGACCACAGACAGTCTCGCCGCTGGCAAGGCGAACGGGTCGGGCTGTCCGCTGCAACTGGCTCTGTCTCCCGGCCACCCGCTGGCGTGCCCCTTACTTGTTCTTCTGCCCCCTGGCGTGCATGACGGCGGGGACTGGCCAGATCATCGTGCCTTGGCTGATCGCTCAGTCCCTGTCAGGCCGGCGTCCCGACCAGCGGGTTAAGAGTCGCGGGCGGCTTGTCCGTAGACGTCCATGGATGTCCGTTCCCTCGGCCCGACCTGGACATCGGCTCCGTCCGTGTCCACGCCCGTCCGCCGGTGTCCGTGGGCTTGGGTACAGAGATTGGGTACACCGGGCCCAGCTCGTGTGAGCCGTAGGCCGACGCGTGTCGATCCGGCTTGCTGATCCGTGAGGATCTTGTCACTGCTGTCCAACGCTGTGCTTCGTCTGCTGGTGCTCGTGGGTGTCCGCCTATCTTGGTCATGTGCACGGCCTCGTTCACTGAGCTTCGCCGCCGTCTCCAGCCGCCTGCGGGCTTGGTTGCTAGCTATCCGGCGGCAATCTCCTGATTCTCTCAGCCGTGAGCAGAGATTCCGACTGCAGTAAAAGTCGGACACTTTTCAGTCCCTCTCTACGTGATAACGCTGACTCTCTTGGCGTAGCCTGGCCACAATATCTGCAACAGCCAGTCCGCTCATATCGGTATCACCCTCCCGATCCCAAATTTTGTGAGGAATGCCATCCAGCGAAATACCCCACTTTTCAATTGCTGCAGAAATAGTGGCGACCAAACGACCAGTCACCATCTCGGGGACTTCGGTGAGAAGAGGGCCTGCCAGGTGCAGTGACCTTGCCGATATACCGAACGCTGACGGAGCAAACCGCATGTTAAGTAAGCGCATTATCTGGAGAATTTCCGGGCTCACCTGCCCTGCCTGAACTTGCCCGAATATTTGACCGCAAAAATCGAGAAATACGCGGCCCTTCAGAGTTGCTCGCGTAACGAATACACCACCTCCAAATTGAGACAAAAAACCACTACCAAGAAGCCGGAGTATCCGCTCTCGGATTGCGCCCTGCGAGACCTTAAGGCGAGCGGCAAGATCTTTCGAGCCAGAGTATTCGTTGTCAGCGGTCGAGATCTCATGAAGTAGCGCCAGATGAAGTCCGGGGGACCCGCTCGTCCGCACAAAAAATCTGACGTCTTCGGCTGCGAGATTTCCTAGTACCACATTCATCAGAATGTCTCTCGAAACACCTTCGCTCAGTAAGTTCGACACGAGGTCTCGTTGGCCTTCATCGTCTGCATCAAAATCTTGAGGAATCCAAAATACACGCAGTCGATGCGGCGCGACGGATGCCCCGCTCGATCGGAAGTCGTGCACAACTTCAGAAAGGAGCCTGCGAGACTTCATCGTGTCCCGGGCGACGTACGCACATACCTCGGCTGAAGGGTCAAGTAGCATCGTGCGGAGATCTTTATCGACACCTGATATGTGAGACCAGAGTACTTGGCCAATGACAGGACGGGACCAGTCTCGTACCAGCTCACACGCGAAATCAAACTTTCGACGTTCGGCTTCAACATAACTGTAAAGATTGGTGCGGGACAGTCGATTCATTACATCTGTAACGCACTGGGATAGGAACTGATGCTCCGGAGATTCTGCCACAGCATCATAGTAGTCCTTGGCGGCTTCGTCTGAAAGGTCGAGGGGTCGGGCGGTTCGTCAACCAAGACCCGCGGATGTTTCCGACCAGGTTGTGCGCCTCCTGCTCTTCGTCGACTTGGTCGCCTCGGCATCCGGTACACGACCGCTAGGCTAGAAGAAGAGGGCGAGATGTCCCGCCATCTACAGTTTCTCAGCGTGTCTTTCTCGCTGGGTCGAGAATGCGGATCTACTTGCCGTCTTTTCGCAGCGATCCGAGTATATGGTCGACTGACGTAGGCTCATCTATCTCTCGCAAGCGGGAATCTGAGGGTGACTCTCCGTCCGCCATAAATTTATTCATCGAAGAAATCTCGGAAGCGACATCAAAGTAGGAAGGAAATACTTCCTCGGGATTGAGAAAATGGGATGCGTGTTCGATAATATCGCCCATGTCCCATGATTCCCTTTCTCCCTTGCTCCAATCATCGAATGCGTCTGATATTTCGTCGTGAATGCTGCTTTCCAGGTTTGACGAAGCGCTAGCAGCCTTCTCACTAATTTCCGCGATGGCAATATCCGACAAAGTCATTAGCACGCTTGAAGCATACGATTTACTGTCGAGGTCTGAGACGTCTTCCGTAATGTAGTCAATTGCCCCGTCAATGAGAGATATTGCCCGCTCCTGTGTTAGCTGCAATTCGAAGTTTGATAGATTCTTTATTAGAGATGCCACCTCTTCTGGGCCGGCTGCGTCTTCAGTGAAGTCAATATCGCGAAGGATGCTGGCGTCAAGGAGCCGAATTAGGTCGGAAGACTCTATCTTTCTAGCAATTTCCAAGACAATATTTGCTCTAGCGATGCGCCCGCTTCCCCATGTCTTCCGCAGATTGGGTGACTGAAGGGTTCTCCTGATGGCTGAATCCAGGTGAGCTACTGCATTTAGTACTTCCATGACTGGGCGGCCGCGATCGCTCCGGGCGAGGATCCAAACACCCCAAATCTGCTCAAAGAATATGGCTCTCTCGACAAGCTTTATAACTGTCTCTGGCCGATCGGACAAATATCCGATCATGTAATCACGGGCGGACGGATCATGAAAGTCAAGCCAAGCTTCATCCCCTCGCGGAAAGAGTTTTACAAGGGTTCCCTCCAAGAGTTGTATGCTATGCCGAAAGGACCTGGGGTCTCCATTCGGCGCAGTGTATGCAACCCATGCGTCGCGGAGGCCGCTTGCCGGGAATTCGCCAAGCGAGAACACGACCTCAAGTAGAGAAACTGCAAATTTATCAAGCTGATGCTCGACGATGTGCTCCCAGATGCGACGGGGATTCTGGAGGTCGTCAAAAAGTCGTTGAACCGTTGTTTCGGGCGAGTCTCCTGCCGCATGCTTGCCGACACTGATTTGAATGATGCGAGGGTTAAAGTTGTCGTGGTAGACAATGCGGCGATACTTGATGGGTTCGGAAAAGGCCGCCATATTCTCGTCGGGGAGATCTGAGAAATAGATATGGTTGTATAGTATCTGTGCACGAACCTCGGGCGTGTAGTCCGCTAGACCCATTACGTGCTTTAGGGGAGACAGATCAGTCTCGGAAAATTTTTCGTATCGCTGGCGAGCCTGGGCGAGGATATACTCTCTAGTTGTCAGGATAAGACGCTTATTAGATGCCGACTTTACCCGACGAATAACGCTTATGAGTCTGCTTTCCTCGTTCTTTTGAAACTTGTCGACGAGCGTTGTTTGGCCAAGGAAGTCGTCGTAGTAGAAAATCTGCTGCTCGTCCGACATCCAAAGTCGATTAACTTCCTCGGCATCGGATGACACCTCGACAACGCTGAATCCGCGCGATATGTAGTCCGCCAGTAGCGCGTGAGCTAGCGTGGTCTTACCAATCCCAGGGCCGCCCGATATTATGAGGGCGTGCATACTTTCCAGTATTTCGTGCGCGCGATGTAGGCTTGCGTTGGGAGCGTAGCTCTTGAGGCTTTGATCGATTTCGCCGATCAAAGCGCTCGACCTTATCAATACTTCTTTCGCTAGTAGTCCCTGAAGAACCGCAGTGCTATTTAGCCAAAGGCGTGGATGGCGCTGGACGATGTGTGGCCGGCTTCGTAGCTCACTTTCGATCTCGTTGATCCCGTAAATATCGGAGCTATTTCTTATGAACGGGTCAAAGTCGTGAATCAAAATACGTTTTGCGTCGGAAGTCAGCTCGACGGAACATGCAACTATGTAACGTGACGGGGCAAGTCTACGAACCTTTGGTAGTTCAGTGTGCCGCATGTAGCTAAGAAGCTTTGTCCGCCCCGATCGAGTCCAGTGCTTGCACTGAATGATCGTGGATGATCTAGGATTATCCTTCAGGCATCTCAAATCGATACCTTGGTCTGCGCCTGGCGCAAAGACTTCAAGCTGGACACTAAGGATCTCTTCGAACAAATCTTTGCAGATTAGCTCGAAGTCGAAGTCGGTGAGTCGTCTGAGGTCGAATGTATCCATGATCTTCCAGGTCGCTCGTCGCCGTATGAATCCACCTATCTCGACGAAGTGCTTAGCAGCGCATTTCCCGGGTGCCCTCCTTCCGCTTTATTGCTTGACTGATTGCGAGACGCGCCGGCGAGCACGGCGCGCCAGCGCCGCGCGCAGCCGTCGCGCGGCGCAGCTTCGGCCCTTGATCCTAAAACGGGCAATTCGGCAGGCATGACGCTATCCGCCGCAGCTCGGGTGGCGGGGTGTGGCCATGGCGAACAGGGCGGCGGTGCGGGCGTCCCTGCCGTGCTGGGTGTCGAGGTGGTGTTGGGTGGCGTCGATGGCGGCTTGTAGCTCGGTGACGTTGTCCGTGGGGAACGGGTCGGGTAGGTGGGTCAGGGGTGCGGTGACGATGCCGTCGGCTCCGGCGGTCAGGCTTTCGGCAATGTGGCGGGCGGTGCCGTCCCACAGGGTGAAGTCCGGGCCGGTCGCGGTGCGGAGTGCGGCGATGGTGTCCGGTCGAACCTTGGAGACCTTCGCGGCGGCGGGCAGGATCCCGGCGGCCTGGGCTGTGGCGGCAAGCTGAGGTGTCAGGGTGGTGGGGCTGAACTCGGGGTGGCTGAACAGGTAGCTCGGGCGCGGCAGGCTGGCGAACAGATTCAGCACGTCATGGTCGCTGGCAAGGTCCCGTAGGACGATCATCGGGACGACTCCGGCGGCGGTGGCGTGGGTGATGTCGGCGGCGGTCCAACAGCATGCGGTCAGCCGGTCCACCCCGATCGTCTCCGCCCACAGCTCGACGACCATGGCGCGGTCGGCTTCGCTGGTCTGGTGTCCGCCGGTGGTGGTGCCGGACAGAATGAACCGGTGCGCCCACGTCTGCGCGGCCCGGTAGGCGTATGCGGCGGTCGTGGGCCTGTCGATGTCTCCGCTGGGCGTGCGGAAGGTCAGGGCCGGAAGCATCAGATGCATGGGCGGTCAGTCCAACAGGTCGCGCGGATAGACGGTGCCGGCGGAAGGGTCGGTGACGGCATGGTGGATGAGGTCGGCGACCTGCTCGGGCGACCGCTGGTCGGTACGTAGAACCAGGTCGAACAGATCTGTCCCGGCGGCCTTGTCGAGGTCGGTCGATGTCTCGTCCCACACGGTCAGCCGCGCGTCGACGTCGGTGCTCCCACGCTCGCGGGCGCGGTCCGCGGTGACCTCACGGGGGCACCACAGCAACACCGTGACCCACCGGGCGGGATAGCCGACGTGCAGAGCCTCGATACCGGCGATCTGGCCGAGGTGCACCACCGGCACCCGGTCGGCGGCGGTGAGTTCGTCCAGGCGGGGCCGGTCGATCGCGTACACGTTCCCGTATCGCTCGTTCGCGTACAGGATCAGCCCCTGCGTCTGGAGGCGGCCGAGCTCGTCGTCGGACGCGACCCGGTAGGGCGCACGGGCATTCGCCCCGACTTTCAGCCGGTCGAAATGCACGTACCGACCGTCCCGGCTGGTCAGGGCTGCGGTGATTGTGTCTTTGCCGGACGCGGGCGGCCCGTAGAGGATGACGGCGTCAGGAGGCATCGCGGATCCGGCTGGCCAGGCGGCGGGCGTGTTCGGCGAGGTTGCTGCGGGCATGTCGGCTGTTGTCGACTACGTAGTGCGTGCACACCGGCCGCTGGTCGGGGTCGATGGTGGCCACGTACTCGTCCCAGTAGGACAGCTTCCAGGTGTCCCGGGCGGCGTCGCGGGATTCGAGGTAGTCGCGCTGGGAGTCGATGTCGCAGCGCAACCAGACGACGGCGATCGCTGCCCCGGCGTTCGCGCACCGCTTCTTCATCCGTTCCAACCACGCCGGGTCGGTCAGCTCACGGACGAACGGCGCAGTCACCACGGTGGGCAGGCCCAACCGCAGGTTGTCGAACGCGGTATCGAACATCGCCCGGTACTCCAACGGGCGAATCCTGCCCGTGTACGTCTCGCCCTGGCGGTCGTTCGGATCGGTGTCCAGAGAGAGCAACAGGGACTCGGTGAGCGGACGACTCATCGTGTCCTTGTCCAGCAACGACCAGCCGGTGATCTCACAGATGAACCGGGCAAACTCGGTCTTCCCCGATCCCGGGAACCCGGCCACCATCACCAGCGCTGGGGAACCCTCCCGCGGGCGGCCGGAACTCCACGCACCCAGGACCTTCGATTCCAGGTCGAACGGCGGCAGCTCCACCCGACCGCTCCGACCCGCGGCCGGCGGCTCGATGCACGCGAGTAGCTGGCGAATGGAGTCGGTGACCTCGTCCCGGCGGGGCGCTGCCGGCGGTGCCCCGAACGCTGCCCCGGCCTGCTCGCGCAGGTGAGTAGGAACCCGTAGCGTCTCCCGCGGCGGATGCGGGGCGGCCCCGACCGCTCCGGACACCTCCCATGGACGTGGGGCCAGACCGACCATCGCCCCGGGGATCCGCAGACCATCGGCAATGCGCTCGATGACGTCGACGTCTTCGACCTTCGCCTTGCCCCCGGCGATCCGGCTCACCCGCGACTGGCTGAACCCCTCGACCGACGAGGCGATCCGGTCCTGGCTGACATGATCCCATTTGCGCATGAGCAGGAACGCGGCGCCGAAGTCCCGGCCGCGTAGGGCGGCGGCCATGTCGTCGCGGGCCAGTAGCTCGGCGGAGACGGTGTAGCGCTGCCAGGGGCTGTCTGTGTCGGCGGTCATTTGTCGCTTTTCGGTCGGTGACAGTCGGGGCAATCGGCGTGAGCAGACCAGCACGGTGAGCATAGCGGTGGCATGCCGTGTCGACATCCCAAGCCGGGATCAGGCGGTCAAACAGCGCCGGAACGGCGCTGATCTGCGTGTTCGGCGCTTGTGGGATCGGCGGTGGAATGCCGTGCATCCATGCCGCCTCGACATTCCGTGTTCGGGCGGTGTCGGTGAGTCTGATGGCAGTCGACGCCGTCCGTGCCGAGTCGGCTCCGCGGACGGCGTCGACACCGGATCTCGTCCAGCTCGTGCCGGTAGCTGGCGGCCTGGACGGCTCGGTCCTCCCGGCGCCCCGGCGGATGGTGCGCCGGTCACCGATCAGCGAAGGGGATGCGATGAGGGGCGCCGTGCGAACGGAGGAACAGGCCGAACCGGACGTCGGAACGGAGGATGCACGCTCGACGGAGTACATCCCGGCTGACACGGGGCACAGGCCGGTAAAGCGGGGCCTGTCCCGGCGGGAGCTGGTGTGCACCCGGGCATCCGGTCAGGACGGATTGGTCGATGACGAGTCGGGGTCGGGCGGGCCGTTGCCTGCGTTGGGCGTCGAAGGCAACGGGCGTTCGGTGGTGTGGGCCGTCGTCATCCGTGGCCAGCGTGGGCCGTTGGTTGGCGTGATCGGGTTCTTCGGTACGCGGTCGGCGGCTCGGATCTATGCCCGGGACCGGCGTTACCCGGGCGCTTTCGTCCTGCCTGCCATACACGCGGGAGCGGAGATCAGCGGATGACAACTCGTCAGACTGTCGGCGGACGGGACCCGGCCGTCTTCCCGCCGAGTGCGTCGCTCGACCCGTCGGTGGCGCATCCCGCCCGGATGTACGACTACTTCCTCGGCGGTAAGGACCATCTACCGGCCGATCGGGTGGCGGCGGAGGCAGTGGTGGCCGCGTCGCCGGACGTTCCCCTGGTGGCGCACGCGAACCGGTACTTCATGACCCGGGCGGCACGGTTTCTGGCGTCGGAGTGCGGGATCCGCCAGTACCTCGACGTCGGAACAGGGTTCCCTACACAACCGAACCTGCACGAGGTGGTGCAGGCCGTCGACCCAAAGTCCCGGGTCGTTTACAGCGACAACGATCCGGTGGTTCTGGTGCATGCCCGCGCGCTGCTGACCAGCACGCCGGAGGGGCGCACGGCCTACCTGGATGCGGATCTGCGCGACCCGGCGCTCATTCTCGACGCCGCGCAACTGCGTGACGCGCTCGACTTCCGCCAGCCGATCGCGCTGTTCCTCGTCGCGGTCCTGCACTTCCTGACCGATGACGACGACGCGCACGCTGTTGTGCGCTCCCTGGTGGATGCCCTGCCCTCGGGCAGTTACCTCGTTGTCTCGCACGCCACCGGCGATCTCGCACCCTCGAAGGTGGACACGATCGTCGACACCTACGCCACCACGGCCGTTCCCCTGGTGCTGCGTGACCTGGCGGCCGTCACGCGGTTCTTCGACGGCACGGACGTCGTCGACCCGGGCGTGGTGCGACTGCCGCTGTGGAAGCCCGACACCCCGCCCGAGGACATCCACAAGGTGTGGCTGTACGGCGGCGTCGGGCGGAAGTCCTGATCCGCTCGCGCTTCGGCGGGCGGACACGCGAAATGATCCTTTGGAGGTAGTGGGTTGCTGTCCGATCTACGTACGGCGGGCGCGGCGAGTCTCGCCCCGGCGCCAGGGCTGTTCCTGCCGGAACTGCACCACCGGCGCGACATCGGCCTGGACCTTGTCCAGGTCAACGGCATCGCCGACCTGTGCCACAGCTACACCCAGAAGCGGGCGACGATCAATGCGCAGATGACCCGGCTCGCCGGGGAACTGCTCGCCGGAATCCTCTCCGGCAGGATCTGCGACGACAGGGCACGCGAGGTAATGAGCTCGCACACCGAGACCCGCGGCATCCTGTTCGGCGACGCCGAGACATTGATGCTCGCCACGCTCGCCGAGGGCTACGCCCTGCTGAGCACCGACCAGGTGGAACGGGCGCTGGCCGTCCGGCGGGGCCAGACCTCGGCCGCCTTCGACACGGTCGCCGACGCCATGTACGTCGACCAGGTGGCACCCACCCGCCTGTGAGCCGGTGACGGGCCAACCCCCGACGACACGCCCGTCACCACCGGGAGGACCCGAGCCCGGCCGACCCCCTCGGCGGCACGCGGCACGGGTCCTCCCACCCGAACCACATCCCCATGAACGTGGCCGGTCTCCGTGAGCGCTCCTCACCGGCCACCGCGGCCCCGGATCCCCACCCGACGGATCCGGGGCCGTGCCATGTCCGGGACCGCATGCGTCGGTGCTGCCGCCACTGGGCAGACGAATCACCTGCGCTGTCGGTCGAGGTCGTCGAGCCGGCGCAGGAGCGCCCGTAGGTCGTCCCGGATGTCGCGGACACCTTCGAGAATCTGCCGCGTCACCACGGCTGCCTCTTCCCCGTCGCCCTCCGCTGTGACCTGACCGGCGGTGAGTACCCGCACCAGATGGTCGTCCGGCCAGTCCAGAGCGCGGGAGATGGAGGTCAGGGTCCGGGTCCGCACACGCCGCTTCGCGCCGTGCTGGACAAGCCTCAGCGTGGACACGGCGATACCGGCGCGGTCGGCAAGCTCCTGCTGACTGATGCGCCGGGCGGCCATGCGTTCCGTGATGGCCACGGCCACCGCCGTCCAGTCCTCGCCATCTGTGTCCCGTCGGCCATCGGGGGCATTCACACCACCGGGACGATCATCCATGGACGGCATGCTAGCGAATAGGCAATGCACCGTCCTGCCCTGGTCAACGCCTATATCGACCCGGCATGGCCTGCATGAGTTCATGCACTGACGACATTCTTCGATCCCGACTGCTCATGCACCGCCGGTATAGCGCTTGATACGCGCTTGTTCGGCGGTGCATTGTCGTTCCGTACCCACCGGGCCGATGCAACGCCCGGTCGGACAGACGACTGAGGAAGGTGGATCCATGGCGGTGCCACGACGGATTCCCGTCGCCTTCGGGGTGGTGTTCCCCGTGGGGGCGTTCGTGGTCGGTGTCGACCCGGTCAACGACTTCGACAAGGTCCGGGCAGGGGTGGCGGACGCACAGCAGCGCGACGAGGAGACCGGAGACCTGGTCTGGCAGGTCAAGGTCATCGACGCCGACCCGGCGGCCCGTAGCAACGAACTCAAGATCCGGATGACGGCGGCGGTGCAGCCAGTCCCGCCGGACCTGCTGCCTGGAACGCCGTTCCGGCCGGTGGAGTTCGATGGTCTGTCCCTCACGCCCTACATTGACCGGCGCAACGCCGAACGCCCGAAGATCGCCTACTCGCTGCGGGCTTCGGACATGCGTGCACCGGGCACGGCGAACGGTCGGCGTCCGGGTCCGGCGGTGGCGGCATGAACGGCCGTGTCCGGCCGGCACCCGACGGTCTGCGTTCCTCGGCGTTGCTCGGTCTACAGATCGGCGCGGACTGGTCGGTGCACTGCCACACGTACCCGCATCGCTCGCCGATCCTGACGCTTCGGCTCGGGATGATGGGGGTGACGATTTCTCCGGCGTTGAACGCGGTCACCTCGGATCAGATCGAATTCGCCTACGCGCTGATCGGTGCGGCAAACGACTACCTCGTGGAGTGCGAGCGCATCCGCTTCGCCTCCGACGACACCGCCGACCCGGCGGAACTCCGGGCGGCATAGGCCGCATCCGGCCGGTTCACCTGGGCGGCCCGGACACTCCGATATCCGGATTCCGGGCCCCCCGGGAAATCTTTTCCCGCAACACCTGTCCCTGGTTTCGTGCGCTCGAAAAGCGGGTGGTATCGCCATGTCCACAATCAACGGTGACCAGCGTTTCCCGCGGGTCCCGACCCGTACCGACAAGATGCGTGTGCCCATGTGGATGCTGCTGCTGGCCGTGGCCGGCAAGGGGCTGGTACTGGCGGTGCGCTCCTGCTGGCGGCACCGGGTCGCGGTCGGCTCGACGCTCGGGACGCTGCTGTTCGTCCATCACTTCGGCCTGCCTGCGCTGGGCGTCCTGTTCGGCGGCCTGGCGGTGCTCGCCGTCGTGTGGTGGCGGCTGCACGGCCGGTCGTTCTGGCCGGTGGCCTGGTGGCTGTGCGGCCGTGCCCGGCTGACGTTCGTCTACCAGCGGCGGTGGAAGCCGGCGATGGTCCACACCGACCTGGCTATCCGCATGCCCACCTCGACCGGCGACCAGGTGACCTTTGACGAGTACTTCCCGCGGATCCGGTCGATCCGCGCGTCCCGATCGGTGGACGTGCTGCGGGTGGAACTCCTGCCCGGCCAGACCCCGGCGCAGTGGGCGGAGCAGGCCGAGGCGCTGCGGCACGTCTTCCGGGCGCGGCGTTGCCAGGTGCATGGGGAGACGGTCCGCTTCGTCCGGATCTCCTTCCACCGCCACGACCCGCTAACCCGCCCGGTCACCCCGGCAAGCCTCGACGGTTCCGACGGTGCCGGCCCTGACCCGGCCGGCGCTGCCGGTGACGCTTCCCGTTTCGCTGGCTCGTCGGCGGACCTGGGTCGGCTGGTCGCGGGCCTGTCGGCGGTGCCGGTGGGCCGCAGTGAGGACGGATCCTCCTGGACGCTGCCCGTGCGCGGCTCGCATGTCCTGATCGCCGGGGCGACCGGAGCAGGGAAGGGCTCGGTGCTGTGGGGGCTGCTGCGCGGCCTGGCTCCGGCGGTCCGGACCGGGCTGGTGGAACTGTGGGTATGCGACCCGAAAGGCGGGATGGAACTGGCCTTCGGCCGTCCGCTGTTCACCCGCTTCGCCACCAGCACGGACACCATCGCTGACCTCCTCGACGACGCCGTCAGCCGCATGCAGAAGCGGACGGCGAAGCTGGCGGGAAACAGCCGATTGCATACCCCGACCCCGTCGGATCCGCTGATCGTCGTCGTGGTCGACGAAATCGCCTCGCTCACTGCCTACGTGACCGACCGGGACCTCAAGAAGCGGATCGGCGCCGCGCTGCCGCTGCTGCTGTCCCAGGGACGCGCCCCCGGCGTCGTGGTCATCGCGGCCTTGCAGGACCCGCGCAAGGAAGTCCTGCCGTTCCGGGACCTGTTCCCGGTCCGCGTCGCACTGCGGATGACCGAAACCGACCAACCGGACCTCGTCCTGGGCAACGGCGCCCGGGAACGCGGTGCCCGCGCCGAGGAAATCCCCCGCGCCCTACCCGGCGTCGGCTACGTGCTGCACGACGGCAACCCCGACCCGGTCCGCGTCCGCGCCGCCTACATCGACGACATCGAGATCGGCCGCATCGTCACCCACTACCGACCCGCCAACGCGGCACGCGGCTGGACACCGGACATCAGCGACTACCTCGACGATGACGGCGACGACTCCGACCCCCTCGACGGGCTTGACCGAGCTGCCTGAGCACGGCCGGAGTTGGCGGGCAGCGCGATGCGGTCCTGTCGTTCGATGGCCCGGACAGCAAGATCTTGCACCACGGCGGGAAGCAGGACGTGTTCAGCCGTAAGAACTCGCTCGGCGAGACTTTCAACCGAGTCATTCGGATGGACCGCTATTTCGTGCCGCGCGATGACAGGGCCCTCGTCATAATCCGCGGTGACAACATGGACCGACGGACCCGTTACCTGATCGCCAGACGACAGGACGGCTTCATGGACTGCGCTACCGTACATGCCCTTTCCGCCGTGTCGTGGCAGCAGGGACGGATGTACGTTGATGATCTGGCCGGCGAAGGAATCCAGCGTGCGGGGGCCAATCTTCTTCATATAGCCCGCCGTAACGATCAGGCTGATCTGGTGCTCGTTGAGCAGTGCGCATATCGCCGTGTCGAGCTGATCGGGATCGGGATGCGTGACTCCTGACATGTGCGCTGCCGGGATGGAGTGCCCTCGGGCATAGGCAAGGGCCCCGGACTCCCTGTTGTTACTCAGCACCAAGGCCAACCGGAAGGCCGCCCCCTCCTCGAGGGAGGCCCGATGCAGTGCCCGCAGGTTGGTACCGGTATGCGAGGCGAACACCGCTATGCGAAAGTCAGCCATGAGAGCCACGTCGACCATGTGGGCTCGATGCCGTCTCCAGGGGCGCATGAGGATTGATCGTTGGAGCAGTCATGGTCAGAGTTTATGTCCTCTCCCATACGGTTATCCTCGAAGGTCAGGTACCGGCTGATTTTGCGTCGAGCTACCCGAGGAACAAGGGCGCCGGTGCGGGCGGAATTTGTGTCGAGTTACGGCACCCCTCCTTACGCTTTCTTACCCCAGACTCCGTGCGCGACGAATGCTCCCTGAACCCGCCCCCACAGTCCAGTGATCATGACTGCGGAAACGATCTGCGCTGTTCATCGCAGGTCCCGGGCTTGACCCGCGGGTGTCTCCGCGTCGCTTCCGGTCCGCGGAGCCGCCGAGCCGACGTCGCTGGCGTGCGCTGCAGCCACATCCGGTACACCACCCCCGCCCCCGACCCTTGGAGGAATCCCCTGTCGATGACCCATCCCACGGAGGCCCCGACCAACCCGCTTCCCGTGACCGACCGGCCCGGCTCCCGGGCGGCACGGCTGCGTGCCCCGCTGGCTCGTCAGGTGGTCGAGGCGGTCGCGGTGGACAACGGGGTGTGCGTCCGGCCGCTGCCGATGCGCCGTACCAGCCTGGACACCGGCGAAACCCAGATCATCCCCGTCCCCTGCGGCGCCACGCTGGCCTCGAAGTGCCCATCATGCGCCGAACGGGCCCGGCGGCTCCGGATCGCGCAGTGCAAGGCCGGTTGGCACCTCGACGACGAACCACTGCCCGACCCCGACCCGCCGTCGGACGACGCCAAGGCACTTGCCGTGCTGCGCGCGGACCTGGAAACCGCGCGGGATGAGGTTCTGACAGCCGGCGACGTCGCACAGGTCCGCGAGATCGACGAACTTATCGACCAGGTGGACGCCGAGCTGACCGACCTCGGCGTGCGCGGCCAGATCACCCCGACCGACCGGGACCGGCCGCGCCGGACCCGCTCGACGAAGCGACGCCAGGATGCCCCCGACCTGCCCCGGCTGCCCGTCGACCGGCGCACCGTCGGCCGGACGTTCACCGCCCCGGACGGCACGGCGTGGCGCCCGTCGATGTTCCTCACCCTGACCTGCGACTCGTATGGACGGGTGCACTCCGACGGCACCCCGGTGGACCCGGGCTCGTACGACTATCGGCGGGCGGCGCGGGATGCCATCCACTTTCCGAAGCTGCTGGATCGGTTCTGGCAGAACCTGCGCCGGTCGGCCGGCTGGGACGTCCAGTACTTCGCCGCTCTCGAACCCCAACGGCGTCTCGCTCCCCACCTGCATGCGGCGATCCGGGGCACGGTCCCGCGTGTCACGCTGCGGCTGGTCGCGGCGGCCACCTATCACCAGGTGTGGTGGCCGACCACCGGCCTGCCGGTCTACGACGGTCAGCGTCTACCGGTGTGGGACGACGCCACCGGCGGCTACCACGACCCCGACACCGGTGATGCGCTGCCGTCCTGGGATGCGGCAGTGGATGCGATCGGCGAGGACGACGAACCCGCCCACGTCGTCCGGTTCGGCCCGCAGCTGCGCGCGGACGGAGTGACCGCGAACTCGGCGAACACCGGCCGGATGATCGGCTATCTCACCAAGTACCTGACAAAGTCGCTCGACGCCTGCCACGCCGTGGACACCGACCGGCAGCGTGCACACGTCGACCGGCTCGCCGCTGCCCTGCGCTACGAACCGTGCTCCCCGACGTGTGCGAACTGGCTGCGCTACGGCATCCAACCCCGCCACCCCCGCCGCGAGCTCGCCCCCGGCCGCTGCACCGGCAAGGCCCACCGGCGGGAAACGCTCGGGTTCGGCGGCCGTCGGGTTCTGGTCTCACGCCACTGGTCCGGCAAGACGCTCACCGACCACCGCCACGACCGGGTCGACTTCATCCGCCAGCAACTCGAAGCCCTCGGCGCCACCGGCACCGGACCGGCTGCCCCGGCCAGCGACCCGACCCGGCTCGCCTGGACGCTGCTCCGCCCCGGGGACCCGGCTGCCCCGCGCCGTGAACACCTGATCCTGCACGCCATCGCCCAACGCCACGCCTGGCGCGCACAGCTTGGACTCGCCACCGGACCTGGGACCGGCGAAAAGGCGGGCGGGAGTTCGGCAACCGGGCCGCCGCTGGCGGACGCCGCCTGACCCTCGCCCTGGCACACCCTGGAGCCCGCGTGACAAAGCTCTTGCTCACCCCTACCGAAGCCGCTGACCTGCTCGGCGTCAGCCGCAGCACCGTCTACGAACTCCTGAACAGCGGCGACATCGAATCCGTCCACATCGGCCGGGCTCGCCGGATTCCCTCGGCGGCGCTGCTGGCCTTCGTCAACCGGCTCCGCGGCCTGGACGACGCACAGGCGGCATGACCGGGCTCAAGGGGCGGCAGCCGGCGGAAGACCGGGGCGATGTTCGGCAATCCACGTCTCCACGTCGTCGGTCCGCCAGATGTGACCGGCGGCCAGGGAAGCGAACGGCGGGGGGAACGTCGGATCTTCCTTCAGAAGCTGGTTCACCCGGGTGCGCCCGACCCCCAACCGGCGGGCGATCTCCGCCGCTCCCATGAGCGGTTGCGTCATACCCGCAATCTACTGGACGGCCGTCCAGCCCCGTGTGTACCGTGGGGTTACTGGACGGTCGTCCAGTCCCATGGGGGCGGTTCCAGCCGGGTGCGGCAACACCCGACCAGAACCTTGGCCCCTTCCTGCGCGAACAGGAGAGAGACCCGTGCCCATCTTCCCGCCCGGCCCACCGGACCCGAACCGAACCCCCGGCACGCCCGCGCCGCTGATCGTGGCCAGCGTCGTCCAGCCCGGCGTGTACGCACTGACCGTGCGCCCCGGTGCCGACGCCCACGACGTCAGCGAAGCCATGTCCCGACTCCCGGTCGACGCCTTCCTGACCGCGCACTTCGGCGACATCGACCTGACCATGGTCTTCCGCACCGTGCCCGACGGCACCGAACCCGAGACCACCGGCGGCACCACCCCGGCGGCACCGGCGACGGCAAGCGGACCCCGCCTGTAGCGGCTCCTCGGCCCCACCCGTTCTTCGCTCGTTCTCTGGCGTCCCGACAGATCATCCCGACGCCGGAGAACGGCACTCCCTCGCGCCGGACCACGCGACCCGCGACCCGGCGCCCGTTCTTTCGGCAAGGAGCAGGAACCGCCATGCCCACCAACACCCCGCCACGGGTGAGCCTCACGCAGGCGCTGCATGACCATCTCGACCGCGCTAACCGCGGCCAGGGACGCGCCTACCCGCAGACCGACGGAGAGACCAAGTTCGCGTGCGACATGGAAGACAGCCCCTACGGCTGCCCGTGGTGCGACGCGGTCGAATGGCCCGCCGGCAACCCGCTGGACGTGGCCTGATGACCACGGCGAAAGACAAGGAGAGCAAGGGACCTCGCCGGCTCAACGGCGAAGGTTCGATCTACCGGTACCGCAACGGCTGGGCTGGCCAGGTCAGGATGCCCGACGGCACCCGGCCGACGGTCTACGGCAAGACCCGGGAAGACGTCCGGGAGAAGATCACGGCGGCACTCCGGGCGGTACAGGACGGCGTCCCGCTGGTCACCACCCGGATGACGGTGGCGCAGTACCTGGAGCAGTGGGTCACGGTCGTTCTGCCGTCCCGCGTCGTCGCCGGAACCCTCGCGGAATCGACTCTTGAGTCCTATTCGGATCAGATCCGGCTACACATCACACCGATTCTCGGCCGTCACGAGCTGCGCAAGCTGACCACGGCGCATGTCCGGCAGTGGATGACGCGCAAGCTCACCGAACCGTCATCCGCCGGGGTGGCACAGCGTGCGGCCTGGGAGGCAGAGGCCGCCCGTAAGGCAGCGGAACGCGAAAAGGAGAGAAACGCGCGGACCGGGGGCACCTCGGCGACGCGGAAGAAACCCGCTGTCCAGCGGGAGTGCAAGCCGATCAAACCGCTGTCCGCCCGGTCGGTTCGCTATCTGCTGGTGATCCTCACTGCTGCGCTGAACGATGCGCTCCAAGAGGAGCTGTTGACCCGCAACGTTGCCTCGCTCGTCCAACCGCCGAGGAACGCGGAAGCTCCGGTGCGTGCACTCACCGAGGAAGAGGCCCGGCGGGTCCTCGCGGTTGCCCTCG
>NZ_JAMQQG010000077.1 GCF_023716925.1 Frankia sp. R82
GAGTGGGGGCCGGTCCGCTGCCGGCGGCGGAATCTGCCGCCAGGGAGCGCAGCGCGTCGGCGAGCAGGGCCGCCTCGACGGCCAACGGCCCCGGCGCGGGTGGATGCCCGGCCCCGGCTGCCCCGGCCGAGCTCGCGGGCCCGGCCGGCTCGGCTGCCGCGGTCATGCCCGCACCCAGCGATCCGGGTCGGGAACGAACGAGACCACCAACCGGTCACCGCGCAGCCGGGCGGTACTGACATCGCAGCGACGCAGCGCCGCGGGCAACGGAACGGCCCGCCGGAACGCGCCGACGGTCACCACCAGGTCGTCACCGAGGCGGGCCAGGTCCACCTGGGAGCCGTCGACGAACGGCAGCCCGAACGTCAGCGCGAATCCGTCCTCGGTGCGCTCGACCCGCGGCTGGTCACTGTCGCCGGCCAGGCCCACGCCGAGCACGCTGGCCGGATCCAGCTCGCCGTAGGCGGCGGCACCGAACGCCGCGAGCTCCTCCAGGCCCACCGGCTCGCCGGCGCGATAGTTCACCGGCAGGACGGGGGTCGGCGCGAACGCGCTGGTCAGCTCGGCGAGCTCCTCCCGGTGGGCGGCGGCCCAGCCAGCCCGCCAGGCATCCGCCCCGACCGGGGACAGGATCCGGTTGACGATCACCCCGTCCAGGGTGAACCCGTGCAGGGCCAGGGCGGTGAGGCTGCCCCGAGCGGCCTGCAGCGCGCCACCCTGCGGGGTGAGCACGAGACGCACACTGGTGGTGGCCTGGTCGGTCAGGATGGCGCGCAGGTCGATCGCGGCCCGGTGGACGCGGGAGACGGTGTCGTAGGCGGGGGCCGCCAGGTTTCCCCACCGGCCACCGAACGTGGAGCGGCCGAACCCGGGCCGCAGCCAACGAGCGAAGGCCCCGTCGGGCGGCAGCAGCCGCCGGCAATACCACGACAGGGTCTCCGGGAAGGCGAGCAGCCGCAGCATGCCGGCGAGCGGGCCACCGTCGACCACGACGACATCGTGGTTACCGGCGGTGAGACCATCGCGCAGTTCGAGCAGGGTAAGCGTTTCGACGGCGCCGGGCAGGAAGGCGAGTTCCTCCAGTTCCACCGGATCGACGGCGAAGCTCGGCCAGGTGTGCGCGAGCACCGCGCGCACCGCCGGCCAGCGGGCCTCGACGGCCCGGCGCAGGTCGACCTGCCGCCCGGTCAGGTTGGGTTCGAGCTCGGTTTCCTGCGCACCGACCGGATGGTCGAGCACGCCGGACAGCCCGGCCGCCGGGTCGACGGACAGCAGCAGGGTGCGGTGCCCGCGCTGGGCGGCGAGCACCGCCGTCGCGGCCGCCACAGTCGTCGTACCGGCCCCGCCCTTGCCGGTGACGAGCACACACCGCACGAGCGCTCAGCTCTCGACGTGCTTCTTGAGGTCTTTCAGGGCAGCGTCGACGATGCCGTTCTGCACCTTGCGCCGCAGCATGCCCGGAATCTTGACCTTGGTCTCGGCGGTGAGATCGTAGGTGACCTCGGTGCTCCCGTCGCCCAGGTCACGCAACGTGTAGCTGCCGTCCTGCAACGACATCGCCTCGCCCTGCACCATCGACCAGGTGACCTGTGAGTCGGCCGTCCAGGTGTACTCGTTGACGAACTCGTCCTTGATGACAAGAGCGTTGATCCGGAAACGGGCGCGGCGTGGCCGGCCGTCAGGGCCGCTCTCGAGCACCTCCGCCTCCTCGATCTGCCCGACCCAGACCGGATAGGCGGGGATGTCGGCGATCGCGCCCATCACTGCGGCCGGCCGGGCGTTGATGACGATCGTCGATCGGGCGTGGTCCGCCATGGCGAGGAGCACCTCCACATTCGTCTGAACATGTCTCGTCCGACACGTCTGCAGGAGCGAGCACGGCACCGCCGGCTCGCCGGTTTTCGGGCATCCTCGCGGTGCCGGATGATTCCCCGACCGATCGCCTGAGGCTACCGGAAGCCGGACCGTCCACCACGGAGCGGCCGGCTACCACTCCAGGACGAACGGCCGGCCGGTGGCGTTGAAATGCCCGACGTTCACACACCGCGTGCCGCCGATCTCAATACTGGCCCGCAGCGGTTGGTGCACGTGCCCGAACAACACGTAGCGAGGCCGGGTGTTGTGAATGGCCGCCAGGATCGCGGTGCTGCCGCGCTCGAACCGGCCGGCGACCACGTCGTAGACGAGCTCCGGCAGATGCGGCGGAATGTGACAGCACAGCACGTCCACCGCGCCGACCGCAGCCACCTTCGCCGCGAAGGTCGCGTCGTCGATCTCATGGGAGGTACGCATCGGGGTGCGCAGTCCCCCGCCGACGAAACCGAAGCGCCAGCCACCGAGCTCCACGGTCTGCCCGTCCAACAGGGTGACGCCCGACCGCAGGAAGTCGGGATAGAGGTGGGGAAGGTCTACATTGCCGAATGTCAGGTACGTGGGGGTCGGGAAGGCGGCGAACACCTCGGAGTACTGACGGCGGACCGCGTCCTCGACGACGCGCGTGCGGTCCTCGGCCAGCCCCGCCCACAACGACCGCGACCACTCCCGCGCCTCGTCGAACCGGTTTTCGGTGCGCAGGCGCACCATCCGGGTGACGGCCTCGGCGCCGAACAGGTCGCCCATGATGCCCCGGCCGTGGTCGGCGTAGTCGACGAACAGCACCAGGTCGCCCAGGCAGATGAAGACGTCGGCACCCTGCGCCGCGGCGGGCAGCGCATCGGCCCGCCCGTGTACGTCGCTGACCACATGCACCCGCATATCCGAAGCTTAGGGCCACGACGGTCGCCTGCCTCGCCGTCGACGGCTAACGTCTGATGCCCCGGGACGATCGAGGCGGCCCACGAGTATCCACATCGGGCGGGCACCGGAAAACGTCCGACCGCAGGCCCGCGAACCAGTAGGAGTATCTGTGCGCGAGTACACCTCTGCCCCTGCTGTCACCATCGCGGACGACGCGACGTTGACGGAAGCGGTGTTCCGTAACGCGCGGCGTGATCCGCAGCATGTCCTGCTCCGTCGCAAGGAGGGTGACCGGTTCGTCCCGATCACCCAGGCGCAGTTTGCGGACGCGGTGACGGCGACCGCCCGTGGGCTCGTCGCCCGCGATGTCGCCCCCGGCGCCCGGGTCGGCATCCTGAGCCGCACCCGCTACGAGTGGACGGTGCTCGACTACGCGATCTGGGCGGCCGGCGCCGTCACCGTGCCGATCTACGAGACGTCCAGCCCGGACCAGATCGAGTGGATCCTCGCCGACGCGGGCGTCGACCTGCTGGTCGTCGAGGACGCCGAGCTCGCGGCCCGGGTCGCCGAGGTCCGCGAGCGGGTGCCGGCGCTGCGCGACGTGCTCGTCATCGACGCCGCGCCAGGATCGGACACCGCGGTGCGGGCGGACGGTGCGGCCCGGACCGATGGCGGCGCGGGGGCATTGGCCGTCCTGGCCGAGGCGGGGGCGTCCGTCGACGAGGAACGGCTCGCCGCGGCCCGGGCCACCCAGAACGCCGACAGCCTCGCCACGATCATCTACACCTCCGGGACGACGGCCCGCCCCAAGGGCTGCGAGATCACCCACCGCGCGCTGCTGTTCATCGCCGCGGACGTCGTCGCGATGCTGCCCTCGATGTTCGCCGTCGAGTCCTCCACCCTGCTGTTCCTGCCGCTGGCGCACGTGTTCGCCCGGATGCTGCAGGTCGGCGTCGTGCAGGGCGCGTTCGAGCTCTCCTACTCCCCCGACAGCCGCACCCTGGTCGCCGACCTCGCCCTCACCCGGCCAACGTTCCTGCTCGCGGTTCCCCGCGTGTTCGAGAAGGTGTTCGCCGGCGCCCGCACCAAGGCCCACGGCGAGGGCCGCGGGCGGATCTTCGACGCCGCCGAACGCACCGCCGTCGCCTACAGCGAGGCTCTCGACCACGGTGGCCCGGGTCTGCCGCTGAAGCTGCGCCACCGGGTGTTCGACACGCTGGTGTACCGCAAGCTACGGGCGGCGCTCGGCGGACGGGCGCAGATCGCGGTCAGCGGTGGGGCGCCGCTGTCGCCGCGCCTTGGCCACTTCTACCGCGGCATCGGCTTCATCGTGCTCGAGGGCTATGGCCTGACCGAGACGTCGGCGCCGGCGACGGCGAACCGGCCCGGCGCGATCCGGATGGGCACCGTCGGCCAGCCGCTGCCGGGCGTCACCGTGCGCATCGCCGACGACGGCGAGGTGCTGATCCGCGGCCCGCTGCTGTTCCGCGGCTACCGCAACAACGAGACCGCGACGAAGGAGGCGCTGGACAGCGAGGGCTTCCTGCACACCGGTGACCTCGGCCAGCTCGACGACGACGGTTACCTGCGCATCGTGGGCCGCAAGAAGGAACTGCTGGTCACCGCCGGCGGCAAGAACGTCGCCCCGGCCCCGCTGGAGCACGTCATCGCCAGCAACCCGCTGGTCAGCCAGGCGATGCTCGTCGGCGACGGCCGGCCCTACATCGCGGCGCTGGTCACCCTGGAGCCGGACGCCTTCACCCGCTGGCGCGACCAGACCGGCCGACCCGCCACGGCCGACCTCGCGAGTCTCGTGGACGATCCGGACCTGCGCGCCGAGGTGCAGGGCTCGGTCGACGCGGCGAACAGGACGGTCTCGCGGGCGGAGAGCGTGCGCCGGTTCGTGATCCTGCCCGACGACTTCACCGTGGAGGGCGGCGAGCTCACCCCCAGCCTGAAGGTCCGCCGCTCGCTGGTCCTCGAACGCTACGCGGACGCCGTCGAAAGCCTCTACCCCGCCGGCGGACGCGGCTAGGTTGGCTCGTCGTCCGGGATCGTCCCGGTGGCGAGCAGGTGGCGCAGGCGGGCGGCGAGGACATCCCAGCGCCAGTGCTGCTCCACCCAGGCCCGCCCGGCAGCACCCATCGCGGCGGCACGCTCCGGGTCGGCGAGCAGGTCACCGACGGCGATGGTGACCGCGGCCAGATCCGTTCCGTCGACGACGGTGCCGGTGTGCCCGTCGAGCACCGCGTCGGGAGCGCCGCCGCTGCGGCCGGCGACCACGGGCCGCCCGGTCGCCGATGCCTCCAGGTAGACGATGCCGAGCCCCTCTACCTCGAGGCCGCGCAGCCGGGTGCGGCACGGCATCGCGAACACGTCGCCGGCCGCGTGGTGCGCGGGCAGCTCCTCCCACGGAACGGACCCGGTGAACGTGACGTCGTCGGCGACCCCGAGCTCGCGGGCGAGACGTTCCAGCTCCGCCCGGTGCGGACCGCCGCCGACCAGCAGCAGCGCGGTCTGTGGCACTCGGCGGCGCAGCTCCGGCAGGGCTTTGATCAGCATGTCCTGCCCCTTGCGCGGCACCAGCCGGCTCACGCAGACCACCACCCGGCGTTCGGTGAGCCCGTACCGGCGGCGTATCTGCTCACGCCCCGCGTCGGGGCGGAACACCGAGGCGTCGACCCCGCTGGGCAGCCGGGCGAACACCGGCCGACCGCCGGCCGCCGGGGCGATCCGAGCCCGGGTGTAGTCGGTGAGGTAGGTGAGGACATCGGCCGTCGCACCGATGCGGCGCAGCGCCTGGCGGGCCGCTGGCAGCGCCGCCCATCCGACCTCGTGACCGTGGGTACTGGCCACCACCCGGGTGACGTCCGTGCCGCGGCGCACGGCGGCGCCCAGCAGGCCCAGCGGCGCGGCCGCCCCGAACCACACCGTGTCGCACCCCTCGGCCCGGGCCAGATCACGCACCCGGCGGGCGACCGCCGGGGTGGGCAGCAGCAGCGACGTCCGATGACGCACCACCGGGAACGGCTGCGCCGCGTCGAACTCGGCCGCGCCCTTCCAGGCGGACGCGTACACGACGACCTCGCCCGCCGGGAGCCGGGAGGCGAAGGAGTGCACGTACGCCTGGATGCCGCCGGGCCGCGGCGGGAAGTCGTTGGTCACGACCAGCACCCGCATCCGGCCATGTTCCCGCATCCGCCTCAGCCCGCGCGGCGCGGGGGCGCCGCGCGGTGGATGGTGCGTTCCAGCACCGAATCGGCGAGCTCCTCCAACGGGGGTAGCAGCCCCGCGGCCCCCAACAGCCGCAACGCACGCTGTTCCTCCGCATCCCATCCCCCACCGCCGGCCCCGGACGGCGCATCGGTACCCGAGCGCCCACCTGCTGGCGCCGGAGCGCGCCTCGGGTCACGGGCCGGGCGGACGGCGGGAGGCGGTGCCTCACCGGCGTCGGCGAACATGACGGTGAGGACGCAGCTGGCGCACTGCACGCCGCGGGCGACGCAGGAATCGCAGTCGATCAACATCGCTTTCACCTTCCCGAGCTCCGGACGGGCACGGCCCGCCGACGACGGGTCTCGTTCTCCCGGCAGGCCTTGGTCTCCGGCAGGCCCTGGACTCCGGCAGGCCTGCGCGCCGACATTCCGACGTCACCGACGGTAGGACTCGGGTCCGACAGTTTTCGCCGGCCGACTGTCAGCGCCACTCAGGGCGCTCAGCGTCGGGGTGCCCAGGTGGTGGCGCCCGGCCGGGTCCGGCGCTGGCTCAGCGGTCGAGGCGGGCGAGCAGCGCGGCGGACGGGACCGCGCGAGCGCCGGCGGCCTCGCAGTTGTCGGCCACCTCGCGGTCGGAGGTCACGACGACGACCGGCCGGCCCTGCGGTTCCAGCTTGACCAGCCGGACGATCTCCTCGTCGGCCAGCCGCCCCGGCCGGCTGAACAGCACCCGCACCCCGCGGGGCATCGCCACCCCGACCGGGCGCGCCACCACGGCCGTCGCGTCGAACACGACGGTGACCTCGCTGTCGGGATGGCGTCCGACCAGGGCCACCAGTCCGGACAGCAGCCGTTCCCGCTGCGAGTGCAGGGGAAGCTGGCCGTACCCGCGTTTGGTCACGTTGTAGCCGTCGATGATCAGATGGACGCCGGGGACGGCCAGCACCTCGTCCAGCAGGGTCGGATCGTCGTCGGGCCGGCCCCGGGCGCCGACGAACGCGTGCGGACCATGGCTTGGCCCACCGTGTTCCCGCGCGAGCAGATCCGCCGGGCGGCTGGCCGACGGGGGCAGGTCGAGCTCCCGGCGCACCCCGTTCGCCGCGGCGATCAACGTGTCCAGCAGGACGCGCAGCCGGGCATCGTCCACGCTGCGGGATTCGCGGGTGTCGCGACGGGCCCCCGTCAGCGCCGTCTCCAGCTCGCCGATCCGGGCACGCAGTCGGCGCACCTCGGTCTCGGCCTCCCGGGTCGCGGCGACGGCCTCGTCCCGGGCGGACTGGGCGGCGCGCACCGACGCGTCGGCCGTTTCCTCCGCCCGACGGATCCGGTCACTGGACGCGCGCAGCCGGCGTCGGGCCTCGTCGGCGTCGGCGCGGGCGGTCTTTGCCGCGCGGGCGGTCTGTTCGGCGCGTACCGCGCGGGCGACGGCCTCGGCGACACGTTCGGCCGCCTCCGCCTCGGCGGCCTCGACCTGCGCCTCGGCGGCGGCGACGTCCCCGAGGGCGGACATCTGGCGGGCGAAGGCGTCCAGGGCGGCGGCGAGGTCGGTGGCGAGGGTCTGCATCCGGGCGGCGAGGTCCTCCGCGCGGGCCCGGCCCGCCGCCAGGGTGCGCGCGGCGGCGGTGGCGGGTTCACCGTGTTCACCGCCGGCATGCCGGGCCGGGTGCGTCCCCCCGGCGGCGGGACGGGCGGCGAGGTCGCGGCGGCGGCGGTAGGCCGACAGCCGGGTGTGCGCCGGATCGTCACAGTAGGCCGGGGGCCGCCCCGGTCCGTCCGCCGGGGCGGGGGGACGGGTACAGCCGGGGAATCCACACCGCACCGCCGCAGCCGACGCTGCCGCTGTGGGGTCGGCCGCTGTGGGGTCGGCTGCGGTCCCGGTCGCCTGCGTGGACCCGACGACCGGTGTCACGGGGGAGGTCGGCTCGGGAGTCACGACGCCGTCGGCCTCATCCGCCGTGGCACCCAGCCGGTCACCTGGCCCCGCGTCGAGGGACGTGCCGCTGGCGGGGCCGTCGGCATGGTCGTGGGGCGGTGTTGTCACGGGGGGTGTGCCGGGCGGGGGTTCGACGGCGGGACGAGGCGTCGGCGGACGGAACGGCCGGCCCGGCTCCGACGGCTCCTCCGGCTCTGACGGTTCCTCACGCTGCCGCGGCGTCCTGGGTACCCGACTCATCCCACGTCCCTTTCCTTCGTCCGACGTCCCCCCACCCTACCAATCGTCATTATGTATCGGATCGTAGGGTGATACGTAACATCGTATCGTCACGGAAGGATACGTAAACGAAACGGAACGGCCGGCGTGTCGACCGACGGCTGACGCGCGATAAGGGAGGGTTATCGCGCGTCAGGTTGTGGGGGCCTCGTGAGCGCGTTGCCCGGTGGTACGGGTATCGGCCTGCGATGCTGGCAGAGTCGCGTGTTCTACTGACCTGTATTCGCAAGATCGGAAAGGCTCGCCGTCGCTGGCGGTACAGAGCGCCGGCCACCTCGTCGGGGTCCGCCACCGGCTGTCCGTAAAAGATCCGCCTGATCTGCGGGTCAACGGCGGCGTGCAGGAGCACGCGTGCTGGGACTGCACCGCCGGTCGCGTGAAACAGGCCCTCGCGTTTGATCACGCGCGCCATACGCCGTTTCGGCGACTGGCATTTGGACCTCGCCCCGCCCGAGGGCGTACGGCGTTGGGTCGCTCGGTAGCCTGCTGATCACTGTCGGGGTGTGGTGCGGGGTGGCCGGTGGCGTCGATCGAGCGGACGGCGTATCCGCGGTTCAAGCGGACGATCTCGTCGCGGGAGTTGTGCGAGGCGTTCACGGCGAGCCCGGCGGAGATCGAGTGGGCGGTTGAGCGGACCACGACCGCTCAGCATCGCCTTGCGCTGCTGGTGCTGTTGAAGTGCTACCAGCGGTTGGGCTACTTCCCGAGCTTGGCTGCGGTTCCGGCGGACGTGGTCGGCTATGTGCGCGGCCAGTTGGAGCTCGAGGGGTCGGTGGCCGCGGAGCATGACGCGCCGCGCACCGCGAAGTGGCATCGCGGCCTGGTCCGGGAGCGGCTGGGTGTGGTGTACGAGCCGGCGAAGGTCCGAGCGGTCGCCGAGGCCGCCTTGCGGGACGCGGCGCAGGGCAAGGACAACCCGGCCGATCTGATCAACGCGGCGCTCGTGGACGCGGGCTATCCGGCGAACGCCGACCTGGTCATCGACGAGACCAGCGGCATGCCGATGCTCAAGGCCCGCCGCGGCCGCCGGCCCTCGGCCCGCGTGTTGGAGGAGGAGATCCACGCCCGGCTGCCGCAGCGGGCGCTGCTGGACATTCTGACCCGCACCGCGCACCTGCTCGGCTGGCACCGTCACTTCGGCCCGGCGTCCGGGTCGGACCCGAAACTCGCCGACCCGCTGGCCCGGTATGCGCTGATGACGTTCACCTACGGGGCGAACCTGGGCCCGGCGCAGGTCGCCCGGCACATGCGCGGGCAGGTCTCCGCGCACGAGCTGTCGACCGCGGCGAACAAGCACGTCACCGCCGGCAAACTCGACCAGGCGTCGGCGGACGTGACCAACGCCTACGTCCAGCTCGACCTGTCCCGCGCCTACGGCGACGGCTCCACCGCCGGCACCGACGGGTCGCAGATCGACACCTGGGAGAACAACCTGCTCGCCGAGACCTCGGTCCGCTACGGCGGATACGGCGGGATCGCGTTCCGGCACATCTCCGACACCTACATCGCGTTGTTCAGCCGGTTCATCCCGTGCGGGGTGTGGGAGGCCGTCTACATCATCCGTCGCACCGGATGTGGTGCACGCCAGACGTCGCGACCGCTTGAGGTGGTGGTGCTGGCGGCTGTTCCCCCGGATGGAACCGCCCTGTCCAATGCCATCGCTCGTCGGCGACAGGCAGGCCACGCCGTCGTGGTCCGCGACAGCGAGACACTTCCGCTCGCCGCCCGCACGGCGCTGCACAGCGGTGCCCGCGGCTACCTGTGCGCCGGGGACGGCCCGACCGAACTCAGCCACGCCGTCACGATGGTCACCTCCGGTGGCTTCTGGCTTTCGGGCGGGGCCAGGCGTGGACCTCTCGCCTTTCCCGGAAATGCGCTCGGCCCCCGCCAACTGGAAGCAGTGACGCTCTACGCCGCAGGTCTGACCAGAGCCGAGATCGCACACACCATGACGATCTCCCCCGGCATGGTCAACAACTACCTTTCCGACGCGCAGCAGCGGATCGGCCAGGACCTGACACGGCTTCGTCTCGGCCGTCATGCCTGGGCCACGTTGAGCCCACGCGAAATCGAGGTATTCGAGCTCCACCGTTGCGGCCTGTCGCGGCGACAGATCGCCCTTCGTATAGGAATACGACCCGACACCGTCAAGGAACATCTCGCCGCAGGACGCCGGAAACTCCGAAAAGCCGGCATGTACTCCTCCTCAGCTTCCCCAACCGGGTAGGCACAGCAACCCTGGCCGGGAGGAAACCCCGGCCAGATGCCGGTGGCCGCGGACTGCGCGCGGCCGGGCCCCTGGGTCAGTCGTCGGCGAGGACCTCGGTGATCCGGGCGAGGAGCTCGGGGGTCACCATGACCCGGCCGCGGTTAAGGACGATGTCGGTGAGCTGTTGGTCGAGCCAGGCGTTGACCGGGGCGTAGCCGTGGGCCGCCGGTCCAAGCCGTTGACGCGCTGATGGCGGCCGGCGCCGACCTGCCCGGCGAGCCGGAACCCGCGACTCCACCCGATATGCACCGGTTCTAACTTTACAAACCACACCTAGTGCCACATTGCACGCAATATTATTAATTCAATTAATACTCATAGAATTTTTGGCGGAAAGTCCGACTCATGCCAAAAATATGGAATGAGCTGTCGGCTAAATGACATATCCCGTGTCACGGTGATGATCCTGGGAAACTGGGGGCTGCTAGCCAATTTGGGTAATCCGGTGAAACGCGGGGGCAGTGACCGCGTGCGGGACCGCCTGCGGTTATGCCTAACTGGACCGCAACCTCTTCTTTTAAAGGAGTAGAAGGTGCGCAAATCGATCGTCGGATCCGTCATGGCAGTGTTGGCCACCGGCTCTCTCGCCTTCTACGGGCCCACGGCCGCGAACGCTTCGACCTTCCCCGGCCAGCTCGACCCGGGCGACCGCCTCCCCAGTGGTAGACAAATCGTCTCTCCAAACGGCGTCTACGTCCTACAGATGCAGGGGGACGGCAACCTGGTGGAACGAGCGCCGGGCAATATTCCGATCAACGCCACGAGCACCGATGGCCACCCGGGAACGATCGCCGTCATGCAGGCAGACGGCAACTTCGTCCTGCGTGCACCCGGAAACATCCCGATCTGGTCCTCACGCACAGACGGCCACCCCGGAACCGTGCTGCAGGTACAGGACGACGGCGCTGTCGACCTCTACGCCCCAGGCCACAACATCCTGCGCGTGATCTTTCCGCCCCACGAGGCGACCGTCGACAACACCAGCCCCATTCCCCGCTGACGCGGAGACCTTCGGGCGGGCTACAGATGGGTGTCTGCGCGCCAGCCGCAGTCACACCGGGCTTCCTGTCGGCGAGGTCTTGGGGAGCTAAGGGGTCTACGGGCGATCAGGCCGGCGCGGATGTGCGCTGGCATCCCCTCCGGATAGAGACGGAGAGGCACACGGAGGGCCACGCCGATCGTGGACATTGCGACCGCTGACCACCCTGTGCCTGCTGACCCCCAGCCTCGTCCCGGCGGCACGGGTGGTGGCGGATCCCCTGACAGTCTGCGGCCGGCTGCGGCGGTCCTCGCTGCGGTCCGCGGGGAGCATCCGCACACGCTGACCTCGCCTTCTCCTACTGGCAGGCGGGGCGGACCGGCGAGGCGATCGCCCTTTTGGAGCGGGTGGTGGCCGATGCCGAGCGGCTGCTCGGCGAGGAGCACCCGGACACCGTGGCGGCGGCTGACGCGTTGCGTGTGTGGCAGGGCGAAGTCTGATCCGATCGTGTGACTGTCGCCGGACTGTGTGGGGTTGGGGTATACCCCAACCCCACACAGTCATCCAGTCCGAAACATGTCAGGTTAGGGTCCCCGACAGCGTTTCTAGACGCATGTCTACACGGTTCCTAGAGCCCAGCCTGACATTTCGGGGTGTGGAAGGGGCCAGGCGGATGCGGGTCGGCTACGTCAGGGTCAGCAGCGCCGACCAGCACACGGTCAGACAGCTCGACGGGATCGAGGCCGACCGGCTCTTCGTCGACAAGGCGTCCGGGAAGGACAGCGACCGGCCGAAGCACGACGAGCTGCTCGGCTTCGTCCGCGACGGCGACACCGCGCTCGTGCACTCCATGGACCGCCTCGCCCGCAACCTCGACGACCTACGCCGCCTCACACGGACCCTGACCGGCAAGGGAGCGCGGATCGAGTTCGTCAAGGAAAGTCTGACCTTCACCGGCGAGGACTCGCCGATGGCCACCCTGCTGCTGTCCGTCATGGGCGCGTTCGCCGAGTTCGAACGCGCCCTCATCCTCGAACGCCAGCGCGAAGGCATCACCGCCGCCAAACAGCGCGGCGCCTACACCGGCCGCAACCCCGCCCTCACACCCACGCAGGCCAGAGAGCTGGTCGAGCGCGCCACCGCCGGCGCGCGGAAATCCGACCTCGCCCGCGAGTTCGGCATCAGCCGCGAAACCGTCCACAGCTACCTGTGGACCGCCGCAGCGGGTGCCACTGTCTGACGTCCTAACCGTCCTGCTCCACGTAGAAGTCGCTTAGCGGAACTTCTCGGTCCGCTGTTCCTCGGGGGCCGTATCGCGGAGCGCTCGCGCACACCTGGTGGTGGATCACGGCGACGGCTGCTATGGTGCCGGAGGCCGGGCAGGAGACCGAGGAGGTGGTACCCGTGAACGCAGTATCGACATGGGTGCTCCCCTGCGGGGTCACGGTGGGGCGGTAGGTCGTCCGGGAGCGCCGTTTCCGAACGCTTCCGGAAGGCACGACCATGCGCTTCACGTCCCGTCAGCGTCTTGACGACGCTGTCCTCGAACGCTCCTTCACCCTCGGTGAGATCCCCGGCGTCCTGTGGACGTCCGCGTCCACCGCCACGCCGGCCCCGCTGATCCTGCTCGGTCACCCCGGCGGACTGCACAGGATGTACCCCCGGCTGGCGGCCCGGGGCCGTTCCTGTGTGGCGGCGGGCTTCGCCGCGGCCGCCCTCGAGCTGCCCGGCAGCGGCCAGCGGCCCCGTCACGCCGCCGCCGAGCAGGCCCGCGCCGACCTGCGCCGGGCGCTGGAGGCCGGTGAACCGGTCGGTGAGATCGTCGACCGGCTCGTCCTTCCGCTGGTCGACCGGGCGGTCCCGGAACTGCGGGCCGCCCTCGACGACCTCCTTGCGCTGCCCGAGATCGACGGCCCGGTCGGCTATGCGGGCGGGGTGATGGCCATCGGTATCCGGCTGGCGGTGGTCGAGCCGCGCCTTGCGGCCGCGGTGCTGTTCGCCGGGAGTTTCGTGCCCGCCGTCCTGGTCGAGCAGGCCCGGCAGATCACCCTTCCGCTGCAGGTCCTGCTGCAGTGGGACGATGAGAACAACGACCGGCAGCAGGCCCTGGACCTGTTCGACGCCTTCGGCTCCCGCGAGAAGACGCTGCACGCCAACATGGGCGGGCACACCGGCGTCCCGTCGTTCGAGGCGGACAGCGGGAACCGGTTCTTCGCCCGGCACCTGCTGGGATAGGACCCGGCCGTCAGGCCGGCAGCTCGCGGGTGGGTAGGTTCGTCCGTGGACGTGCCGTCGGGTTGTGACCGGCGTCGGTTCCGCTGGCAGGAAGGAGTGGTGCGTGCGCAGGCTGGTCTATGTCGTGGCCTCCACCGTCGACGGGTTCGTCGCGGGTCCGGACGGCGCCGACCCCACTGGTCCCGACGGGTTCTGGCCGGTGCCGCCGGACTATGTCGAACATCTCGCCGCCGAGTACCCGGAGACCCTGCCCGCTCCAGCCCGGGTGGCCCTGGGCATCACCGCCCCAGGAAGCCGCTTCGACACCGTCCTGGAAGGCCGGCGCAGCTATGAGGTCGGGCTGCGGGCCGGCCTGACGAACGCCTTCCCGCACCTGCGGCACCTGGTGTTCTCGCGAACCCTGACGGTGAGCCCGGACCCGGGTGTGGAGCTGGTCGCCGCCGACCCGGTGGCGACGGTGCGGGAGATGAAGCGACAGGAAGGAAAGGACGTCTGGCTGGTCGGTGGGGGTGAACTCGCCGGCGTCCTCTACCAGGAGATCGACGAGCTTGTCGTCAAGCTGGGACCGTTGACCCTCGGCGCCGGCATCCCGTTGTTCTCCCGGACCGCCGCGTTCGACCCGAGAACCTGGACGCTGACCGACCACACCGTCCTCACCAGCGGTGCACTTTTTCTGACCTACCGTCGGTCGCCCGCCCAGACGACGTGACCAGGAGCGCATCCCAGGGCCGGCCGGGCGCCGAACCTGCCCTGCTGACGGTCCAGCCGGCGATCACCGCAACTATCCGCCGCGTCGTCTCGACGATCGATCTGGCGCAGTTCTTCGACGTCTCGTTCCGCACGCTGCCCGCGACGATCTCCGCGCAGGGAGTCGACATCGTCGGCCCCGCGTTCTGCCTTCACCACGGGGCTGCCGCCGACACCGTCGACGTCGAGGTTGGATTCGCCGCGGGCCGCGCGATCCGGCGCGTCGGTGACGCCACCGCAGGTTCGCTGCCCGGTGGGCATGTCGCGCGGCTGATCCACCGCGGTGGGTTTGACGGACTCGCCGCGTCCTGGGCACGGCTGCGGTCCTGGGTCCAGGAGCAGGGGCTTGTCGCGGGAACGACGAGATGGGAGGTCTACCTGACGCAACCCGCGCCGGACATGGACCCCCGCGATCTGCGCACCGAACTCACCCTGCCCCTCGCAGGCTGATCGACCGCACGGTCACACCCCCTGGGACAGGCCGGTCCGGGCCGGCTTTCGCCCCGGGGCGCCGGGCCCGTCAGTGCTCGGCGACGAGGACTTCCTTGGCCTCCCGCGCCGCGTAGTACACCAGCACGTAGCCGGCCGCCGGGTCCGCCCACCACAGGCCGGCCGCGGTGTTGAGGACCAGGCCGAGCAGCACCGCGGCAGCGAGCAGGCCGTCGATCAGGGTGACCCGCCCCTCGGTGGTGAGCACCGGGTTGTCGAGCGCCGCACCGGTGCGGGCCTTGCCCGCGGCGAGGGTGACCATGACCGCCGCGGTCACCGCCGTCCACGCGATGCCCAGCGGCGAGTGGCGCGGGTGGAAACCGGCCGCCAGCACCCACGTGGACGCCACCAGCAGGTAGAGCGCGAGCAGCGCGAAACCCACGCCGATCATCCTCAGCGCGCGGCGCTGGCGCTGCTCGCCGGTGCCGGACAGCTCCCAGAGCACGACCGTGGACGCGCCGATCTCGATCAGCGAGTCGAGGCCGAACCCGGCGAGCGCGACCGACCGCGCGGCGATCGCCGCGACGGCGAGGACCGCGACGGCGACCACGTTCCAGCCGAGCGTGGCGTACTCCAGCGCGAAACCCCGCCGAAGCAGGGCGGGGCGGTCGGGGGTGTCCATGCTGGTCATCGCGGCGGCCTTCCACACGGGGTCGGGTGGTCCGGAACAGGCGTCGCCAGAGACGACCCGGGCTGGGTGGATCCCGGAACGTTCACGGCCACCACACGATCTCGCCCACGGGTTCCTGGCTGTTACGCGCCTGCCCGGTCGCCACCCCGTTCCGGGCCTGGCCGGGGCTTCAGTCGGTTCGTCTGATCGACCTGGTCAGGATCGGGACGGGGGTGGTCTGCGCCGCCGGGGAGGCAGCGACGCCCGGAAGATCGATTCCTCGTGGTGGCGTCGAGAAGACGCCCAGCAGGAAGCGGTCGGGTCGCACGACGGCGACCCGCGTCGCGCTGGCCCGTGGTGGCCCGGGGTCGCCGGCTGTGCCCGGCCTCCCACGGCCCAGGCGGCCCAGGCGGCCCAGGCGGCTCGCGTGGCCTGCGTGACCTGGGTGGGAGTCGGTCAGCAGGCGGATCAGGGTCCCGTCCAGATCCTCGAGTGCCGGACAGGTCATCCCGGCGTGGGTACGTAGATCACCCGGTGCTACGACGGCGAGGGTGGTGGCGGCGCGTCGATCCACCCAGGCACGTGCCGCGGGATCCAGGCCGGCGACGGGGTCGGCGCCCAGGCCGATCAGTGTCCACGCGTCGGTCAGAAGCTCGTCGAGCTGGAGGAGGCGGCCGTCGAGGGTGCGCAGGCGCGGGTTGGGCAGCACGACGCCGGCGCCGGGCAGCGGACCGGCGATCCGTCCGGGCAGGCGGGGACGCTGGTGGGTGAGGCCGCCACGCAACGCCTGGCGTAGGCCCGGGGTGCGGTCGAGGGTGAACAGGACCGTGCGGGTGAGCCGGGACAGGGCCGGGTTGGTCGTCTGCACGAGACGGCCGATCCGCAGGGCTCCGGCGATCACCGTTTCGACGTGGCGGCGCCGTTCCCGTTCGTAGCCGTCGAGAAGGCCGTCGTCGGCGAGGCCGCGCAGGATCTCGTCGAGTCGCCAGGCCAGGGCCGCGGCGTCGCGGATGCCCGCGCCCAGGCCCTGGCCGCTGAACGGTGGCATGCTGTGCGCCGCGTCGCCCGCGAGCAGTACCCGTCCCTGGCGCCACCGCTCGGCCGTGCGGGCCTGAAAGGTGAACACGGCGGTGCGGGTGATCCGGACCTGGTCCGGGTCGACCCAGGGGCGCAGCAGTGCGCGCACGCTGGCGGGCGTCGCCATCTGCTGCGGATCCTCTCCGGGCAGCAACATCCACTCCCACCGGTGCCCCCCGGGTGTGGGCATGGTGACCGACGGGCGCCGCGGATCGCAGCTGAACGCGAAATAGGGCAGGTGCGCCAGCGGGGCCGGGGTGGCGACGTCGACGACGAGCCAGCGCTGCGCGAAGGTCGTTCCCTGGTAGCCGATGCCGAGCATGCGTCGGACGGGACTTGAGGCACCGTCGCAGCCGACGACCCATCGGGCGCGTAGCCGGGTGCCGTCGTCGAGTTCGACGGTCACGGGGTCCTCGTGGTGGGCCGCGCCGTCCAGGCCGGTCGCGGTGGGCTGGTGCAGGGCGGTGACGGCGCGGCCGAGCTGGAGCTGGACCGTGGGCAGGGTGGCGATGCCGGCGCGCAGATCCCGCTCGAGGGTGGGCTGGTGGAAGAACGCGGCCACGGGCATGCCGAGCTCGCTCTCACCGAGACCCAGCTCCATGAGAACCCGCCGGCCCGGACCGAGGATCATCTGGCGCCCACAGGCGTGGACGTGGTCGAGGAGGTCGGCCAGCCCCGGCAGCCGGACCAGCAGCCGCAGGATCTCCTCGTCGACGCCCACCGCGCGGGGCAGCGCCGTCGGCTCGTGCCGCGGTTCGACGACGGCCACCGACAGCCCGCGTGCGCCGAGCAGCGCTGCCAGCACCGCGCCGACGGGCCCGTAGCCGGCGATCAGCACGTCGACCTCCGGATCCTGTGACGATCCGGCCGCCCGCAGCAGCGGCAGCGATGATGCGGAGCGCACGGGGTCCAACACCTGGACGCCATCGTCCACAGGGTTACGTCCTTTCGTGGTGCCGTTCTACGGACCGTTCAGTGACGGAAAGTAGAAGTTCTTGCTGTGCTATGCAACGGTCGGCCCCGCTGTGCCGCGGATTTTCTCGGTCGTCGCCAATATGAATTGCATAGTTCTTCAATTGACCACATGATAGTTTTCGGCCGTGGAACCTCATGGCCTCGGCCGTCGCCCAGGGGCCGCACAGGGCATGGGGGTGTCCGGGGGCATGGGCTGTGCAGAGGCCGGGGTGTCCAGGAGGAGGCGGGCGGCAGTGCAGGTTCCGCTGTACCAGGCGAAGGCGGAGCTGTTTCGGATGTTGGGTCATCCGGTGCGGATCCGGGTGCTGGAGCTGTTGCAGGCCGGCCCCATGCCGGTGCGGGACCTGCTCGGCGCGATCGAGATCGAACCCTCGAGCCTGTCGCAGCAGCTCGCGGTGTTGCGCCGGTCGGGGATCGTGACCGCCACCCGCGACGGTTCGACCGTGGTCTACGCGCTGGCCGGGGTCGACGTGGCCGCGTTGATGCAGGCCGCGCGGCGGATCCTCACCGGGATGCTCGCCGGTCAGGCCGGGCTGCTCGAGGAGCTCCGCGAGGCCGAGACGAGTGCGCGGTGAGCGTGGGAGCGCACCCCCCGAACCGGACGCCCCGGGCGTGCATGGTGGCGTGCGGGCCGGGCGTCGGGGCGCCGAGGCGATGACCACGAATCCGCCCGGGGCGAAGCCCGCCTACAGCATTCGGATCCACGTCCCGGCACCGGCGGCGGCGACCGTCGCGGCGGTCGTGGCCGATGCGCCCGGCACGATCACGGTGCACGCCGACGAGTCCGATCCCGCCGGTGATCGTCGCATCACCCTGGACGCCGACGGCGGGCCCACACTGCGCTGGCTGCTCAGTGCGCTGCGCCAGCGACTGGGTGCGGACCTGCTGCTGGCCGAGGATCTGGTCTTCGCCGCCGCGTCCACCGGCAAACTCGTCCAGCGGGCCTACGCGGCGACCCCGACCAGCCACGACCTGGCGTTGTCCGACGCGGACGCCGACCGGCGCGTCATCGACTACCTGACCGACCATCCCCGCCACGTCGACCGGGTCACCGGCCGGTCCCGCCGGGTGGCGCTGCTGACCGACGCCAGCGCCGTGCTGGACTTCGAGCCGCTCGCCCCCGAGGCCGCCCTGCCGGCGGTCGAGTCCCAGGCACTGCACCTGCACCTGGCCACCGGCCTGGACGTCGTCCCGCTGCCGGTCGCCGCCCGCGACCCGGCCGACCTGGCGACCGCGATCGGCCTGCTCGCCCCGGGGTTCGCCGCCACCGTTCTGGTCCACACCCACCTGCACCGCGTCGACGCCGCCCGCGCCGCGCTCGCCTGCGACACCCACCTGCTGCTCGACACGGTCAACGACGGCCTCGCCGTCGCCGCCACCGCCGCGGTGCTGGGCTACCTGCGGGCGCGCGGCGTCTCCCCGGGCCGCGCCCGGGTGGCCGTGGTGGATCCGGCCCGGGGCGGGGACCTGGCCGGCCTGCTGGTCGCGGTCGGCGTCGGTGATCTCACGCTCTACGACCCGGTCGAGTATGGCATCCGGGCGTTGCACCGGCTCGCCGCCGACCTCGACCTGATCGTCGATCTGATCGGACTGGCGGCACCGCCCGAAGGCGTGTTCGTCCTGCGGGCCCGCCCGGAAACCCCTCCTCCGCTGGCCGCGGCCAGCTCGGGGCCCCGTCCGCTGCACGCGTTGCCCGGGCTGCTGCGCGCGGCCGTCACCACCCGCCGGCCGATCACCGTCGCGGCCCGGGTCGCCGCCGTGCACGCCCTCGTCGCCGCGACACCCCCCGACGCGCTGCTGCCCGCCCTCGACCACCCGCGGCTGGCTCCCGCCGTCGCGGCGGCCGCCATCGAGGTCCTCACCGCCGGCCGCTAGGCGGCACGTCGTGGCTCGGGGGGCTGCCCCGGCCGGGGTGTGCGGGCGACCTGCTCCCGTTTGATCGGCTATCCTGCGGAAACATGTTCCGTTTTGCGGCGGTGAGGCGATGACCATGAGCGTGCCGCGATGACCATGAGCGTGCCGCAGCGGGCCGCCCCGGACGCCACGCCGGTGTCGGCGCGGGCTGACGTGCGCCGCAACCGTCATCGGCTGCTCGACGCGGCGCGCGCCGCGTTCACCGAGACGGGCGTGGACGCGCCCCCCACCGAGATCGCCCGTCGGGC
>NZ_JAMQQG010000078.1 GCF_023716925.1 Frankia sp. R82
GACCGATGTCGGTCCAGGACGGCCACCCCGCGGCCGGGGAGCGCGGGGTGGCCGTCGGGCCCGGGTCGGTGGGGCCCGCCGAAGTCACCGGACCCGCCGGTGCCGTCGATGGGCCGGCCACCCTGGACGAGGACGACCGCGGCGCCGTTGACCAGCACCACCGCCAGTGCGACGACCAGCAGCGTCCCGCGCCGGCGAACCCCGGAGGCCGGGCGGGAACCGTCCGTCCCGGCGACAGCGGAGACCGCGCCGGCGGCGCCGATCCGGCGGAACCTGACCCGCCCGGTCATCCGATCCGCACCCAGCGGGCGACCGACGGAACCCCGGCGGTGTTCTGCGCGAACATCATGTAGTACCCCGGCGGTAGCAGGTTCGGGTTGGCGGGGACGTCGACGCCGATCTGGCCGTTCTGGCCACCGGCGGAGACGGTCAGGTCGACGCTGCGCTGGTTGGGATCGGCCTGGTGAGTGACCGAGGCCGGGCGCAGCAGCGTGACGCGGCCGATGTCGCCGCTCACCCCGAGCGTCTGGTGGGAGCCGTAGCCGAACGTGGCAGCGGCGGCGGTGATCGACGGCCGGGTCCGGGTCATGTACCACGGCCGGTAGACGGAGATCGTCTGGCTGAACGAGCCGTCCAGCGGGTTGTCGCCCAGCGCCGCGACGCTGCCGTCGGGCAGCAGGAAGGCCTGCGAGTGGTAGGTGCGGTCCTGCGGGTCGGCGGGCACCGAGGTGAAGTGGTTCGTCACCGGGTCGTAGATCGACGCCTCGTGCACCGGGTCGGAGCGCAGGTGCATCCCACCACCGGTCTCGAGCACCGTGCCGTCGGGCAGGATGACGGCGCTCACGTACATCTTCGCCGCGGGCAGGTCCGGGCCGGGCTGCCAGTGCGGGTCGGCCTGGCGCAGGTCGATGAGGTCGGTGGTGGCGACGGCGTCCGCGCCGGCGTCACCGTTGCCGCCACCGAGGGTCAGCACCTTCTGGGCCTGGGCCGGCGGCAACAGCACCGCGGCCCCCTGGTCACGCAGGTTGACGTCGCGCAGGCCCGGGACGTCGTTGACGGTGGCGGTCGCCGGGTCATAGATGTTCGAGCCGGCGGCGGTGGGCGCGTCGCCGAACGTGTGGACACCGGCATAGAACAGCCGCCCGTCGGACATCAGCTTCAGTTCCGGATAGAGCCCCCAGAAGAAGAACGTCTGGGGCACCTGGGTTGCCGGCAGCCAGCGGCCCTGGACGCTGTCGAACTGTTCGGTGGTCACGCTGCCGGCCGCGTTCTGGTCCAGCCCACCGACGGCGATGACGTCGCCGGTGCCGAGCGCGGTCAGACTCGGATACCAGTGACCGCCGCCGGGCAGATCGTTCGTCGCGGTGTACGTACCGGCCACCGGATCAAAGACATAGCTTTTCGCCAGGCCTTTGTAGTTCGTTGTCGCCGTCGAATAGGACGACGTTCCACCGGCCAGCAGGATCCGTCCGTCCGGGAGCTGAACGTGCCCGGAGCAGAAAAGGTCGTCCGCAGTGGGCGCACTCGTGAACTGGCCGGTGTTCGGGTTCCAGACGCTGGAAGTGAACGTGTGCGCGTCGAACGCGGTCTGGTCGTTTCCCGAACCGGCGACGAGCAGCACGTTTCCGGTGTGCAGGACGCTGGCGTGCACGGAGCGCACCGGCATCTGGTAGCTCAGGGTCTGCCACGAACCACCACAGTCGGACGTGCAGCCGCCGGGTGGTGGTGGCGGAACAGGCCCTGGATCGCCGCCGCCGGTGTAGTCGACGCGGATCTGGGCGCCGCCGGAACGCTCGTAGTACTCGGTGACGATGGTGTGGGTGCCCGCGGTCATGTTCGGTGTCGCGGTGAACGTCGTCGGTCCCTGGTCGTTCCAGCCGTCGATGACCCGGGTGCCGTCGACGTAGACGCGCACCCCGTCGTCGGCCGTCGCGGTGATCTGGATCGGGCCGCCGCCGAAGCTGTCGACCCTGGTCCAACGGGCAGAGAAGCCGTCGACGCCGATGCCGGCCACGTCCGGGCCGCCGTTGCCGTAGGGGTGGTCCAGGCCCGTCTCGCAGCGGGCCGGTGTCGGGGCGCCGGTCAGGGTGACGTTCGCGAAGTACTGCGCCGACCACTGGACCGAGTTGCAGGACGCCACCGGCGCCGGCGTGAACCGCTCGCCGAGGCGGATGCTCGCCCCGCCGCCGTGTTCGTAGTATTCGATCTTCAGATCGTGGCTGCCGGCGCTGACCTCCACGTTCGCCGTGTAGGTGGTGGGGCCCTGGTCACGCCACTGGTCGATGACGGGCTGGCCGTCGACGTACACCCGGATGCCGTCGTCGGCGGTCACGGTGAGCGCGAGCGTGCCGGCGGCGAGAGTCTCGGTGCGCGTCCAGCGGGCGGAGAAGTTGTCGGCCCCGATGCCGGCCAGGCCCGGACCGCCGTCGCCCCAGTCCTGGTCGATGGTGGCCGAGCAGCTCGGCACGCCGGTGCCACCGAGTGCACGGTTCGGGAAGTACAGGCCCGACCACTGGCCGGCCGGGCAGTCCGGGCCCGGGCCGCCACCGCCGGGATCGGGGTCGCTGTCGGGGTCGCCGGTGAAGCCAAGGTTGACCATCGCCCCGCCGCCGGCCTGGTAGTACTCGACGACCACGGTGTGGGTGCCGGCGGTCAGCGTGCGGGAACCGGTGTAGGTCTGCGGCCCGTGGTCACCCCAGCCGTCGGCCATGGACTGGCCGTCGACGAGTACCCGGACGCCGTCGTCCCCGGTCACCGTCGCCGTGTAGGAGCCGGCGGCCAGGGTGAACGAACGGGTCCAGCGCACCGAGTAGTTCGTCGTCCCCAGGCCGGTGACCCCCGGACCGTTCAGCGACCAGTCGACGTCGATCGCGGCGTCGCAGCGCTGCGCGACCGGGGCTCCGCCGAGCGCCGTGCCGGTGTGGAACTCGGCGCTCCACTGGGTGTCCGAGCAGGTCAGTGCCTTTGCAGGGGTGCCGACGACGATCAGGGCAAGGCACTGCCCCGCGGCCGAGGCCAGCAGCACCGCACCCACCAGCGCCCGCCTCGGCCGAGGTCGGCGCCGACGTCCGCCCTGGCTGCGCCGGCAGTGGCGCCGGCCGGGTCGCGACTGATGCGATGCCGGTGGCCGCGACGGGGGTCCTGTCTCCGAGCTGGTCCGATATCCGGGATCACCCGGTGGCATCGGTCACCTCCTCGCCTGCCGCGGTCGCGGTGACGAGGGCAGGCTCGCGGGTGGGCGCCAACGAGCGTCCCGCCGGGTGCCGCGTCGCGCGCCGTCCAGCCGGACGGGACGTGGGCCGCGGGCGGTAGACGAGCCGGTCCACCACCAGGTAGCGGGCCAGCACGGCGGCCGCGAGCGACAGCAGCGTCGCCACCCCCACGCCCAGGCCCCAGCGCCCGACCAGCAACGCCAGCAGCGGCAGGCGGATGACCAGGTCCAGGTTGTTGAGCAGGGCGAAGGCCGGATACCGCCGCCGGCGGGAACCCTCCCGGCGATCCCAGACCAGAAGTTCGCAGCCGACGAAGTTCCACGCGATCGCGACCTGCGTCGCGATGATCGCCGCCGCCAGGTAGTGCAGCCCGAGATGGTGCAGCGCCGCGGTGCCGAGCAGGTTCGGCAGCGTGCCGGACGCGCCGACCAACGCGAACCGGGCCGCGCGCGGCACCCGCAGGGCGAACAGCCGGCGGGCGAAGCGGAACCCCTCGGCCACCGACGCGTTCGACGCCCCGGCGTGCCGTGGCCCGAAGGTGTACCCGACCTCGCGCACCCGCAGCGGTCCCGCGGTGGCGAGCAGTTCCAGCAGGATCTTGTACCCGTCGGGCCGCAGATCCGCGGTGTCCACCGCGGCCACGCGCACCAGGAAGAAGCCGCTCATCACGTCGGAGACCCCGCGCAGCCGACGCGGAAACGCCAGCCGGCACAGCAGGTTCGACCCGGACGAGACGAGATGGCGCGCCGTCCCCGACAGCCCGGACGCGCTGCCGCCGGTGACGTACCGACTGCCGACCACCACGTCGGCACCGTCGCGGACCGCCGCGGCCAGCAGCCGCGGAATCGTCTCCGGGGGATGTTGCAGGTCACCGTCGATGATCACGGCGAACGGCGCCGCGCACAGTGCGAACCCCTCGGCCACCGCACCCCCGAGGCCACCCGCGCGCCGCCCGGCGGGTCGGTGGTGCACCCGTACCGGCACCGTCACCGCGGCGCGCACCCGGTCGATCTCCTGCGCCGTCTCGTCGTCCGAGTCGTCGACGAAGATGACCTCCCCGGCGACGCCGGCCAGCGCCGCGTCCAGCCGCCGCAGCAACGGCGCGACGTTGTGCATCTCGTTACGCGTGGGCACCACCACCGACACCTGTAGTGGTCGGTTGCCGCTCACCCGAGCGCTGCGGCCTGCCGCGGTCCGGCGTGGGCCGATCCGGGGTGGACCGTCCTGGGACGCAGTACCCAACAGGCTGGCGGGATCGTCGTCCGGTGGAGTTCGTGGGCGCGGCAGATCCGCCCCCTGCCTCAGCTCGGCTCGGTCGTCGGGTTGCCCACCTGCGGATGTCGACATCACCGCAGCCGGCCCCGGGCTGGGTGACGGCCGTGCGCCGAAGGGGCGTCCGGTCCGGACACAACGGCCCCCCAGAATGCCTTCCGCCGTTTCACGGACGTGTTTCTTTCCAAGCGCATGACAATTTTTCCCCAGGTTTTCAGGCCGAACTTCGGCCCTTTATCTCTCCCCCGGGCCGACCTCGGCCGGACATTTAACGGCCGGTGGAAAAAGTACACGGAACCGCCCGCACGGTGGACCGGAATCCCCACCCGGCACACTCCGAGACACAACCAGAACATCTACAGCATCCACAGCGCGGCCAACCGGACGGGAAATGCCCGACATTCCGCCCGGAAATAAAATGGACCTTTAACCGCTTACTTCCCCTGCCGAAATCCCGTTCTGCCGGTGGCCGGTCGGTCCGCTCTGGTCCATGGGCAGTCGCCGTCATTCTCGGCCGGCGGACGGCCGGTGATGCGCGGCGGCATCAGAACTGTCGGACCCGGCTGCCAGGATGAGCCGGTACCGATCGCGCCCCGAAGGCCACCCGCAAGGAGATCACGTTGAGCGATGTCACGCCCATTCCGGATGATTTTCCCCGGGTATGCCCGTACCTGACGGTAGACGATGCCGATGCCGCAATCGCCTTCTACATCGAGGTGCTGGGTGCCACCGAGCGGGTGCGTCTGAGTGCCCCGGACGGCACGATCGGCCATGCCGAGATCCAGCTCGGCGAAGCGGTGGTGATGCTGGCCGACGCGGCTCCCGAGCTCGGCGTGCTCTCGCCGCGCGCAGTGGGCGGCACCCCGGTGATGATCTCGGTGTACGTCGAGGATGCTGACGCCGTCTTCGACCAGGCGGTCCGGGCCGGGGCAACGCCACTACATCCGGTGCGGCCGCAGTTCTACGGCGATCGCACGGGTCAGTTCGTCGACCCGTTCGGCCACCGTTGGCAGGTCGCCTCCCGGGTGGAGGTCGTCTCCCCTGAGGAGATGAAACGCCGTATGGCGGCCCTGCCCAGCAGTCAGTAGCGGCTCGGCTCAGGCCGGGTCGAGGCCGCCTCGCAGCATGTCGGGCAGCTCGCCGGAGTGCACGACGCACAGGGAGCGGGTTGCCCGGGTCAGCGCGACGTAGAGGTCGGCGAGCCCGCGGGTCGGTTCGGCGAGCAGGTCGGCGGGTTCGACGAGGACGACCGCGTCGAACTCCAGGCCCTTGGTCTCGGCAACGCTGAGCACGGCGACCGGGGCGTCCAGGGCGTTGCCGGCGACGCTGGTCGGGTCGATCGAGTCGGGGGCGACGGCGAGCTCGGGCATCAGGGCGATCAGCGCCGAGCGCAGCGGCGGGACGTCGCGCGGCCGGGTGATGACCGCGACCCGACCGGGGGCGGCCGACGCGCCGTGGCCGTCCCGGCCGCCGAGACCGAGGCGCAGCGCCTCGCGTTCGGCGGCGTGCACGACGGCCGCGATCAGATCGGCGGTCGGCTCACCGGGGCGCACCGGCCGTTCGGCGAGCATCGGGCCGAGGCCGCTCACCCGCTCCACCGGCACGTCGCCGACCCGCAGCGCCGTGGGGCGCCGGCCCACCGAGCGGACTGACACCGGCGCGGCCAGGTCCGGGTCCTGCGCGCGCAGGACCTCGGCGGCCACGTCCATGATCTCCTGCGGAGTGCGGTAGTTGACGGTGAGCCGCTCGATGGTGAACCGGTCGTCGACCACCGGGCCCAGCAGTCGCTCCCACCGGGTCGGTGCGCCCGGGCGGGCCGTCTGGGCGAGGTCGCCGACGAGCGTGGCGGTGCGGCCGGGGCACCGGCGCCACAGCAGCCGCCACAGCATCGGCGAGATCTCCTGGGCCTCGTCCACGATCAGGTGCCCGAACGCCCAGCCTCGGTCCTGGCGGGCATGCTCGGCGGCGCTGCGCCGGGTGCGCGGCCCGGACCACCGTTCGGCCAGCGCGTCCGCGTCGACCTGGCCGTCCAGACCGAGCATGTCGACGACCCCGCGAGCGTACTCACGTTCCTCGGCCCGTTCCTGCTCGGCCCGGCGCGCGGCCTCCAGGCCCGCCTCCTCGTCGGGATCACCGAGCAGCTCCGCTGCCTCGTCGAGCAGTGCGACATCCGCCGCCGTCCACTCCTCCACCCCGGACGACATACCACCACCCGACGACGTACCACCACCCGACGAGGGGCCGGCATTGTTCACGGTGGGTGCGGGCGCATCGGGGCCACCCGGTATCCGCGGACGCGGGATCCGTCCGGACGCCCCCTCCTGACCCAGGTGGGCGGCCTGGCCGTCCGGGTGGAGCGGCTGCTCGGGCAGCGCGGTGGTGAGCAGGTTGGCCGCAGCGAACAGATCGTCGGCCTCGGCCTGGACGCCAGCAACCGCCGCACCCTCGGTGCCCGCGGCTGCCCCGGTGCCGGTATCGGTACCGGCAGCGGTCTCGGTGCCGGCATCTGCGGCCTGGGCGGAGGGCCTGCTGTTCAGCAGGGTGCGCTCGGCCGGGGTGAGCTGGCCACCGGCAGCCCGGGCGAGCGCGGCGGAATCGCGCAGCAGGTCGCCGACGAGCTGCTGCGGGGTCAGCAGCGGCCACAGGGCGTCGAGGGTGGGGCGGACGTCGTCGTCGCTCCACAGGTCACGGGTGATCTGGCGGCGTTCGTCCTGGTCGAGCAGGCCGCCGGGAATCTGCCGGACGACCTGAGTGGTGAGCTCGGCGAGCAGCTCGCGCAGGAACACCCGCCGGGCGCTGTTGTGCGGGCGGCGGCTGCGCCGGGCCCGGGTGCGGGCCCGGGCGATCCGCTCCTGGCTGACCCGCAGCTCCATCCCGTCATAGGCGAGGACCAGCCCGCCGTGGGGGACACGCTGCCGGTCCCGGACGGCGGCGGCGATCACGCTCGCCATTCGCAGGTCGCCCTTGAGGGTGGCGACCTCTACCGGTTCGGTGCCGGTCGCGTCCACCCCGGGGAACAGCCGGGCGGGGGTCGCGAAGACCACGCCGGTCTCCCCGAGGGAGGGCAGCACCTGATCGATGTAGCGCAGGAACACCGGGCTCGGGCCGACGATCAGCACCCCGGACTGGTCGAGCCGGGCGCGGTCGTTGTAGAGCAGGTAGGCGGCGCGGTGCAGGGCGACGGCGGTCTTGCCGGTGCCCGGCCCGCCGTCGACGACGAGGATCCCGTTCGCGCGGGCGCGGATCACCCGGTCCTGCTCGGCCTGCAGAGTGGCGATGATGTCGTGCATCCGGCCGGTGCGCGGCGCGGACAGCGTCTCGAGCAACACCGTGTCCCCGGCGGCGGCCACGACGTCCCCGTCCCCGGTGCGGCCGGTGTCCCCGCGGCCGGACGCGGACGTGCCTGCCGACGACCCGCTGGCCCCGACGGCGGTGCTCAGCGGGTCATCGGCGATGCCGGTGACCTCCCGGCCACGGGTGCGCAGGTGACGGCGGCGGACCAGACCGTGCGGATCGGCCAGCGTCGCCCGGTAGAAGGCGGTCGCCACCGGTGCCCGCCAGTCGACCAGCATCGGCTCCTGCTCACTGTCGGACAGGCCGATCCGCCCGATGTAGGTGCGCTGGCCGTCGGTGTGATCCATCGCGCCGAAGCACAGCCGGCCCTCGGCGGCGTCCAGACGGGCCAGGCGGTCGGCGTGGGCCGCGGCGAAGACGTCCCGTTCGACCACCGACTGCGGGGTGCCGGTGCCGACTGCCAGCAGCACGCCGCGCAGCTGGTCGCGGGTGATCTGGCGGACCTCGTCGAGGCGGGTGTAGAGCCGGTCCAGGTACGCCTGCTCCCGGGCACGCTCCACATCCTGCGCGGTCGCCACGATCACTCCCTCCGAGAAAGTCAACCGCTCCAGATTACGGATGCCTTCGCCGGTCGGGGTGAGCACGGGCCCGGTCAGGACATCCCGGAGGTCGACTCGCGCAGGTCTGCGACGTCGTGTTCCTGTCGGACCCGGACGAGAGCGGCGACCAGACGGGGCAGATCGGCACGTTCGACCAGGTCCGCCACCCGGGTGGCGCTGCCGGGCAGGCCGAGTTCACGGGCGGTGTGGCGGACCCGTTCGTCGAGGTAGGGAACGAGCTCGTCCCAGCCGGCCTGAGCCTCCCGCAGGAAGATGTCGGCGCCGACCGGACCTATCCCCTTGATCCGCTGCAGTAACGCCCGTTCCCGTTCCGGCGAGCCGTCGGCGGCCCGGCGCAGACCCCGGACGTCCCCGTCGTAGGTGTCGGACAGATAGCGGCAGGCATCTTCGAGCCGGCGGGACGTGCTCTCGTCGTAGCGGGCGTAGCCGTTGCGGTTGAGCACCCGGGTGCGTTCCTCCCAGGTCGCCTCCGCCATGGACGCGGCGTCCGTCCAGCCGGCGTCCAGGAGCGCCCGGCAGGCCCGCACGGCGGCCGACGTCCGGATCGGCGCCCCGGCGAGCAGAGCGAAGACGGTCAGGGCGAACATCGCCTCGGCCGTGTCCGCCGGCACATCGGCGCCGATCTCCTCGGCAAACGTGCGCCCATGCCGGTCGAGTAGTTCCGCGACCACCGCCTCGGTGTCAGTTGCCATGCCATGGGGCTACCCGCGCGATGCGACCGTGACTCCGCGCAGCCCGGTGCAGGTACCAGCCGGCCCCCTCGCGGCCAGCCGACAGTCCTGCCCGACAGGTTCCGATCGGCGCATGTCGGGACAACCACCCCTACCGCAGGCTGGAACAGATACCTGGGGCAGGTACGAGGCAGGGGAGGCGGGACATGTCCACCGAAGCAGCACAGTCCCTACAGGCAGCACAGTCCCTACAGGCAGCACAGTCCGGGTCGAGCTCGGCGGACCTGACGACCGCACTGGCCCGGGAGGTGGTCGCGACGGCCGCCGCGGCGCCGTCCATCCACAACACCCAACCCTGGCTGTGGCATCTCGGCTCCGAGCTGACCCTGCGGGCCGACCTCGACCGACAGCTCACCGTCGTCGATCCGGACGGGCGTCAGCTGCTGCTCAGCTGTGGCGCGGCGCTCTACAACGCCTCGCTCGCCCTGCGCATGCACGGCCTGCAACCGCAGATCACCCTGTTTCCCGACGGTGACGACCTGCGGACCCGTCCGCTGGCCCGGATCTCCATCGCCGGCCGGCGTCCGCCGCGGGAGGCCGAGTGCGCCCTCGTGGCGGCGATCCCGCACCGGCACACCGACCGCCGGCCGTTCGACCCGCGACCGTTGTCGGCCACCACCATCGATCGGCTGCGCGTCGCCGCCGAGGAACAGGGTGCCTGGCTGACTGCGCCGACCGATCCGAACCTGCGGCTCCAGGTCGCGGTCCTGCTCTCCCGGGCGGACTGGATCGAGGCGCACAACGCCGACTACCAGGCGGAACTGGCTGCGTGGAGCCGCACGGCGCCGGCGCCCGACGGCATCCCACGCAGCGTTGTCGTGCCGACCGACATCCCCCGCCGCTCCGAGTTCCCGCTGCGTGACCTGGATGTCGATCTCACCGCCGCGGCCGGCATCGCACCCGAGCTGGCCGGCGCGATCGAACGCCCCGGCATCCTGCTGATCGGCACCGACGCGGACACCGCCACCGATCGGCTGCGCGCGGGCCAGGCGATGCAGCGGGTGCTGCTCACCGCCACCACGCTCGGTCTGGTCACCTCCCCGATGTCCCAGGCCATCGACATGGAGGGCCTGCGCGACCAGTTCCGCGCCGCCACCGGCGGGCTCGGCCACGTCCAGATGATCCTGCGCGTCGGCTACCCGCACCCCGACTCCCCGCCGATGCCCGCCACCCCACGACGCACCGTGGCCGACGTCCTGCGGATCAGCTGACCGGGCAGCGCGATCCGATCACCGCGCTGCCCGGTCATCGTGATCAGCCCGTCGGGCCGGCGGCGGTGGTGTAGGCGACGCTGGCGAAACTGTCGGCGGGATGGCCCGCCGCATCGACACAGCGCACCGTGACCGTGGCTGTGCCGGCGGGCGTCCCGGTGGCTGTGCCGGCGGGCGCGGACGGGGTGGACCCGTCGCCGCCGGCGAAGTCGGAGGCCGAGCAGCGGGCGGTGGGCTCGCCGTAGGGGGTGACCGCCACCAGGTCAGGGGTGCGCGCGATACCGGGGAAGCTCACCTCGTAGCGTCCGACGGCCAGCCGGCGGACCTGGTTGGTGGCGCCGGTGCTGTTCGCCGAGTACCAGCCCCAGGCGTTCACCGGCGGGCCGATGGGGGCCTGCTGGGTCGGTCCGCCCTGCCGGGTGACGCCGGTGAAGGCGTGGCCGAAGCTCGCCGCGTCCTGCGCCAGCGGGATCAGGGCGTGGCCGCTGGTGTAGAGCAGGACGAACGGGCTGTCCACCTGGGTGGAGCCACGGGCGCAGCCGACGAACACCGACTGCCGGTCCGTCCCGACCACCCGACCGAGCGCGTTGCAGCCCACCGGACCGTCCCCGATCGCGTTGACCTGCAGGTTGTTGCCGTTCTTCGCGAACGCCGGGCCGATCAGGTCGATCGTGTAGTGCCCGGCACCGACCCGGCGGACCTCGATCGTCCCCGGCCCGCTCACGCTGTACGCGTCCGCGGGCCTGGCCGTCGGCGCCGACGCGTCGTCCAGACGCAGGTAGGCGTAGGACCCCGCACCCGTCACCGGCAGCGCCGTGCCGGACGCCGCCGGCGAGGACGGCGCGGAGCCCGTCGACGCGGCCGTCGACGCGGTCGCGGAGCCGGCGGACGGCGAGGGTGTGCCGGCGCCGGCCGGCTCCTGCGGGACGTGGGTGAACAGCGCGGTGAAGGCCGAGTCCGCGGCGGCTCCGGCAGCATCGCGGCAGGTCAGGTCGACCTGCTCGGCCCGGCCCGCCGCACCCCAGCGCACCACGTGGCAGGACACCACCGGCGCGGTCACGCCAGTGCCGGCGACGGCTGCGCCCGCCGGGTCCAGCGCGGTGACCAGCGCAATGCCGCGCCCGTCCGGGACGGCCAGGCCCGGGAAGGTCACCCGGTAGCTCCCGGTCGTCTGGTGGACGACACGCACCTGCTCGTCACGCTGCGCGCTGGTCGCCGACCGCCAGCTGCCGGCGCTCGCCGCCGCCGGGACGACCATGGCCGCCCCGGTCTTCGCCGTCGCGTCGGTGAACCGGGCGAATCCCCACGCCGGTGTGCTCCGCTCGCCACCGGTGGACGTGGACTGGCTGGCCACGGGGTTGCCGTCCACCGCACCGCCGGTGCCGCCGTTGCCGTCACTGCCGCTGCTGCCACACGCCGCCGGGACGAACATCATCGCCGCGCCGGCCAGTGCCGCCACTGCGCGCAGGCCGCGGGCGCCCGGGCGGTGTCCCGGGCGCCCGGCACGAGCAGCAGGCCGGACCTCCGCCCGGCCGGTCGCGCGGACAGCGGTGCGGGCTGCGGGGCGAGATGCCGTCCCTACCATCGATCTGACTCCAGGGCCTTCGGTGACATCTGCGGACAGGTGGGACCCGGGCCGGGAGCGGACGGCGGCCGTCCGGACCCGATCTGGATCTGACGATGGCACAGGATCCGCGGGCCGGGCGCGGCGGGAGTCGATGGGTGGCTGTCTTTCCGATGACACGCGGTTTCGTCCATTGCAGGTGCCCTGCCGTATCGGTGACCAGCGAACCTCGCCTAAGATTTTCCTCGGGGGAGGCGCCGACCGGCGGCTCGGGACACGGTGATCGATCAAGAGTCGGTGCAGGACTCCGGCGGGGACGCTGCAGTGCGTGGCATCCTCGTTGCTGGTGTCCGGTACGCGGCAGGTTGGGGAACTGGGAGCGATGGCGTCATCGGATGCCGAGGTGGCGGCGCGCACCGTCCCCCTCGACGCGGACGATCCCCGCGAGCTCGGGTCGTACCGGCTGCTCGGGCAGCTCGGCAAGGGCGGCATGGGCAAGGTGTACCTGGGCCGTTCCACGAAGGGCCGGCTCGTCGCGATCAAGGTGATCCGCACCGAGGCGGTCGGCAACCCCGAGTTCCGCGCCCGGTTCCGGCTCGAGGCCGAGACCGCGCGGCGCGTCGCCCGGGTCTGCACCGCCGAGGTGCTGGACGCCGACCCCGACGCCGAGTGGCCCTACATCGTCACCGAGTTCATCGAGGGCGAGACGCTCTCGCGTTACGTACAGCGCAACGGCCCCCTGGCGGACGCGAACCTCGAGCAGCTCGCGGTCGGTGTCGCCGCGGCGCTGACCGCCATCCACAGCGCCGGGATCATCCACCGCGACCTCAAGCCCGCCAACGTCATCCTGTCTCCCTTCGGCCCACGGGTGATCGACTTCGGCATCGCCCGCACCGCCGACGAGGGCAGCGGCCTGACCGGCGACCTGCAGCAGCTCGGCACGCCCGCCTTCATGTCCCCCGAGCAGATCGAGAGCCGCCCGATCACCTCCGCGGTGGACGTCTGGGCCTGGGGCGGCCTGGTCGCCTACGCCGCCACCGGCCATTACCCGTTCGGCGAGGGCTCGGCGCAGGTGCTGCTCTACCGCGCCCTGCACGAGGACCCCCGCCTCGACGACGTCGACGCCGCGCTGCGCCCCATCGTCTGGCTCGCGATGCGCAAGGACCCGACCGGCCGCCCCACCGCCCAGCAGCTCATGCTCCGCCTGCTCGGCGACCCCTCCAGCTCCAACCCGGACGCCGTCGCCGCCGTCAACCCCGAGGACGTCACCAACGTCCTGCAGGGCTGGCAGCTCCCCACCCCCGGCCCCGGCGGCCCTGGCGGGGTCACCGGCCCCACGTCCTACGCCGGCGCCCCGTACACCGGTGCCCCCCACACCGGCGGGCAGCACACCGGCGCCGGCTACACCGCCGGCCCCGACGACCCCACCCGCCTGCCCACCGCCGGCTTCCGCGCCGGTTCCGGCACCGGCGGCCCTGGCTCCGGCTCCGCTGACGGCACCATCGGCGGCCAGCCCCCCACCCCCGTCGGCAGCCCCGGCGGGCCAGCCACCGGACCGGGCGGCCCCGGTCACGGCTCGGGCGGACCGGGCTCCGCCCCCGGCGAGCCAGCCGCCCCGCCCGGCCCACGCAAGCACTCGAACCGGACTCTCCTGCTCATCGGGGGCGCCGTGGTCGTCGTCGGCGCGATCCTCGCCACCGTCCTCACCCTCACCTCCGGCGGCAAGGACGACAACACCTCCACCGCCACCGGCGGCTCGGCCGCCCCGACGGCCCCCGCCACCACGGCACTGCCGCAGTCCGCCCAGGCTCTGGGCAACGACCAGATCGTCTACACGGCGCGCAAGAACGGCAGCTACGACCTGTTCACCGCGTCGGTCCCCACCGGCACCGGTGAGATCACGAACGAAAAGCGGATCACCTCCGACCCCGGTAACGAGGTCCTCCCGGTCATCCGTCCGGAACGCAAGACCATCGTCTACTTGGCCAAGGGCACCGACGGCCGCAACCAGTACATGGCCATCGCCGCCGACGGCACCGGCAAGCCCGTCCCGCTGTTCACCACCGGCGAGGCCGCGAAGCTCCGAATCCCGGACGACACCCGCCCGTCCTTCGCCCCGGACGGGGGTTCACTCGTCACCCGTTCCCTGACCGACGGCACCGGCGCCTCGAAGCCCGGCCTCTACGTCGTGCAGTTGGACACCTCCAAGGTCTCCCGGATCCAGAACGCCGCCGCGCGCGCCACCGACCCGGCCTGGTCCCCCAGCGGAGACAAGATTGCCTACTGGGCAAACGAGGCAGACGGCGATCGCGGCTTCATCGTCACCATCGGCGTCGAGGACGGTGCCAAGCCGAACCGTCTTACCGAGGGACAGGGCAACGGAGACTCCGACCCGGCCTGGTCCCCGGACGGCGGGAAGATCGCATTCACCCGGTCCGTCAACGGGAATCTGGAAATCTTCGAAATGGATTCGGGCGGCTCGCCGCCCGAAGAGATCACCGATGCTCCCGGCGATGACCAGGACCCGACGTTCGCGCCTTCACCCGATGGCCGCCTGATCTTCAGCGCACAGCGACCAGGCGAGGACAAGCAGCTCCACGTCCTCGACCCGCAGAACCCCGCCGCCACCGACCACCGCGTCACCCCCGGCAACACCCTCCCCGCCCACGTCCGCTGGAACGCCGGCTGACGACCGATTCCCGTCAACATCCGAAGATCTACAACCGAAGATCAAGTCGCTCGTCACGCGGACCAGGTCGACCAGCGGTGCTCGTCACGCACATACTCGGGGCAGGATTCCTGCCAGTCAGGTCGAGAACCCCGTCAACCTGTGCAGACACCTCACCCAGGCGACCTTCACTATCGCTCCGAATGATCCGACCACCCGACACCGAGATCTCCGCGTTCGTGGACTGACGACTGCGGAGATGTTGTCGGAGTCGGTTCTCCGGACGATCTGTGGGCGCAGCGTGGCGCTTCGCCCGGTCACGGCACGTTCCGACGGCCGAAGCCACCTCGCCCCCCGGAGCCGGGCCCGCCGGGCCCGGCGGGCCTGGCGGCTCCCTCGCCTCCCCGGCTCCCCGGCTCCCCGGCTCCCCGCTCAACGCCATCGCCGCACGCGTTCGACGCGGCAAGGATCCACACCGCCCCTTGGCCACTAATGGTGATCACTGGGCGACGAAGGGTCCGGATCTCTCGTCCAATCGGGATACCGCCAGACGGCGGACGAGACAGCTTGAAGATCAAGTCACCCTTGGTAACTGGATCGGCGCGTCACCTCTCGGCGTGTCGATCTTTGTGGTCCTTCTACAGGGGTCCGAGCCAAAAATGTCCGTTTCATCCCTACAGAAGGACCCATCGGCACCGGCGGCCCGGCGGGGCCGACTGCGCGCGGTGATACTCGCGTGCCGTCGGCTGCGGACGAGGGTGGGCAGGACAGCCGGGTGACGGCGGGACGACAGCCGAGTGACGGCGGGAGGCTAGAGGACGGGCCTGGACCGCGAAGCGGGGCGTTACGGACAAAAGGGAGGGCGTGCCTGGCACGCGCGCGGCCCACCCCGGGAAAGGCCACAAAAGAAAAAGGAGCGCGCTGTGCGCGCCCCTTTTCTGGGAGAGAGGGGAACGAGCCGGGCACTTTGCGCCCGGCTCTGTGCTGGCTGGCTGGTCTAGCGCGGAGGGGCGCCGGCGGTGGCGGTGGCGGTGGGGGCGCGTTTGACGGTTTTGGGATCCATCCGGCGGATGAGGATGGAGGCGATGATGACGCAGATGACGCCGACGGCGACACCAGCGCCGATGTCGGTGGCGTAGGTGGAGACGGTGTGCTGCCAGGTGGGGTCGACGACGACCTTCGGGTTGACCCGCTTGGTCGGGTCGTCGGGACGGGTGACGCCGGCGAGGCTGATCCGGTTGAGGTCACCGACCGAGGCCATCGAGGCGAAACCCCAGCGGGCCGGGGCGATGTAGGCGACCTGCTCGAGACCGACGGTGCCGTGAACAGGGACGATGCCACCGGAGAAGATCAGCTGACCCATGGTGAGCAGGACCAGCAGAGGCATCGTCTTGTCGGCGTTGTCGACCATCGCGGAGATCAGCAGACCGAGCATCGCCGAGGCCAACGAGACGACGATCACCGCGATCAGCATGGCGAGCAGGGAGTTGCCGAGTATCAGGTTCGATGCCGGTGTTCGCCCGGCGAGGCCGATCAGCGTGAAGGGGATCGCCTGCGCCACGGTGATCAGGGTGAGGACGAGGACCTTCGAGCCGATGTACGCCGTTCGAGAAAGGCCGATGGCTCTCTCTCTGCGGTAGATCGCGCGTTCCTTCACGATCTCGCGGACCGAGTTCGCCATGCCCATGAAACAGGCACAGAGAACCATGATCAGCAGGATGGTGGGGCCGTCCGAGTTGGGCGAGAACTGTTTGGCCTGTTCGGCGGAGAGTTCGAAGTTTCCGCCGATGGCGCGTGGAATCAGACCCAACAGGAACGGGAAGGCGATGATCAGGCGTAGATACGACTTGTCGGAGGCGACGACCGCCATGGTGCGTCGGCTGAGCGTCACCAGCTGGGAGGCCACCGACTGCTGGCGCAGCGACGGCAGCTCCTCCGGTGCGGGCCGCGCGGAGGGAGCGGTGATCGACGCCGGCACGTAGTACCGCGAGTTGCGGAACCGGGCGGCCGATTCGACCCCGGGGGTCGCCTCGAGCTGGAGGAAGACGTCCGGGTAGTCGCGCTTGCCGAAGAAGGACAGGGCATCCTGCGGCGGGCCGAAGTAGGCGACGTAGCCACCGGGCGCCAGGACGAGGATGTAGTCACACAGGTCAAGCTGGGCGACGCTGTGGGTGACCACGATGACCGTCCGGCCGTCGTCCGCGAGGTTACGCAGCGACTCCATGACGTTCTTGTCCATGCCCGGGTCGAGGCCGGAGGTCGGCTCGTCCAGGTAGAGCAGGGTCGGGCGGGTGAGCAGCTCGAGCGCCACCGACGTCCGCTTGCGCTGGCCGCCGGACAGCCGGGAGACCTGCGTGTTCGCGTGCTGGGTGAGGCCGAGCTCGGCGAGCACCTCGTCGACGCGGTTGCGGCGCTCGGTCTTGGTGACGTCCGGAGGGAAGCGCAGCTCGGCGCCGAACTCGAGCGCCTTGCGCACGGTGAGCGACGTGTGCAGCAGGTCCTCCTGCGGCACGTAGCCGATCCGGCGGCGTAGTTCGTCGTACTCGGAGTAGAGATCCCGGCCCGCGTAGCGGACGGTGCCCTTGTCCGCGGGGCGGAAGCCGGTGAGCGCGTTGAGCAGGGTCGACTTGCCCGCGCCGGACGGGCCGACGACGCCGAGCAGGGCGCGGCCGGGCAGCTTGAACGTCATGTCGTGCATGAGCTGCTTCTGGCCGGCCCAGACGTTGAGCGCGTCGGCCTCGAAGCTGACGTCTCCGGAGTCGATGTACTCGACGAGCTGGTCGCCCTCGAGCTGGAAGATGTGGTGGCCGACGGCGATGACGTCGCCCTGCTCGAGGTTCGTCCGGTTGATCCGGCGGCCGTTGACGAACACGCCGTTGGCCGAGTCGAGGTCGGCGATCTGCACCCCGGAACGGCCGATGTAGAGCTCGGCGTGGCGGCGGGAGGCGAGCAGGTCGGTGATGACGACGTCGTTGTCCCGGGCGCGGCCGATCGACATCGTGCCCTGGCGCAGGCGGTAGGTGGTACGCCGCTCGTGCTCCTGGTCGAGGCTGGTCAGCCCGCCGGAGCGCTCGCCGCGGCGGCGGTCGTCGTAGTCGTCGTAGTCGCGACCGCGCTGCGCCGGGCTGGTGGGGCCCTGGTGCGAGCGGGACGGGCCGCGTGGGGGCGGCCGCGGGGGGGTGTAGCCGGACGAGTTCGGCAGCATCGTCTGCATGTCGTAGCCGGGGTCGTAGGCCGGCTCGTCGAGCTGCCCGCGGCCCTGCGGGAACTCCGGGTGCACAACGACCTCGGGGCCCGTCGGCGTGCCCAGCCGCAGGCGCAGCTCGTCGTCCACGGCGACGGCCTCGGGCATCCGCTGCCCGTCGAGCCAGGTGCCGTTGGAACTGATGTCACGCACCACCCAGCCGCCGGAGGCCTGCTCGAGCAGGAGGTGGCGGCGGGAGACCCGGCTGTCGGCGATGACGTAGTCGGCGGTCCGGGCACGGCCGATGATGAACTGGGCGTCGGCGGGCACCGTGGCCGCGCCGGCCTCAGTGACGACTCTCAGGAAGGTCGTCTGCACGTGTATCCCCCTTCGCGACGGGACTCTGGCCGGGATGCCCCGCCGAACTCCACCTTGTCACCCTCGAGGGCACGGCTACCCGCTCGGGCACTGTCACCCCCGTTGATGCCGTCACCCCCGTTGATGCCACCGCCCGATCGGGCCCTGCCACTCCGACAAGCGCTGCCATCCGTTCGCCGGGTGGCGGCGGTTCGCCAAACGATCACGCGCGCTCACCGATCATGCCGGATGTCCGATCGTAGCGCCGAGGGATGATCTTGACCCAACCCGGGTGACGTTGACGGCGCGTCGCTCGGCGATGGGTAGCCGTCGCGCGTGGACCTGTGTACATCTCTCGGGTTCCTGCCGCCTCGTGATCCTTCGGTGTCCGGGTGCCGGTGCGGAGCTGCCCGCGAGCGCCGGGTCGGCCCGCGACAGCTCGCCCGATCCCCGGGGACAGGCGAGGTGCACCGACACGCGGCTCCCGTGCGGCACCCTATGAGAATGTCGGCCGGCGGGCGTGGGCGGTGACGGCTGTCGCCGAGCCGACCTGGCCGCCCGCGCGGCATCCACCGAAGCCCGCACCGCACCCACAGCCATCATCACATTCAGTAATGTGACATAGATCGCGCCCGTCCGGTGCGGATCGGCCCGCAATTCCAGCGGACGGTCACGCCGGGTGTCAGGACGCCGGGAGGACGACGTCCTTCGCCGTGGCCGTGAGCGACAACCCGGTCCCGTTCGTCGAGGCGTCGACGATGTTCAGGTGGAAGGGCAGGCCCGAGACCGGGATCGGCACTGAACCCAGCACCCCCTTCAGCAGATCGCCCGGCACCGGGATGCTGAAGTTCAGGCCGTTGCCCTCCACCGACAGCGCGGACGGGATCAGGCTCAGCTTGTTGTCGGTGACCTCGAACGTGGTGACGCCGCCGATCTGCTGCGAGCCGAAGCCCGGGATGTCCGCGGTACCGGTGACCTTGACCTGTTTGCCGCCGTCGACCGGGGCCACCTGCACCTTGGGGTTCTGGGTGGCCAGGTAGGCGTTCAGATCGGCGTAGGTGATGCCGACGGTGGCCCGCACGTCGTCGACCGGCACCGTGCCGACGTTGTCGGTCAGGGCGTCACCGAGGGGCACGTGCACGCCCCTGAGGTGCGCCTTCACCGAGGAGATCTTCGGGCCCGGGGTGGGGATGCCGTCCAGTCCCACGCCGATGTCGGTGAACTTGCCGAACAGCACCTGGGTGAGGAACGGGAACCCGCCGATGCTCACGCTCGTGATGGTCGGTACCGGGTCGCCCGGCTTGAGGTTCTCCGCGACCCCCGCCTTGATCTGCTTGCGCATCTGCCCCTTCGCGATGACCACGCCGACCCGGTCGCCGACGACGAACAGCACGATCAGCACGATGAGCGCGATCGGCAGGATGCGCCGCCGGCGCCGCCGCGGCCTGCCCGACGGCGCCCCCGTGCCCGGCGCGTTCGAACCGCCGGGTCCACCCGGCGCATCCGGTCCCGCGGGAC
>NZ_JAMQQG010000045.1 GCF_023716925.1 Frankia sp. R82
GTTCGGCGGCGCGGCGACCGCGCCGCCCGGGACCGCCCGGGGGGACGGGCAGGGCGGGGGCGACGGCGCGCAGCCGTCGGCACCCCGACCGGCCACGCTGCCACCGACGGCGACACCGCCAGTGGTGATCACCGGCACCCTCGGCAGGCTGGCCCGCGGTGGGCAGACCGTCGGGCCGGTGGATGGGCAGGTCGAGCCGGCCGCGCTCGAGGCGGTGCCGCTGGAGCAGTCCCCCGGGACGGTCGGGCAGCCGCTGGTCGCTCCCGCGGCCGGGGTGCAGCTCACGCCGGGCGAGGTCGGCCCGGCGCTCGGGGTGCCCGTGCCCGTGGTGGAGGTGGAAGTGGGCGTGGGGGTGGGGGTAGAGGTGGGGGTGGGAGTGGACGTGCCCGGAGTACCGGTGCCGGGCGTGGGATTGGACGTCGTCGGGCCGGTGCTCGTGGTGGAGCCGCCCCCTGACGGGGTGGCCGAGGTGTGCGTGGTGCCGCCCCCGCTGCTCCCGCCCCCGCCGGGGGGATTCGTGGTCGAGCTCGACCCGCCGCCCGTGGTGGGTGAGCCACCGTTCACCGGACCGCCGCCAGCGCCGGGCGGCTGCGCCGCTTCGCTGGCAGCCGTGGCACCCGTGGAGCCGGTGGAGCCGGTGGAGCCGGTCGAACCGGTCGAACCGGTCGCGTCGCCGGTCGCGGCGGCGCTGATCGGGGTGCCTGCGCCCGCTGGAGTACCCAGACTCGCGGCAACGCCGGCGCCGATACACAACAGCAGCACGCTCAGGAAGACGACAGCAACGGAACCACGCGATGACCGATCGCCCTGGCGCATGCCGGACCGTGACACCCGAAACATCGATCGTTTGGCCGCTCGATGGCCAGACACAGGTCGCCCCCCCGGGTGCGAACGGCAGCACGGCGATAACGGCCCGTCGACACGGATCCTCGTCGGGATGGATCGTCGTCGGCACGGACCGTTGAAAACGCGTGGTGCACGCCTGACGTAAGCGGTGGAAGCCCCACCCATACGACGGTCGATAGAATATCAGCAGACTGGCCGGAGATCCCCATCTGGGGCAACATGGACCACACGGGTCAGGGGAACCCGGCCGGGGAAGAGTCGGGGGAACTCGTGGAATGCGTGGCAACGTCAACGGCGGTTCAGAAAAACTTTCTGATTGTCGTATGCCTGACAGTCTGCCTTGGTTGGCTCGCGTTGTTGTCGCCGACGGCAGCCCATGCGCAGTCGAGTGGCCGCGTTGAGCTTGCGGTGACGGTGGACGGTCACGCGCTCGGCCGCGGCGACCTCGTCCTGAACGCCGGCACGGTCGCCCGGGTCGTTGTCGGCGTGCGCAACCTGAGCCGGGTGGACGTCCCGATCGACTCGGTTCGCCTTTCCGGCACTGTGCTCGGCCTCACTTTCTTCGATTACGACACTCGGCTGCACACCACCGTCCCGGCCCTCGGCACGGCTAGCTGGACTGTTGACCTGGACATTCGCGATCTCGATGGGCGAGCTACCGGCCTCGTTCCGGTCGAGGTGGCGCTGCGCGACGCCGATCTGCAGACCGTCGCCCGCCAGTCCGGGACGGCGAACGTCCACGGTTCGCTGTTCTCGATCTACGGGCTGTTCGGGGTCGGGCTGCTGGTGCTGATGGGTCTGTTGTGGGCGGTGGCGCTGCTCCCGCTGGGCCGCCATGCCGCACCCGCGACCTGGTGGCTGCGCGGCCTGCGGTTCGTTCCCGCCGGCTGCGCGGTGGGTCTGTTCGGGGTTTTCGCCCTCTCCGCGACGCAGCTGCTGTCGCCCACCACGCTGGTCGACGTCGTGCTCACGATCGTCACGTCGGCCGTCTGTTTTGCGATCGGCGCGCTGATGCCCTGGCTGAACGGCCCCCGCCACGCCTGAGGACAACTGACAACTGAGGACCAGCCCGGGGCGGCGGGTTCCGGTCGGAAGGATCGTCGTCAGGCTCGCCCGGACGGCCGGACGACGACTCGCCCGCCGTCCGCATCGATGATCATCAGGCGGGCCAGGCTCGCCGGGGCGATGCCGGCGGTGCCCTGCACCTGCACGTCGCCGTCGTAGCTGGCCGCCCAGGTCGCGGCGGTCTCCTCGTGCCCGTCGACGGCCTGGGCGACCAGGGTGCAGTGGCTGCCCGGGCGCACGTTCGCCAGCCGCACGGTGAAGGCGCTGCCGGCCGGGTTGGCCGCGACCCACACCCACGCCTCGACCGGGCTGGTGGTGCTGGCCCCGGTGTACATCTGACCCGCCGGACGGGCCAGCTCCACGCGTTCGGCCGGTCGGACCGCGATCGTGATGCCGATGGTGGCGAGCACGACCACGACGAGCAGCCCCACCGACGCGACCACGGCCCGTCGACGCGCCCGACGCCGGGACCGCCGCAGCGAGGTCAGGATCCGCCGGGTCATCTCGGCCTCGGCACCCGCACGCGCGACCAGGGGGGAACGGCCGGGTGCGACCGCGGCCAGGCCTCCGGGGGCGACCGCGTCGAGGGGTGCGGCCGGGTACGGGCGAGCCGCGGGATCCACGCGGGCCGCATCGATGACGGCGGCGATGTCGAGGTCGGCGTCGGCGAGCTCGTCGGGTTCGAGCTCGCCGGGTTCGAGGACGTCGGCCAGCTGCAGCCGGCCGAGCAGCCCGGGCAGACCGGCAAGGCTGGCCAGCTCCGCCCGACAGTCCGCGCAGCCGGCCAGATGGTTCGCCACCGCGGCCCGGTCCGCCGGTTCGAGCGCACCCAGTACATAGGCACCCAGCGCGATGCGGGGGGCCATGCAGTCACTGGTCATGTCGCCCACCCCCGTTCCTCCAGAGCCAGGCGCAACGCGCGCAACCCGTAGTACACCCGGGATTTGACGGTGCCGACCGGGATTCCCAGGTTCGCCGCCGCCTCGGCGACGGACCGACCCAGGTAGTACGTCTCGACGAGCGCGGCCCGATGCTCGGCGCTGAGCGCCCGGAAAGCCTCCACCACCTGCCAGCTCTCCATCGCCCGGTCCAGCTCGTTGCCGGCCGGCAGAAACTCGAGGTTCTCCGACCCGACCTCGGCCGGCCGGGCCCGGCGCGCCCGGTGCTCGTCGACAACGATGCGGTGTGCGACGGTGAACAGCCACGGCCGCAGCGGCCGTTCGTCGGTGTCGAGCCGGCCGGCGTGCCGCCAGGCCCGCAGCAGCGTCTCCTGCAGGACGTCCTCGGCCTTCGCCCGGTCACCGGTCATCCGGGTGACGAAGGCGAGCAGCGCGGAGCCGTGTTCGGCGTACACGGCGCGCACGAACTCGGCGGCCGGGTCCTCGACCTTCGGCCCGCCGTTGCGCCCTCGCCGCCCGTGCATGCCCACCATCACGCATCATCGCCCGACCCGGTTCACCCGTACCGCCCACCGGGCGCAGCCTCACCATCGGCGCTCGGGATGTGACGCGCCGAAGCATGTCGCTCATTGACACCCCGACAACCGAACGTCACCATGAGAATTCTTAACGTAACTAGCCCGGGTGAGTAACCCGGGTTCGCGGCCCATGGACCAAGGCCGACCGAGAACCGGCCAACCCGAGAAACCCGCCGGCCCGAGAACCGGCCGGCCCGGAAAGCGGACATCACCCACGAGACAGGGTCCACCCGCAGGAGATCCCTGCCACGGGAGACCTCCGGCCGGACGGGGAGGCTCGTCCAGGCGGCGGGGCTCGTCCAGGCGGCGGGGCTCGTCCAGGCGGCGGGGTCCGGCCGGGCATCGGGGTCCATCCAGGCATCGGGGTCCGAGAGAAGGCGACACGCGTGCCGGACACCAGACGATCCATCCTCCGCCTCGCCGCGATCACCAGCATGAGCACTCCGTGGACGCTGGGCGGCCTCGGCCGCACCGCGGCGTTCGCCGCACCCGCTCCGCCCACCGACCCGGCCGCGCCGGTGGCCGTGCCCGGCCCGCGCTCGGATCTGTACGGGACGCTGGTCGCCGGCAACGCGGCCGGCCTGTACCTCGGGGTCTGGGGCGACAGCCCGTACAGCTCCGTCGGCGGGGTGTGGCGGCGCGGCCAGGTGACCTTCCTGGAAGGCAGCCAGCAGCCGGTGGCCGTCAACGCCGCCGGTGTCGTCATCGGGGACGCGGTCAGCCACTACGACCGCCGGGCGTTCCGCTGGTCCGCCGGCCATTACCAGGCACTGGACCTGCTCGGCGGGACGGACGAGCAGGGCGGTCGCCGCAGCAGCGCGCTGGCGGTGAACCCCGACGGGGTCATCGTCGGCTGGAGCACCACCGACGACCGCACGATCCGGGCCGTGCGCTGGCGTGGCACCCGGGCGGTGGACCTCGGCACGCTCGGCGGGCCGGCGAGCTCGGCGACCGCGGTCAACGCGGTCGGGCAGATCGTCGGCAGCGCCGACACCGGCGACGGCCAGTCGCACGCCGTGGTCTGGACCGACGGGCGGATCCGCGACCTCGGCACGCTTGGTGGTCCCACCAGCGTGGCGGTCGCCATCAATGAGGCCGGGGACATCGTCGGCGCCAGCGACACCCCCGACGGCGCGCGGCGCGCGGTGCTGTGGCGCCGGGGGCGGGCAGTCGACCTGGGCACCCTGCCGGGCCTGCACAGCTCCGCCGCGGTGACGATCAACAGCACCGGTCAGGTGCTCGTGAGCGCGTCCGGGGCGACGTCCGGCGCGTTCCTGTGGCGGTCCGGCCGGCAGACCCCGATCGAGGACGGCCGCGACGACGCCACCGGGGCGGCGGACGCGGCGTCCAGCGTGGAGGTGAGCGGCCTCAACGATCACGGGGTCGTCTGCGGCGACATCTCCGCCACGGACCGCCAGAACGGCCAGGAGATCCAGGCCTTTCGCTGGCGGTCCGGCCGGCTGCGCCGGCTCCCCTCGGCCGGCGGCGTCTTCAGCCATGCGCAGGCGATCACCCCCGCCGGGATCGTCCTGGGTACCTCGGCGACCGCTCAGACCACCGCACCGCAGGCCGTGTGGTGGCCGTCCATACCGTAGGGCCTCACAGTTACCCGTCGGCTGAGCCGTCTACCCCTCGGGTGAGCCGTCACCGGGGCTCGGCGAGCAGCAGGAGATACTCGAACTCGTAGCGCCCGGGGCCGCCGAGTGGGCCGAGATACTCATCGGTGGCGAATCGCAACAAAGCGGCGTCGAGGGCAGCGACGCGTTTCGGAACCGGTCCGATCCGCTCATATGCCTCGACCACGGGGGCGAAACTCTCCCGGTACAACGCGCACCACTGCGCCGGTGACCCACCGAAATCCAGTCGGGCGGTGCGATGGTGGGTGCTCAGGCGGCGGACACCGCTGTCCGCGAACAGCGCGCGCACCCGGGCCGGATCACCCCAGACGGCCGACGCGGCCGACGCGGCCGATGCGACCGACGAGACCGATGCGGCCGGCCCGGTCGGCGGGACGCCTTCGTGGATGGGGGCGTGCCGGTCCAACAGGGCGAACAGCCGCCCCATCGCCCCGTCCGCGGTCCAGCTGGCGATCGCGAGGGTGCCCCCTGGACGGCACACCCGCACCAGCTCGCGGGCAGCGGCAACCGGGTCGGGCGCGAACATCACGCCGACACAGGACAGCACGACATCGAACGTGTCGGCATCGAACGGCAGCCGCTGGGCATCGGCCGGCAGCCATTCCAGGGTGATCCCGCGGGCGTCGGCGGCCAAGCGGCCCCGCTCGAGCAGCGCCGGAACCAGATCGGAGGCCACCACGTCGGCACCGGCCTGCGCCGCCGCGATCGCGGCGTTGCCGCTGCCCGCACCGACATCGAGCACCCGATGCATCGGCGTGACACCGGCCGCCCGGACAAGGTCCCCCGCCAGACCCGCGAAGACCGGTGCAAGTGCCGCGTCGTCACCGAACTCCCACAGCTGCCGGTGCCGCACCGAGCCGGCCATCGGCGCTGGCACCGGCACCGCGGGCCGGACCGAGGCCGCGACTCCCGCGAACCCGGCAGCCCTCGCGGATCCGGCGGACGGTCGCGATAAGGCCAGTAGCTGCGACGTCGCCTCCAGCGGCCGTGCAGTCACCGACGCCGCCGATGCCGACGCCGCCGATGCCGCCGAAACATCCATGATCATCTCCTTGGAAGATCGCGGAACCGCACATTAACCCGAATGACCTGACCGACCCCGAAATGCCGGCCACACGACTCGGACGGGCAGGAAGAAGGCCCCCTTGACAGACCCCGAAAGGCCCGTAAAGCGCTGGCGACGCCGATGTTTCCGGCATCCCCGACCCCCTACCTCCCGCACCTCCACGCAAACTCCGAACACCAGTGCCGAACACCGGCACCGAACGTCTACCCGGGCGATTATCACGCTGATTCATGGTCGCACGCCAGTGCCGAGCAGTCGGGGCGAACCGGTCAGGTAGCCGGACAGCAAAGCGTCGGCTGCGGTATAAGCACCGGGCGACCAGCAACGTCGGACGGTCGCACCGTCACGATCTCGGAGGAGCGCATGAGCGCGGTCACGGACATCGCCGTGGAGACCCGACCCGGCCACGTCGCGGTCGTCGAGCTCCGCCGGCCGCCGTACAACTACTTCGACGTTCCACTGGTGAGCGCGCTCGCCGAGACCTATGAGCGACTCGCCGCCGACGGTGACGTCCGCGCAATCGTGCTGGCCGCCGAGGGCCGGCATTTCTGCGCCGGCGCCGACTTCACCGGTGCCAGTTCGTCCGCGCCGCTGACCGCCGACGAGGGAGCGCCCGCGCTCTACCGCATGGCGCTGCGACTGTTCGCCGCGCCGTTGCCGGTGGTGGCCGCGGTGCAGGGCACGGCGATCGGTGGGGGCCTGGGGCTCGCCCTGTCGGCGGATTTCCGGGTCGCGACGCCCGAGAGCCGATTCGTGGCGAACTTCGCCCGCCTCGGCCTGCATCAGGGCTTCGGCATTTCGGTGACGCTACCGGCGGTGGTCGGCCGGCAGAAGGCCCTCGACCTGCTTTACACCGGACGGCGGGTGGACGGCACGGAGGCTTTCGAGATCGGCCTCGCCGACCGGCTCGTCGCGACCGCCGACCTGCGCGACGCCGCGGTGGAGTTCGCCACCGGCATCGCCGCGTCCGCACCCCTGGCGGTACGCAGCATCCGGGCGACCATGTGGGCCGACCTGCTGCCGGCGATCGAGGCTGTCACCGCGCGTGAATCCGCCGAGCAGGCGGCGCTGCGGGACACCGCAGATTTCACCGAGGGAACCCGGGCGCAGGCCGAGCGCCGGGAGCCCCGCTTCACCGGCGCGTAGGCACCACCGGCGCCGCCACCGACGGTGGTGGTCTTTTTGCTGTTTCCCGCGTCTCTCGATATGCAGAGGGTTTGCCCCGTTCCGCGGCTCTGTGGACGACGGGCCGCCGACCTGCACCGGAGTTCCCGTCATCCGTCGCCGGACCCCTGGTTGATCCGCATGGGCCGACCCGCAGGGCAGCCGGATCCGGCATCTCGACATGCCGGCTCGGCATAATTTTCCCCCACAGGTGCCGCCAAGGCAGGGGAGCCACCCGGATGCTCGTTTCGACAAGACCCGGCGGAGCTGTCTTTCCGTGAAACGTCTCACACGACAGGAGAAGCGTCGGGGACGTTCCACCCCGCCCCCCTCCCGGGACCCTCGGCACCGTCGCGCACTCTCCCCGAAATGCGTAGCCCCCTTTTCCGGGAATGCCGGCTGACGATCGTCCGAAAAAGCCACCGGTTACCGTGTGCTGCCTCTCGATCGGCCGTGTGACGAGGCGGCCTCCGTGACCCGACCCCACCTTCGGGCCACTTTCCCGAATTCGGCTTCCCGGATTCGGCGAGGACGTCCGTCCACGGTGAACGACGGCAGGCCCGAACAACGGGCGCATGACCGGCACACGGACGGGTGAGAAAATGAGACGACACCGGCGTTCACGCGCCGCGGCCACGGCCCTGTTCACCTGCGTGCTGCTCGCTGCGACCGGTTGCGGCACGCACAACACCGACGGCACACCCCGGTCCGGCGGTGGGGACACCACGACGGCCGGGTCCAGCCTGCTCGATCAGGTGGCCCACGGCGGGCCGAATCCGTGCCCGACGACGCCCGGCGTCGACCGCGACACGATCCGCCTCGGCATGGTCTACTCCGGCCCGCCGTCGAACGGTCCAGGGGCACTCGGCGGCGACCCGAGCGCGCTGTTCCGCGCCGGGGTCGACGCCCGCCTCGGCGAGCAGAACGCCCGCGGCGGCATCAACGGCCGCCGGCTGACCTACCAGCTCGAGGATGACCATGGTGTGCCCACCCGCAACGCCGTCGCCGGGCGCACTCTGACCGGTCCCGGTGACGCGCTGGGCATCGTGCAGTTCAGCTCGGCGTCCGCCGGCGGCGCACCGGCCCTGGCCGCCGCCGGCGTGCCGGTCGTCGACGGTCAGGTCAGCGATCCCGGCGCGGCGAGCAGGCCGAACGTGTTCAGCTACTCCCGGCCGATGGGTCTGACGCCGGCGTCCAGCGGCTGGGGCGATTTTCTCTACAGCCGCGGGGCGCGCCGCGTCGCGACCGTGGCGGTGCAGCTGTCCGACGGCACCCAGGCCATGGCCGGCGCCGCACAGGCCAGCGCCCGCGCCGCCGGCATGCGGGTCGCCGCCGCCCTGCTCGTCCCGCCCGGGTCCCTCGACGCAGACCAGTTCATCGAGCAGATTCGGGCGGCCGACGCCGACAGCGTCCTCGCCTTCGTGCCCGCGCCGACGTTCTACGCGATCGTCACCGCGGCCCGTAACGCCAGCCTCGGTCTCACCGCCATCCTCGGCGACCAGACCACCTACAGCCAGGGCGAACTCGCCGCGGCCGGCGCCAAGGCCGCCAACGTCTACTCCTTCGTCGACTACGCCCCGTTCGAACTGGCGACCCCCGCCCACCGGCGCGTGCGCACCGCCCTGGCCACCTACGCACCGCAGGCGGCGACCCTGACCGAGGGCAACGCCCTGATCGGCTGGATCAGCGCCGACCTGATGCTCGCCGGAGTCAGCGCCGCCGGCCGCTGCCCGACCCGCGCCGCGCTGCTCGCCGCTCTGCACCACCTCGACCGCTACGACGCCGGCGGCCTGCTGCTCACCCCGATCAACCCCAGCAAGGGCCTGGCCGCCGCCACCGCCTGCTACGACTATCTGCGGGTCAACAAGGACGGCGCGACCTTCACCCCGGTGAACACCACTCCCCGCTGCGGCCGCACCGTCACCACCGAATAACCCCCGTCCGGAACAGCCCATACCCCAGCCAGCGGCAGCCGATGTCCGGCCGCCGGCAACCGGCGGCCGAACTCGAAAGCCCCGGCCGCCGGTGTTCAGCTCCCGGTCATATCACCAGAAGACCCAGTAGCACTGGGCCGGATGCCAGGTCCGGTCGTGCCATTCCCGCGGGAACGCGCGCCCGTGCCAGACGAAGCCGGGGATCCAGTAACCGGGCTCCCAGTAGCCCGGCCGGCAGATCCAGTGCCGGCCCCGATGCCGCTCCGCCGGATTCGGGGTAACCACCGGTGGCTTCTGGACCGGCGGCCTGGTCACCGCCGCCTTCTCGGCGGGCGGCTTCGTGGCCTGCGCCTTGTCAGCCGGCTCGGTCGGTGCACTGCCGGACGGCAGCTCCTGCGGCGCCGGGGTGGGCTTCGGGGATGGTGCCGCAGCACCGGCCGGTGCTGCGGCGAGAAATCCGGCAGAGGCGAGGATGACCACCAGGAACAGATATTTGAATCCCTTGGGAACGCTCATCGCCATCCCTTCGAGGAGGCCTGACCGGGAACCTTCCCGCCTCCGAACAATGCCGGCGGGGCGATTTTCCGAACACGCCACAACTGGATACCCTGATACCACCGAAGGTAATCTCGCAGCCGTTCGACAGCGGCACGAAATGCCGGAAATCCAGGCTTTTCGGCATTCCGGTACGACTGCGCTCGGCTGGTGACCACCCCGTCCACAGCGTGTTCACATGCCGGCTGGACACACTGAAGACCAACCTCCGGACGACACCCCCGCATGACGCAGCACCGCAGGAGGCACAGCTTGACGCACGACACCCTGCCCCAGGGCACCCGGCGTCCCTCGGGTCCCCCCGGCAGCACCACCGGCAACGCCGGGGTGGGCGCAGGCGACTGGGTCCATGGCCAGCTCACGTCCATCACCAGGCCGAACCCGACCGATCTCGACCTCCGTGACCCGACGAATCCAGCGGAGCCAGGACAAGGTCCGGCCGATCGGGCGCAACCGGCGGACCCGGCGACCGAGCCCGTCCGCTCCCTGGCCCGGCGTGCCGGACGGCGGTGGGTACGGGTCGTGCGCCGACTGCTGGTGGCGGCCCTGGCCTGCGTTCTGACCGCGCTGCTCGGGTTCGGGGTGCTGCTCGGTGTCACACCGTCAGTGGCGGACGCGCAGAACCGGGTCGCCGCGCAGGCCGCGGAGCACCGGGCGACGGCCCTGAGCGGAGCACTACCCAGCCGGGTCGTTGCCGCCCTGATCGCAACCGAGGACAGCCGCTTCTACTCCCACCAGGGCATCGACCCACGAGGCGCGATACGCGGCCTGTCCGAGCCGCTGCCCGGCGGACGTGATCGCGGCGGCGCGAGCCTCGACCAGCAACTCGTGAAGCTCCTTTACACCGGTGGACGGCGCAACACCGTCGACCAGATCGAGCAGATCGCCCTCGCGGTGAAACTCGACGCGCATTACTCCAAGGACGAGATCCTGCGCATGTATCTCGACACCGTCTATTTCGGCCACGGCTACTACGGGATCGTCACCGCCGCCGCAGGCTACTTCGACCGCACTCCGGACACGCTGACCTGGGCCCAGGCAAGCCTGCTCGCCGGCCTCGTCCAGGCGCCGTCCGCCTATGACCCGTACGAGCACCTCACCGCCGCCCGCACCCGCCAACGCCACGTCCTGGACCGTCTGGTCGCCACCGGCCGCCTGACCACCACCCAGGCCACCCAGATCGCCGCCGACCCCCTCAACCTGCGCTGACCCGCGCGTCCCTGCCACCGACCCCGCTGGGTGACGTCAGCCGGCGAGGAGGCGTCCACTCAGGTAGGCCTCGGCGAGGGTGCAGGTGTCCCGGGCGTAGTCGGCGCGGCTCGCCACCGCGTCGGAATGCGGATGGGTGCCCAGCCAGGCCACCAGCAACAGCCGGCGCATCAGCACGAACGTCGGGATCATCGCGACATCCTCGGCCGTCAGTGGCAGCCGCCGCTGGTACGCCGTCAGCCAGGCATCCACCAGATCCCCGGCCACATCCAGATGCTCGATGAACGACAGCGACGCCGCCAGATCCCACAGATACCACCCGAACCCACAGTCATCAAAGTCGATGACACACACCTCGTCGTCGCACGCAGCCTGATACCCCCACTCTGCGCCGATCTTCCTGGGTCCAACCGCGCGTTCGTTTCGAATCTTGGCTTCTGGGAAAAGCAGATTCGCAAGGCGCATGTCGGCATGGATCAACCCGTACCGACCGGAACCCATACCGTAGGCCTCGAGTCGGCTCCGTATCACTTTTACCGCACGTCCCACCAGAGCATGCGCTGCCAGAGCATCCGGGTCGGAGGCAGCGGTATGCGCCGCGCCGGAATCTGGCCCGGACGCGCTGGCCAGCGCACCGGTCAGGCCCGCAGACCAGCCGCCCCACCGGGTGGCGGCGCCAAGAGTGGTGTCCCAGTTCCAGGCAAACCGATGGAACGCCGACGGACGGACCCAGCCCCGAGCATGCCGGTGCAATCGGGCGGCGATCTCCCCGATCTGAGCGAACACGCCCGGCAACATGGCGGTCTCCAGCGTCTCCGGGGAGCGCCCCGCCACCCACGCGAACAGCACCGCATGCTGATCGGCGTCGACCGACCCCCCGCCTCCCTCGGACACCTTTTGTGAACGAACAGTGACCATACTCGCACCGGAACGGGTCAGGATGACTGGCGGAGTACGCACGATCCCGTCTCTACGCAACGCGGCAATCCAGGCCAGTTCGCTGTGAACCTCGGCCGAACTTTGATAGCCGGGCCGGAGTAGCCGCAACGCCCAGCGGCGACGTTCCGGCCCGAGTGCGGCGCCAACCACTGCGAGAGCCGGGGCGACCGCACCCTCAATATCACCCTCTGTAATTTCGTAGGTGACGTTCTCCGAGACGTGCAGCAGCTTCGCGCGCGGGGACGGTCCCAGGTCGTAGGCAGCAAGCACCCGGCTGAGCAGGTGGTCGTGTGCGAGGTTCCGGGACACGGTCGCCGGTACGGTCTCGAGGTCCACGACTGCAGGACTTTAGCTTCCCGGCCCCCACGACATCCGGCGCCGATGCCCGCAGGTGTCCGCCGTTCGATGGCCCATGCGGAACGACGGGCGGGGCAAGGCTGTGCCCGTACGGAAGGCAAGATGGGATCATGGCCCCGATCCAGCTGCTGCTGATCTCTGGAAGTACCCGTGGCGCGTCCACGAACACGGCAGCGCTGCGCACGCTCGCTGCCGTATCCCCACCTGGTGTCGCGACCGAGCTCTACGACGGGCTGACGGCGCTGCCGGCGTTCACGCCGGACGCGGATGACGACTCTCCGCATCCCGCTGTCGCCGGCCTGCGGGCAGCGATTTCCGGAGCTGATGCAGTGGTCTTCTGCACGCCGGAATATGCTGGCGCTCTACCTGGCAGCTTGAAAAACTTGCTCGACTGGACCGTCGGCACCGGCGATCTTTACGGTAAGTCCGCGGCCTGGATCAATATCGCTGCGCCAGGCCGCGGTGCCGGCGCGCTCGCCGAACTGGCCACCGTGCTGCGCTATGTCACTGTCGACCTGATCGAGTCCGCCTGCATCAATGTTCCCGTACCCCGCGACGTCATCGGTGCCGACGGGATGGCCCACGACAACACGATCCGCCACGCCCTCACCTCCGCCGCCCTCACCATCGTTGACCACATCCGCGAACGCAGCTCGCCCGAGTAGATAGTGGCCCCTGGCCAACGGACAGGGAACTACCCGACCCGACCCCTCCAGGGATGATCAGCGACCAGTAGTAGCGGCGTTCTCACGAGCCGTCCGGCGCCGTTGCGATCCCTCCAGGGATGATCAGCGACAGGTGCAGGCGGCGGGCGATCTCCGGCGGTGGGACCAGTTGCGATCCCTCCAGGGATGATCAGCGACGGGCGCCAGTCCGTTGATTGCGACCGGCGCAAGTTGCGATCCCTCCAGGAATGATCAGCGACGCGAGGAAGGTCTTCGGGTCGAAACGGCCCGGCATCAGTTGCGATCCCTCCAGGGATGATCAGCGACCCCAGCGCCAGACCGGGGCGCGGGTCGGAGACCCGGTTGCGATCCCTCCAGGGATGATCAGCGACGTCGCATGCCCCGCCGGAAGTGGCCGGCGACCTGCCCGTTGCGATCCCTCCAGGGATGATCAGCGACACGATCGTCACTGGCGGCTCGGGCGCACTCGGTAGCGGTTGCGATCCCTCCAGGGATGATCAGCGACATCAAGCGTCTGCGCGACACCCCCCACCAGCCGATGTTGCGATCCCTCCAGGGATGATCAGCGACAGGGATGATCAGCGACAGGTGGGCGTACGCGGACGTCTCTGCCGCCCTGATGTTGCGATCCCTCCAGGGATGATCAGCGACGCGAACTCCGCAGGCTGGTCGCCTACACGACCGCCTAGTTGCGATCCCTCCAGGGATGATCAGCGACAGGGCTGGCTTTGGTGCGCAGGTAGTCCTGGTAGTTGTTGCGATCCCTCCAGGGATGATCAGCGACTCCGACGCACAGTCGCTGTTGGCCCGGCTATGCAGGTTGCGATCCCTCCAGGGATGATCAGCGACGGTCAGCATAGGGCGGTAGTCGTGGCTGGCCTCGTGGCGTTGCGATCCCTCCGGGGATGATCAGCGACTCGACTCGGTCAAGCCCCCTCGGACCGAGCTCCACCTGTTGCGATCCCTCCAGGGATGATCAGCGACCTCCGGATGGCGCGCCTCAGGCGCGACGAACCAGATGTTGCGATCCCTCCAGGGATGATCAGCGACGGAGGGTCAGGCCGTCATGACGACCACCAGGGCGCGTTGCGATCCCTCCAGGGATGATCAGCGACCTGGTGGTGGCGGCGGCGCTGGGGTAGCGAGCGTGTTGCGATCCCTCCAGGGATGATCAGCGACCTGCTGGACTTGTGCCCAATACGTCTACGAGAGCCACCCGTTGCGATCCCTCCAGGGATGATCAGCGACTGGCCATCCGCTGCTGCTGGTGTGGGAAGCGGCTCACGTTGCGATCCCTCCAGGGATGATCAGCGACGGGGAACGGCTTCCCTATCGCGGCCTTCGGCGGGCGCCGGTTGCGATCCCTCCAGGGATGATCAGCGACCTCGCCGCGCACCCACACCGGCGGGCTGGGGGCCAGGTTGCGATCCCTCCAGGGATGATCAGCGACCGTGGCCACCGCCCAGGCCAACGCGGCGATCCTCACGTTGCGATCCCTCCAGGGATGATCAGCGACCGCAGGAGCGTGCGGGCCGGCTATGGGTGGCCCCCGTTGCGATCCCTCCAGGGATGATCAGCGACACAAGCACCGACACGACACCAACAGGCATCGTGATGTTGCGATCCCTCCAGGGATGATCAGCGACCAGTCACAGCGAACATCCTGGCAGCGGCGTTCCTGTTGCGATCCCTCCAGGGATGATCAGCGACCGGAACGCTGCCGCTCTCGCGGCCTGACGTAGCCAAGGAAGTTGCGATCCCTCCAGGGATGATCAGCGACCCCGGCGACGTACCGCCAGCGGTGGTACTACGCAGCGTTGCGATCCCTCCAGGGATGATCAGCGACACGCGCACATCCCCGCGGCCGTCACGGTCGCCATCAGTTGCGATCCCTCCAGGGATGATCAGCGACGCGGCCAACCGATCACCACCAGCCTGCCCGCCGTGTTGCGATCCCTCCAGGGATGATCAGCGACGACGCAGCTTCGCAGCAGGCGGCTTCGTCTGGCGTTGCGATCCCTCCAGGGATGATCAGCGACCCTCCGCCACCACCTCGACGTCCGCATGCCCACCCCGTTGCGATCCCTCCAGGGATGATCAGCGACCAACGTCCACAGCACGCCCGACCGCGTCGGCACCTAGTTGCGATCCCTCCAGGGATGATCAGCGACCCGAGTGTAAAGGTGCAGGTCAGAGCGGTCGTTTTGGAGGTTTCAGGGTGCGATCTTGCAGCGGTCCGGCGGTAATGCATCATCGCAGGTCAGAGCGTTGCAATTGGAGATCATTCTGGGATGACCTGACGACGATCACGATCGTATTCCACGTCCGAGAACCGCCGAAGCCAGCCTCTCCTGCTCCTCTCGCGGGAAGTGAGCCCGCCCCGGCGGTCAGAGCCCTCACACGGCCGGGATGCCCCCGGCCTCCTCAGACCGACGGCTCCGAAGATCCCGAAGCCCCATCCGAGCTGGGTGTGTCGTCGGGGTAGGGGCCCCAGGCGTCGGTGCGGCGGGTGGCGGGTTTGCGGCCGAGTCTGCCGACGCGGACCAGGCTGGCGAGGGTGTCGAGGATGACGCGGGCGGACAGCAGGGACGTCTGCTCGGCCCAGTCGTAGGGGGGCGAGCACTCGACGACCTCCATGCCGGACAGGCCGCCTTCGGCGATCCGGCGGACCAGGCCGAGGGCCTCGCGGGGCAGCAGGCCGCCGGGCTCGGGCCAGCCGGTGCCGGGGACGAAACCGGAGTCGATGACGTCAATGTCGAACGACAGGTAGACCGCTTTGGCACCCTGCCAGGCCAGTTCCAACGCAACCTCGGCGATCTTGTCGATGCCGACCCGCTCGACGTCACCGACCGTCATGACCGTGGTGCCGCGGGCCCGGCCGACCTTCACTCCGGCGCGCGGTGCCTGCCAGCCGCCGATGCCGATCTGCACCAGGTTGGTCGGCGGCGCGTTCGGGATGTTCGTGGCGTGGAACCAGGGAGTGGTGTGCATCCGCTCGTCGAGGTCGAGTTCCTGGGTGTCGACGTGACGGTCGAAGTGGATGATGCCGATGTTGCCCTCGACGTGGGGTGCGAGACCCCGCACGGTCGGGTAGCCGATGGAGTGGTCGCCGCCGAGCACCACGGGGAACACCCCGCAGGAGGCGACGTGGCCGATCGCCCGGCTGATCTGGTCGAAGGACTTTTCCAGGTTGCCGGGGATGGTGAACACATCGCCGATGTCCACCATGTTCAGCTGCTCGCGCAGGTCGATGCCCAGCTCGTAGCTGTAGGTGCCGAACAGGTTGGTGGCGCGCCGGATGCCCTGCGGTCCGAAGCGGGTGCCGGGGCGGTAGGTCGTCCCCGCGTCCAGGGGCGCGCCGAAGACGGCGACCTCGGCGTCGCCGACGTCGTGGACGTCCTCCACGTACGGGCACTTGAGGAAGGTGCCGCGCTCGCCGGCGAAGTGCGGCAGTTCCCCCCGGGCAAAGGTCGAGATGTCACGGTCGGTGATCGAGTCGGCGGCGGTGAGGCCATGGGTCAGGGCCCGGTCGACCTCCTCCTTCCAGCGCCGGCTCCCGAGCCGGGCCTCGGCCTGCTGCGCCCAGGACCCCTCCCGGCTGGCCTCCTCCCGGCTGTTCCTGCCCCGGCCGGTTCCGTCCCGCCTGCTCTCGTCCCACCTGGCCTCGTCCCGGCTGGTCTCGTCCCGGCTGGCGGCTGGCTCAACGGGTTCAGTCATTGACATGCTCCTTCGCGCGGACGGAACGGCCCTTGGACGGCAGACCCGGCCGGGCCAGGCCAGGCCAGGCCGCTCGAACGGTGCAAACAGCGCGGCGTTCGCACAGACCATGCGGAGCTCTGGACAAACGGGGCCGCACGGCACAGCGCCCGGATGGTGACGCGGGGTCAGGCAGGCTCAGCTTCGACCTCGGGCTCAAGGGAGGCAAGGACCGCGTCGTTCTCGTACCGCTGCCGCCAGTAGGCGACGGCCCCCGCCGCCAGTGCGATCGCCAGCGCAAGCAGGGCGAAGTAGCGCAGATACCAGTGCGGCGCGCCGACCGGGTTGTAGACGGCAGCGCGTGGCCAACCGAGGTTGACCGTCATGAACACACCCCAGAGCACCGCGGCGATATTGATCGGCAGACCCCACCGGCCCAGGGTGAACAGCGGCTTTCCGGCGGCAGTGGTGACGTTCGGGGCGCCCTTCTTCGGGAAACCCTGGAAACGACGCACCAGCATCGGCACGGTCACCATCAGATAGGCGATGTAGAGCAGCATGATGCAGACGCTGGCCAGCGCCGTGTACATCGCCGGCTGGAACACGTTGAGCACCAGAACGGCCACGGCGAACACGCCGACGACGACCGCAGCGTTGATCGGGGTGCGAAAGCGCGGGGAGACGGTGGCGAGCTTCACCGAGAACGGCAGCACCCGGTCGCGGGCCATCGAGAACACCATGCGCGTGGTGGCCGTCTGGATGGCCAGCGTGCACACGCAGGCCGCGACAACGACATCGGCGATGAAGAACCGGCCAAGCACCGGTCCGAGCCGTTCGGTGACGACGTAGGGCAACCCGACGGTGGACATCTCGCTGTCGTGGGCGATCGTGGGAGCGGCGCACATCGCGGCGAGCAGCAGCAGTGCGCCGAACAGGCCGGAGAACACGACCGCGGTCACGATCGTGCGCGGTGCGGTGCCGCGGGCGTCGCGGGTCTCCTCGGACAGTTCGCCGGCGCTGTCGAAGCCGACCAGCACATAGGCGGCCATCAGCCCGGAGATCAGCAGCGGCCAGACGTACCCGCTGCTCCCGCCCAGTCCCTGGGTGTGCAGCACGACGCCCGGGCCGCGTTCACTGCGCCAGAACAGGCAGATGACCAGCAGTATCACGCCAACGATCTCGCAGGTCACACCGACACTGTTGATGATCGCCATGACCTTGACCCCGATCGCGTTGATGACCGTGGTCACGGTCAGCAGGATCAGGCCGAGGACGACGGCGTTCACCGAACCGGACTTCGAGGCCAGTGACGGGTCGTCGCCGGCGAACTGAAAACCGGACCACAGTGACGGCAGGACGGCCTGCAGTGCGATGGCGGCCGCGGCGACGGTGATCACCTGGGCGACGAGCATGAGCCAGCCGGCCGTCCACCCCCACATTCGGCCGCCGAGGCGGGCGGACCATTGGTAGATCGCGCCGGAGATCGGCCACCGTGCGGCGAGCTCGGCGAACATCAACGCGACCAGCACCTGGCCGACGAAAACGGCGGGCCAGGTCCAGAAAAAGCCCGGCCCGCCGAAGCTGAAACCGAACGCGAACAGCTGGAAGACGGTTGTCAGGATCGAGACGAAGGAGAAGCCGGCGGCAAAGGACTCGTACGTCCCGATGTTGCGTTCGAGTTCCTGCCGGTACCCGAGCTGGCCGAGATCGGCCGCCTCGACCGGGTCGGAGACTGTGCTGGTCGTGTCCGTCATGGCGGTCCGAATCCTCGGATGAGGCCGGCGGCCAGAAGGCCACCGACGATAACGGTGGGTCTCCCGGGCTTTTCTCCCGCCGTGGAGCAGTGCCGCTCCTTCCTGCCGGCAGGGCGTGCACGTCAGGGCACGCACAGCAGGACGGGCGGCATTGCTTGCACCTCTTGGACCAGGCCCGGTCTCGACCGAGACCAGCGGAACCCTAGGCACGCCCCCCAAGCACCTTGAGGGTCAAGGAAGAGGGAACCGTGCGCAGATGTCAACGGCTTGTCGGTGGTGTGGCAATCGCATTGCCGCTGGTAAGGATTCTCCGCCTGGGTTCGGTGATCGACGCACGCCGATGCCCGGCGGTTCCCGACCATCGGCGCGGCGATGCATAACCGCGATATCGGATCACGCAGAGTGGCAAACCCGGTACGTTTATGTCGCGGAGCGTCCTGGCCGTGCGGTGGCGGCCCCGGTCCCGCCTCCGGGCCAGGCTGCGCCGGGAAGGAGCTGATCGACCCATGACGGCGAACGACGGCGGCGTCTGGAGCTTTCGGAGCGCAGTCGAGGGGTCCGGGGACGCCGTCGAGCTCCGGACCGATCGGCCACACTCCGCCCGGATATATGACTGGCTCCTCGGCGGCAAGGACAACTTCGCGGCCGACCGCGCCGCCGGTGAGCAGATCGTGCGTGCCCTGCCGAGCGTGCGGCTGCTGGCCCGCGAGAACCGGGCGTTCATGGGCCGGGTGGTACGTCAGCTGGCTGCGGGCGAGGGCATCCGGCAGTTCCTCGACATCGGAACAGGCATCCCGACCAGCCCGAACCTGCACGAGATCGCGCAGGGGATCGCCCCGGACGCGAGGGTGATCTACACCGACAACGACCCGTCGGTCCCATGGATGCACACACCAGCAAGGCTCTACGGCCGTCGGAGTTTCAGCGCCGCGCGCTGATCCTGGTTCGCGCGGGCTCGGTCTTTTACCGGGCGGACCGCTTCGGTCACGGCTACTTCTGGGCGCGCGGCGCGTCGGAGTACAAGCTCAATGCTCGAACCATGGGGAGTCTAATCCGGCACGGCCTGATCGTCGAGGGCCCTGCTGGGTTCCGTGATCTGCGCGGGGGGCTGGTGCGTATCCGGCCGTACCGGCTGACCGACGTGGGCCGTCGTGCTCTTGGCGTTGTTGGGGCCATGCCTGCCGTCGAGGAGGCTCCGCGGGACGGCTCCCCGGCGACGGTTGATGTTGCGGACGTTCGGGTGGGTATGGCCACGTTGTTGGGCTGGGTTGACTACGTCGACCGGAACGAGGGCGGTGGGGCCATCGTCTACTTCCGTCCGTTCGATCTTTCGGTGACGGTTTGCCGTGGGTGCCCCGCTGGTACGCGGTTGGCCCTCGTTCCCTGCCCCCACCTTCCTAGCGTCTCGGATCGCTCTGTGTGCGCGAAGTGCGGTCACGGGCTGGGGAGTGGGGCCGCGTGAGAGCGGGTATCACCCTTTGGTCGGATGCTTCGGGCACATGCGATTCTGGGGTGGTTCGCACGCTGCGCACGATCGGGTACCGCCGGATCTCTGATGACCGTGAAGGGCTGGAAGCTGGAGTCACCCGCCAGGATGAGGACATCCGGGCGCATGCCGACCGGCGTGGCGACGTCGAGCTGATCGGCGTGCTGACCGACAACGATCTGTCGGCGACGAAAGACTACCGGCCGGAGTTCGAGCGCATTCTGGCGATGGCTGCCGCTGGTGAGATCGACGCGGTGATCTGTTGGACGTCGAACCGGTTCTTTCGGTCGGCGAAGGACCGGGTCCGTGTCCTTGACCTCTTCGAGGCCAAGGGAATTCTGATCATCCCGGTGCGGGGTTCGGAGGCGGACCCGACCACGGCGGATGGCTATCTCATGGTCGATCTGATGGGGGCGATCGACCGGGCTGAGGCCAAGCGCACGGCGGAACGGGTGTCTCGCGCGGCCCGGCAGCGGGCCGAGCAGGGCCGCCACCATGGCGGGCGTCGGGCGTTCGGCTATGGGCCGGTCGTGGCCACCGACCATATGGGCAGGCCGGTGCGGGACTTCCACGCCGTCGTTCCGGAAGAGACCGCGACGATTCGCCGTATCGCCGCGGACGTCCTCGCGGGCGTGCCGTTGGGGAGCATCGCGCGCACGCTCAACGCGGACGGGGTCCCGACGGTGACGAAGGCGCACCGGGCGGCCTGCGCGAACAACGTCAAGGGCCGTCGGACATGGGTGGACTGCCCGTGTCCGTACCGGGCGTGGGATGCCACCACGCTGAAGGAGTTGATGGTCAATCCACGGCTGATCGGGATGCGCGGCTACCAGAGCCGCAGCTCGCGGCGCAGCACGGGAACGATCGCGGTCATGGGTGAGGCGCAGTGGCCGGCGATTCTGGACGTGGACACGTGGGAGCAGGTCCGGGCGATCCTGACCGACGCGGCGCGGCGGACCAACACCGATGCGGAGAAGGTACGGCGTGTGCTGGCCGGGTTCGTCTACTGCGCGTCGTGCGGGCACAAGCTGACCGGGAACGGCGCGCACGGCACGCGGTTGTACTGCCAGCGGCGCCACGGCCGCTGTGCGGGCAAGGTTCGGATCGGGGAGAGCTTCCTGCTCCATCTGGTGAGCCGGGCCGTGCGGGTGCGCCTGGACGCGCTGGTTCTCCAACCCGCCGCGACGGCGGACCCGGTGGCGGCGGAGCTGGCGACGTTGGAGGCCCGTAAGAGCGCGCTGGCGGACCGGTGGGCGTCGGGGAAGATGAACGATGACGCCTACGACGATGCCCACAAGGCCATCGTCCGCCAGATCCGTGAGACCCAGACCCGGATGCACACCAGCGCGCGCCGTCGCGCCACGCTGCCGGTCGAAGGGGCTGTGGGCTGGGACGCGCTGGGCGACGACATCGCGGCGAAGCGGGTGATCCTCACCCAACTGATCGACGGTGTGATCGTCGGCGGTGACGGAACCGTCGAGGGTGATGATGTTCAGCGTGTGCGGATCGTGTGGCGCGACCTGAACGACCCCCGGTAGCCCACGCCGCCGCAGACAGGCCCCCGGCGACGTCGCCGGGGGCCTTCGTCGTGTCTGCCCGTTATGGCCGTTGAGAACCACGCTGGCGCGTGGAACCGCCTTTCCTGGCGGGGGTGTCCTGCCGGGGTGCGTGGCGCTGGCGAAGAGCCGTCAAGGAGAAGGAGTGCCACCGTCACGGGGGGCGCCGTTGCCCGCGCCGTGACGGTGGCACGCACGTGGACGGCCAGCGGCCTGGGAGGCGCGCGGCACCGTGCCGGCAAGCACGCCCCCGGTGAAGCAGGATGCGACGTCACAGCGGAAACATGCAAAGCCGCCGGTTCGGCGTGTCGGTCGCACCAGGGGCCTGACCTGCGACTCTGTGACATCCACGGCCGGTGCCAGCGATCACTGGCCCATATGGGCCAGTCCCTCGGGACTACACCCGTTGGGCATCCGCTCTGCACAGCGATCTTCGCCGGGCGCCGTGTCTGCGGGTCAGCAACCCGAAACCACGCACAGGGAACCGGCAGCACCGGCGGGGCCAGCGGGACCGCCGGTAGCGAGGACCGGACGGGCCCGTGCCACGGCGGGGCCATCACGTCCACGGGGCTGGTCGTGGTGTGCTGCGGACATGGGTGGAGCCTCCGAGCATGTGCGGCGCTCGGAGGCTCCGGGGTGGGGCGGCGTGTCAGTCGTGGGTGCTGCGTCGGTGCCGGTCGTGGACGGTGAGAGCGTCGCGGATGCTGTCGCAGCGGGCGGTGAGTTCGCGTGCTTCCGCGAGCGCAGCGTCACGGACCTTGATCACAGAGCGGCGTGATCCGTACTTTCCGCCGTACATCTGCTGGGCGACGATGGCGAACACACCGGTACGTCCCAGATCCTCGGCACCACCGGCAACCGCGATGACCCGTTGCAACACCGGGAAGTCACCTCCGTCCCCCCATGCCACCGCGAACACCACGTGGCTGACTCCGGACAGGAAGGTCACTGCGGCCAGATGCTCCACCTGTGCGTCCAGCTCTTCGGGGCTGGTGTCACGGCGGGGCGGACGGTAGCCGTTGCGCTGGGCGGCGTCCGTGACTGCCCAGCTGCGGATCGTGGCACGGTCTACAAGGAACATGTCCGCGTTGTGGGGCTGGTACTGCCAGCGGTCGGCTTGCCGGGTGGTGACGTCGACGGAGGCCACGACACAACCACGGATGATCATCCCGAGTCTGCGGGCGTAGATCAGGATCGCGTCGTGGGCGATGTCGTCGGACACGTCGTCGGTGCCGTAGGGGGCGTGGCCGTCACGGACGACGGTGGCGCTGCGGTCGGCCCGCTTGTGGGACCGGGAGCTGTCGACCTTCCAGCAGTACCGATGTGCGTGGTTGACGATCGCGGCCCAGTCGGCTTCGGTGACGCGCGCCATGTCCTCGCGGGTGGCGGCCTCGGCGGGAACGGCCGACGGAATGTCACGGGAAAAGAACGCATGCGACATGAAAGTCTCCACACGGAAAGAGGGGGGATTTGGCGTCGCGCTCCGGGCGCAACTGCCGATAACTAATAATCCCCCGGCCGGGCGGCGAAATCAATACCTTCGGCCGACTTTCTTCGGCATTTCTTGGATTTCTTTTCCGCAGGTCGGGGCGCCTTTCGTTTAACCGTCCCGCGAGGATTGAAAGGAGGCGCCAAGTCCACAAGAGAGAGAGGGGGGCAAAAGGGAGGAAGGAAGGGAAAATTGAAAGACGAAGGGCATTGGCCTGAAAATGCAAGAATGCATTGCTCGGAAATGCATTGCAGATGGGATGGGGTCCGCCTGGAGATCCCTTAGGATCGCCGGACAGAGCGTCCGCCACCAGAGGCCATCCGACTATCATCCAGGCTCAGGGGAGCCAAGTCGGGCGGTGCTTGGGTCGTGGCGTGTAGGTGCTGACCTGCGCGAACGCGCTTCTGGGGGGTAGCAGCTCAAATACGCGACCGCTTTGGCTACCGGTGTTGCTAGTGGACGGGAGGGGGGTATGTCTGTCGGAGTCGGTTCCAGAGGAGCAGCGACCGCTGGAAACGGGCACTGCATGAGCAGCGGTGGTCCGGTCTCCTTGAGGAGGGCCGCTGACTAGGGCTAACGCATCACCGTCAAGATCGCTGGCACCGTCGCTGTGCGTACTCCGCCGGCCGCTGGGCTGCATGGAGGCTGTCGCGGAGCGCCCACCCGTTCTGAAGCATCTCGCTGGGGCTGCTCATTGTTAGCTGCTAACTACAGCCGCGGGAGTAATGGCGTTGGGATTGCCGGTTTGCTGACCCGATCCGGAACCGGCGTGACTGCCCCCGCCTCGTCGTAAGGCAGTCTCAACGCGTGTTGGCCGCCGCGGACGCAGCCGTCCGCTACCGTCTGCGCGAAGTCAATTCGACTCCGACGCGATCCAGGCGAGTACCAGCCGTCGTATGAGGGCTTGGCCTTCGAGGAGACCCATCACCGAGGACTTGTTCGGGGTGCCGTCCATCCTGGCGTGCCGTGCGGCTTGTCCGCTGATCCCGGGATGGTTCGCGGCCAGACCGAAGGCCCGCGCCTCGGCGTTCGTCATCCAGCCGAGTGCCACCGGGTCGCGGCCGTCCTTCACGATCTCCCACACCTTGTAGAGCTCGACCCACCCAAGGAGCTTGGTCCGGCCGAGGATCGCCAGTGCCTCGGCGATGGCCGGATTGCGAGCTGCGGCAGCCGCCTGCGGCGGCCCTGGAGGCGCTGGCGGCTCGGACCCAACCACGTCGCCGCCCATGACGACGATCCCGGCGCGGGTGGTCAGCCTGATCGTTTCAGCTGAGACCACGACATGACGTCGGCCGCCCTCGTCATACGTCCCGGTAAGTTCGATCGCCTCGAACTCCATGTCGTTCAACCAGCCAATGCCGTTGACCGAGGCGAGGACCTCTGCGGCTGCCTCGTGGAACTGTGAGCCCTCGCGCCGACGGTCTACCGCTGCTGCGGTGAGGTAGTAGCCCCTCTCGTCGCGGGCGACCTGGGTGTCGCCCGCGGGCAGGACCCGCATGAGGAGGGCAAGGTCTGCCTCGCGACCCAGCAGACGTACTTTCAAGGTCATCCCCTCAGCCTACGGTCCTTGTGGAGCTGGTCCGCCAGGCACCGGCGACGGCGACGGCCGCTGAGATGCGAGGCCTGTCGGAGTGGCGTACTAACGTCGCACGATGACCGACGGAGTGGATTCGTCCCCTACGCGCCTGGATGCGACAGTGAGCGTGCCGCAGTCGTCCGGGGACCTGATCGACGACCTTCGCGACGCTCACACACGCATCAAGATCGCGGTTCTCGGAGCCGCCGCCCGTGGACGAGTGTCCGACCCCGACGCCGTGCTCGCCGCGATCACACCTGAGTTGGCGGCCGTCAAGGCGCTGGCGGCGGAGGCCGCGCTGCGCGTCGTCGTGGAGACAGAACGGCGGGAGCGTACCGAGCGGGCCCGCGCGCGCATGGTCCGACTGGACGAGTCACGGGTACGTAACGCTGTCGCGAACCTGGTCGTCACCGAAGTGGACAAGGAATTCGACCCGCGCGGCTGCTTCGTCTACCTGCTGTGGGGAGCCGACCCCGACAGGCCGCTTTACGTGGGAAAGTCAACAAAAATCCTGGCGAGGTTGGGGCAGCACATGGGCGACCGGCAAAAGCGACACCGTGTCCAGCGCGTCACGGTGATTCGGTGCCGGGATGGCCGCCAGATGAATCGCACGGAAGAAAAGCTGATCGCGGAGTACCAGCCGACGCTCAACATCCTGGGCATCGAATAGCGACGTTTATTGCTCCGCCAGGAAATGCGATGGGGTCCCGATCCGGTCCGGCCGTGTGCGACCGTCGCTGGTCCGGACCCGGACCCCGGACCGGACCCGGACTCAGACCGGGCCAGGACCGGCCCCACGGCTCAGAATCCGGATCTTGTCGGGGCGGACAGTGACGCTGGTTCGGCGCTCGCAGTGGGTTAGGGCAGGGCGGGCAGGTGCGAGGCGAGATCGGGGATGTTGGCGGTGAGCAGACGGTGCAGGGCGGCGCCGGGGGTGCGCTGGAGAGGCCGGATCGGGCTGGTGAAGTACTCGGGGTCGTCGAAGACCGGTTCGCCGCCTGGGCGGCGGGTGAACGGGACGCGGCCGTAGTCGATGCCGTCGGTGTCGTCGCAGCTCATCCAGGTGATCGCTTCCTGCTCGTCGGGTTGCACGGGTGCGGTGAACAGGGGCCGGGCCTGGATGATCTCGCCGTCGTCGTACCAGACCTGGGGGACGGCGAGGACCCAGCGGCGGGTGGCGTTGCTCTGGGCTTGCGCGGCGGCGCGGATCTCGAACGCGAGCGCGGTCGCCCAGCTGATCAGATAGGGGGCGTCGGTGAGGATCAGGTTCCGGGTGCCGTGCAAGCCCAGGATCGCGGGGTGGTCGCCGGCGCGGACAGCGTGTTGCACACGGCTGGTGATGTCCTCGACCAGCGTCCAGGTGTCAGTGTTCACAGTCCAGGTCCTCTCTTCCGTCGGATGGGGTGGGGCCTGTGTCGGCCTCACATGGGAAATACGGGCGGGGTGCGGCCCGACCGTCCGCGCGACGCGAACGCACCTACCGGCACCCGCCGCGGGCCGGCGACAGGTTGGTGGTAGGCCGGGTCCTTATCCCTCATACGGGGCGGGTGAGGCCCCGACCGTCCAAGACGCGGGCCGAGAAGCCGAGGCGCTGGCCATGTGACCCGAGCCCGGAAACGGCGACGGTCCCGCCGCGCGCCCGGGGAGGCGTGGGGCGGGACCGTCGTAGCAGCGGGTTGGGGGGTTAGGCGGCGGCTTGCTGCCCGTACTGGCCGGTGGGGGGCATGGGTCGGGGTGGGTGTAGCCGTCCTGGCCGGGGCTGGACGGCTACGTCCTCGGCGTCCTTGGGCCTGGGGGTGGGGGTGGAGCGGTGGGGCCAGACCCGGTCGAGCTGGTGCAGGGCGAAGCGGCCGGGGCCGGCCGAGGTGGTAGGCAGGGGTAGCCAGCGCACGAGGGTGGGGTCAAGGTGGTCGTCCGGTGCGACGAGGTCGGCTGCGGTGGTCGCGACGGGCACCAGGGCGGGCTGGGCGGATTCGCGCAGGGCGCGGGTCAGGGCCAGGCGGGCGGCGGTCTCACGGCGGCTGGTGGGGAACCAGAACAGGACCGGGGTGGTGATCCTTGTGGCGGTGACGAGCTGCTGGTAGTCGGGGAGTTTCGCGGCGAGACGGCGCATCGGTTCGGTGCCGTAGTCGAGTTCGAGGAACCATTCGATCTCGGTGCCGTGGTGGGCCCAGCGGCCGTAGGCGTCGGGGCGGACGATGTCGCCGAAGTGGTCGGCGCAGCGTTCCTGCGACCACCAGGCGGTCAGAGTGCCGGTGGTGTCGGGCTGGCGGGCGTGGTGCACGAGGCTGGTGAACATGGCGTTGACCGCGACCCGGTGGGCGAGGTGCAGGGAGTGGGCGATGCCTTTCGCCCGGTCGTGCTGGTAGCCGGTCTTCTTCGGGTCCACGCCGTCCTCGTGGGCGAGCACGGCCGCACCGGCAACGTCCAACACGTAGTGCATGGGCGCCAGGCCGCTTGCGGCGAGTGGCTGGAAGCGGTCCAGGACCCGCCAGCGGTAGAGCTCCAGCAGGCGGATGTTCGCCGAGCGGCGTGACGTCCAGGCGAGCTGGGCGATCTGGTGGGTGGTCAGGACCCGATGCTCGTGGATCATCCGGGTGATCCAGCGGTCTCGGGGCGTGAGGTGGCGGGCCAGCCAGAGCAGATGGTCGTTTCCGGTGACGGTGCGGGCGGTCGGCCGGGCGTAGGTGCGGTGGCCAAGATGGCGCTGCTGCGGAGGATTCGTGATCAAACGGGGCGTCTCCCAAGAACGGAACGGTCAGACAGACACGGCGAAGAACGTGACGGCGGCGTACACGGGGAACTAAGGGCCAAGCGGGTCCGAAAGCCGGCAGGAGGTGACCGCGCAAGCCCGTCCCCGGGAGACCAGAGAGCTCGACGGGTCGCCAGCGATATCCCTGCCGCGACCGGCGCGGCGGGTGCCAGCCTCCGTCGGCAAGCACGGTCCTGCCCGGTGGCTACGCCGGCCGAGACGTGAGGGCCGCGAGTGCCCCATGCAGGCCACCGGGCGAGGGATCGTGTGGCCGTCGTCGGAGCAGGTCGGCAGCCGCGCGGCCGACCGGGCACTGATCGCGACCGGCGTCCCGGTCGACCCGCGAGAAAAGAAGCGCCCGACTGGTCGGGTGGCCACCTACGGCGCCGGTGAGTCAGCGTCCGGTGAACGCTCCCCGGTAGGCGTGGCGGGCGCGGGACGGCACCGCGGAAAGGACCGCACCAACAAGGTCTCATACCGACGGAAAGCGACACGATCCCAGAGGGCTACCCCGATCACGACCAAAGCCAAACCACCGACCGGCCGCGCTCCGCCGCCCTGCATCCAACAGTGGAAGAACCCCGCCCACGACACCAATCCAGAAACCTCGGGTGGGCGTCACAGGCGCACGACCTGCACCATGGCCCCATATTCGGGTCGCCCATCGGCCTTCCCCCTGGCGGGCGGGCGGGTGGTCCGATGGGCGGGCGAACCGCAAGCCGACATTTAAGGCATTAAAGACAAATAACCCGAGAATTTGTGTTCGAGATCACACGGATTCATCAACGCAATCGTGGGTTGGCAGATGCCCATCACCGACCCAATAAGATCGTATGGCCATCGCCCCATGCTGGCGCGGACGGACGTCGTCGGAGCCCTGCCGTGTAAGTCGAGGTCGAGGCGGACCGCATGAGCGGAACCGTGCACGGCCGCGCATGGCAGCACCCAGCCGTACGCGTGACCGAATACCCGCGCGGGCCATACCGGGGCTCAAAGATCATTTGAGTGGAGGTCGGCGTCGGCATCCCTCGCACCGCTGACGGCTGTTCGCAGTGGGTCGCGTCGTCGCTCAACCCGTGCTTGCAGCCTTCGCCGTTGTGGACGGACTGTGGCCGGCATGGCGACCCAGACACTCCCGTAGGTGATTTTCAGCGATGGCAAAGGCATCGGTCAGGTCGTTGCGCAGCAGGTGCGGGAGGGCTCCCGCGTCGAGCCCAGAGGCCCGAGCAAGATCGGCCAGGGTTTCACGTTCCGTGGCCGACAGGGCTTCGGCCAGCAAGCGGTGGGCGAGTGCATCCCGGGCTGCGTAGGCATCGCCACATGCGCCGTTGATCAATGCTGTGCGTAGTGGGCTGAGGTGTGGGTGGTCGTGGCCGCCGGCGAGATCGAGCGCGACCATGCCAGTTCGGCCGCGAAAGACCGCGGCAGGCGGATCTGGCTGGCCCAGCATGGCGAGGACAGCAGCGAGCATCGGCGGAATCTGGGAGCGCACCTCAGCGCCGGCCGCGCGCATGCAGTAGACGCGTAGCAGGCTTTGAACGGCCGGTTCCCATGATGATTCGGAGGCCGCACTCTGCTCGACCATGGTCGCGGCGCGCTCTGTCTGGCCGTCCTGCACGAGAGCCAGGATGGTGACCTGGCGGCCGTCGAGCAGCCGTACGCCGACTCCGCGGTGGGCCGCCGCGTGTTCGGCGGCCTCTCGCCAGCGTCCGGCTTGTGTGAGCGCGCGGGCGCCATCCGCCAGGAACGCGGCCCAGATCACGGCACATGCCACTCGGTGATCTTCATGGCCGCGGGTGATATCCCGAAGGTTCACCGATCGCTCGTCGATCACAGTGTCTATTCGGTTACGCGCGGCATGGTAGAGCGTTCGAAGCATTGCGTAGGCGCCGTCGCCGTCACCCTCGCGAATCAGCTGGCGCGGTAGGTTCAGGACCGGCTGGAGGGAAAGCTCGATGACTGATGTCGGCAGCCGCGCCTGGTTGAATACCTCATGCTGCCGCCAGCACAGGTTGCGGGCGAGTTCCGACTCCCCGCAGTCGGAGGCGATCAACGCTGCTGCGTTGCAGACTTCAGCTGCCCGTATCCCTCGATCGTCGTGAGCTGCCTGTGTGGCCAGGTCCTGCAATTGTTTAACGCGAGTCGCCAGAGGAAGGCATGGAGGGCGGGGGCGCGGTACCAGTGGAAACCATGCGAGCGCGTTTCCAGTTATCGGAGGTACGCTGACCTTCGTCATCGAAGTCCGTTTCTCGCGGCCTAGTCGGAGGTGTCGCCGAACACCACATTTCTGGCGGTGTTGGCTAAGGTGGCCTGAGTAGCATGGGGAAGTCCGTGCCGGTTCCAGGCGAAGATAACGTGATGAGCCAGAATGGCGCGTAGTCCGCGGTGTAGCCGCCCGTCGGCTGCCAGCGTAGCCAGTTCCGTGCCAGCAGCGGCAAAGGCGTCGGCCCAGCCTGCGGCAGGGGCTAGAGAGGTGCCCTCGCGGGTCAGACTTCCGGTGTCGACGCTCATCAGCCGTCGCAAGTTTTCTTGCAAGGCACGGCGTCGGTCGTCAGGAATCTGCGCTGGTCGTTCGCGGTGGGCGGCGACCCGTGACCACACGTCTCCTTCCTCGTACCAATCGAGTCCAGCCGCATGCAGGAGATGCGCGCACAGAAGGATTGACAACTCGCGACGGTGCCTCTTGGCTGGCAGATGGCAGGTATTGTCGAGATAGGCGAGCAGGTGCTTGCTGTCGAGATGAAAGAGCTGGTGGGAAATTTTCATGCCTTCATCACCGCCGAAGGCGTGAATTTCAGGTTCGTAGATCACGAAGGTTGCGCCTTGGATGTGGTGCGCGTCTTTAAGTTTATCGAGATGACGTTGCATGTATTCCTGCGCCACTGCCGTACGGCGGAGGGACTGGTAGCGAACTCGCCAGTTAGGCGATTTGCGGACAAAAAACCAAGATGCGATGAGATCGTCGCTGCTGGCTTCGGCCAGCAGGGGGGCAAGGTGAGCCAGGGCAACGTTCTCGGCGCTCGCCCAGTCAAAAAACGTGATGTTCACCTGGTGCCAGTGGCTGGGGTCCACGTGGTGAGCTCCTGATCAGGACAGTAGTAGAAATGCGTCCCACTCCGATATCGGGGCGTTCCCGGTGCCGGCGGTGTGTAGGGCGAGTGCAGCCCCGGCCGCGCCGTCGAGAAGTTCGGGATTGAGTGAGGGTTGGCCCATCTGGGCTATCAGCCTGGCGGCCACGTTGGGTATCTCAGCGGCGATCCGGGGGTTGCGGGAATCGGCAGCCATTCGCCATGTGGCTTGGAGAAGTCCGGCGGTTCCGTGACACAGCCCGATCTCTGCAAGCTGATCCAGCTGTGTCTGATCCCGCAGCGTTGCCAGCAGCGCGCTCTCCGCGATCTCCTGGCGTGCCGTGTCGCCGAGGGCGAGGCCGGCGAGTTGCTGGGCTCGGGCGGTACCGGCGATGCCGTAACACCAGGATGGCCGGGGCCGCAGTGCCTGGGCGATGCGGTGATCGCGATTCTGGTCGACGGTGATGAGCCCTGGCCACCATGGGCCGGCGTCGTGCTGGCACCACTGGTCGGTCCATGCGCAGATCCGTGCGACCGCTTCGTCGATGCCTGGGGTCGGCAGATCACGGAGCAGGGCCAGCGAGAGTAGGGCCATGACGGCGCCGATGCCGTGTGCGAGGCCGAAGTTCCCGTGGCCGTGCGGGTATTGCGGGTTCGGCTCGCCGTTGGGCGACACGTCGGTCCACCACGGTGGGAGTTCGCCTCGCGCGGGCAACGGTTCAGTAAGACGTACCAGGTACGACAACAGCTCGTGGGTGATCGGGTGGTCTGGATGCCGCCGGAGATGGTAGACGCCCAGCCCTGTTAGGCCCCGGATCAGGTCGAACTCTTTCATCGTGGGCCGTTGTCCCTGCTCGATCCGTGTGTGCGCCGCGGCCAGACGGCTCCGTGTCATCGCGAGGACAGCTTGATCCAGATGGTCGATCGCGCGGTGGTATCTGTCTGTTGTTCCGGCGGCCAGATGGGTGACGAATGCCAGTGCTGGCGCCCCGAAGAACAAGCCTGCGTTGGACGCCGCGGTCAGTTCGTCCGAAGCGGCGGCGGACAGCCAGGCGTGGGCGGTCTGCCAGTCGCCACGTCCGGTGTAGGCGCGTTCAATATGCAGCAGGGCGATGCCCGCCGCGCCGCCGGCCAGCGACTGCGGCCATGCCCTTCCTTCCGATGGCGGCGCGGCGGCCCACGTTGTACGCGGGTCGGCCAGCGCATCGGCGACGGAGTCCGCGATGGCCAGCGCGTCCGGTCCGGACCTAATCATGATGTCCTCCCTGCTCGCGCGGTCCAGCTCAGTGCGGCGGCGCGGGCGAGGTGCAGGCATGCACGCTCGCCGGTCAGGTCCGTTCCGACCATGCGGGCGTGGTGAAGATGCAACAGATCGGGCAGGAGGACGGCTGGGGATGCTGTGCCGGTCTCCCGAAGTACACGACGGTAGGTGGCAAGTGCTTCGCGTCGGCGTGTCCAGGAGGAGATGATCGACGTGCCGAAGGGCTGCGTGGCCAGGTCCCGCTGGTCTGTCGGATTCGCCAGTGCGATGGCCTGCCGGTAGAGAGCACGAGCCGGCGCGGATGGTTCCGTCCGGGTGTGCTCGATCAGCCAGGTCATGGCCTCGGCGGCATCGCTGATCAAACCGATCGTGATGTCGAGCATGCTTGCAGCGGTCAGGGCACGCACGTCGGGGCCGTCCTTTTCACTGGAGGCCGCAAGCTGCGCGAGGGCTGCGGCGGAGTCGGCCGCGAAGTACGCCTCCGCGGCTTCCAGCGCGGCCGTGCCCCCGAAGCGAGCAGCCTCGGGAAAACAGGTGTCCCACTGGACGTGCGAGACCAGACCTGCTCGGCGAAGGCGCTGGGTCCAGGCGCCGATCCAGGCGGCAGTGGGCGCGGCCTCGTCGGCAGGGACAACCAGTCGCACGCGTAGATGCTCTTCGGGGTCGTGGTAGCGCAGGAACCACCATCGCAGCCCGGAGTTCACCTGCTTGTCCAACTCGGTCACCAGGTACGGCAGATGGCGGGTGAGGATGCTGCTCTGGCTGTCAGGTCTGGCGTAGAGCTTGACGAAGAACCGCCCATCGCAACCGGGAAGATATCCGTGGTCGCGACCGACCAGCCGGGCGGTCTTTCGCCATGGCGCTGTCGTCGTCGGAGGGCCGGCGGCGGCCAGAGGGATGACGATCTCGTGGGCATATCCTTCGATCCAACCCGCCCCCTCGGCGTCGGGGGCGGCGCGCAGGACGACGGTGCCGGCGCGGTCCAGCTGGGTGCGTAACAGCGCCCGGTGAGCCGGCTCCGACAGGTCCAGCATGATGCGCTGGTCTCCCTCACCGAGGTAGATCGCCCTTGGAAGCCTCACTCGCTCACGCCACGAAGCCAGGAGACGCTCCCATTCCTCCCAGCTGGCTGCTGGGGCGGGTAGGTCGGCGGCCACCAGCAGCCAGCGAGCCGGAGAGAGGATCGCGCGCCCGTGTCGCAGCGCCGGCAGGAAGGGGAGCCCGGCCGCAGCCCCCCAGTCGAAGGAAGTACAGGGGATGCTCATCGCGACCGTGGCCTCGGCGAGGAACCGCACCAGCGGATGCGCGTATCGACTGGGCTCCACCGCGTTGAGCACCACCGGTTCGACCATCTGGCGCCGGGAGATCGAGATCAGGTAGATCCGGTGGGCGTCCGCCGTCACCGCAATGTCGTCCAGCGCTATCTGCCCCCCGCCCTCGGCGCTGCCGCCCTCGTGGTACTCGCCAAGGGACAGGAGATGGGCCATCACGTGCGGGCTACGGGCTACGTTGTCGCTGGTCGTGTACCGGGTGGGTGCCGAGATCTGCACTGTGAGCGCGCCATGGCTCACGGTCGCGAGGCTTGCATGCGGCGCGGACATCCGCGCATGGTCTTCGTCGTCGAACAGGTCCAGGAATCGTCCCGTCGTCGTGCCGGCCGAGCGCGACACTCCGACGATCGCGAGTGCGAACTCACCTTCGCTCACCGAGCGTCTGCTTGCGGCATGAATGCGTACGGTTAGTTCGGTGGTCGGCTGGATGGAGCCGGCAGCATCGACAACCGTAAGATCATTGATCATGGTCTCGTTGAGCAGAATCTCCGTCTCGCCCCCCAGCGCGGCTTTCTGCGCCAGCGTCAGCAGCTTCATGTCCCGCTCGGTGAGTGTGGTGCTCGCGATAGCAGGAGCCCCGAGGTAACCAGCCGGGTAGCCCAGCCCGATCCCGGCGTCGACGGCGTCGCGAACGGGGACCAGAGCATGCGGGCCGTACCGTTCCAAAAAGCGGCTGTGCCAGGCATCCCAGCCACGGCTGAGCGTCGGGCGTCGGGCCAGGCGCACCAGCACCGCCGCCGTCGCCGCTGCCTCGTCCGCTATCAGACGGGGGACGGCCAGATCCCAGTCCATGCGTAGATCGACCCCCAACGCCGGCTTCGCCGTGGGGCAGATGGCGGCCATCTCGTCGGCGAGACGTACACGATGTCGGCTCGCGATGTCCCAGTCGGCCGCGCCGTCGTGCGCCCGCAACCCGTCGGCGATCCCGCCCAGCTGAGCGGCGATCGTGGCCACCGCGGAGGATTGTCCGCCAGCGGAGATCGATTGGAGCACGCCCACCACATGGTCGAGAGGGCTGCTTGCCGTCGTCGCAGGCCGCAGGTTCGTAATCAGAAGGCGCTGTTCCACCAGGGCCGCCAGAAGCGTGTCGACAACGCTCAACGGGACAGGCGTGACCTTGGCTCGAAGCCTGACCGCGAGGTCTCCGATCAGAATGGGCCTGTCCGCCATGTCCATGGCGACGCGGATCGGCGTGGTCGCGCGTACCTGGACGTGTGTGGGTGCGCCGGCAGCCGCTGCGCTCGGGCGGTGTTCCAACACGAAGTAGCCGTCACGCTCGAACACGAGGTTGTTCGCCACGACCCGCAGGTGTGGCCGAAGCGTCGAGTCGGCTTCGAGTCGTTCGATCACGGCGGTGAGCCATCCACCGTCAACCCGCGCGACGGCACGGTGCGCTGCGCCGATCCGAGCAGAGGGGCGGTCGGCCAGGCGGGCAGATGCGACCCCCGCGAACAGGCCGAAGGGCGTTGCGCGTCCCGAGGCGCGCAACAGATAGCGCATCACTGACAGCACTGCCCGGCGCACCGCAGATTCGGAGACCTGCTGTCCATCGCAGATCTCGCGTACTCGGCGTGCCAGGACCGGGCTGGCCTGCTCCAGCGCAACCCAGAAGTCGGGATCTTGCATCACCCGACGCAGCCACCGGCGCCACGACTCCGGCGCAGCCGCCTGTCCCAGCAGGTCGGGCCACCGACCGTCTTCCGTAGTCGCAGGCCGGTTGACTGCCGCGCGCACCACCAGGGAGTCAAGATGCTGATACATCCGCCGCTCCGCAGTTGAGGCGGCGTCCGTCCAGGCGAGAGAAGCCGCCCAGGCGGACGCCGCGGACTCAGGTCATCGAGGCGCTGAGGGCGCCGCCTACGGACAGGTGGTCGAGCAGGCCGACTGGCACGTCTGGCCGCAGCCGTCGTCGGTCATCCGGATGAGCCGGTCTGCGGCCGGCCCCGACTCGACGATCGAGATGTCCAGGTCCCAGCTGGCGAGGTCCTCCTGATCCTGCGCCAACTTCGGAACGACAGCCAATGCAGGCTCGTCGAAATGGATGGTCATACAGATCTCCCTTCGAGGCGATGGCGGTGGGGTTCCGGTGCCCCTCGACGTTCGGCCGGGGAGCCCGGAATTCTAGGACCAGGAGATCGCGACAGCGCCATGCCGTTTCGGCACGATCCCCGTGGATGGCAGAGGCGTTCCAGCAGCCTTGGGTATGTACCGAATGCGAGCCGCGCCGGTACGCCGATGATCCCTCTCCCATCGGCGAAGCAGATCAACGTACTCATTGGCGACGCGCTCGGCATCGGGACCGTGAGCGAAGACGCCACTCTCGAATCCGCCAATCTCGCCATTCGGACGCTTTGTCCGGTAGGCGAAACTGGCACCGCTGATCAGGATGGGAACACCTCTGCCGGCGGATGGGGCGAATTGGCCGTCCGCGATGAGATTTTCATTCACGTGCAGCAACGCGACCCGGCGCATATTGGTGACGAGAAAGAGTTCGAGCTCGTCAGGGAGATCGAATGCTGCGCCAGACCAGCGCTCCAGCCGCGGGGAGTTCAGCGACTCCCGCAGTCCCTCGATATCGTAATCCGGCGGCGGCCCGTCGAGACGGAGCCCGACCTCTTCGGTCAGCTTGACGATCGACTCGCGAGATGAACCGATTCCCTGCATGGGAACGAAACCACACAGACGGTAGCTGCGGCTCGTCAGACTCACCTTGCCGTCCGCATCGACCCGGTCGAACGCGACGGAGCGGGTCAGTCCTCTCATCCGCAGCGGCACAACGATCCTGCCCCGGTCCGATAGCTGCTCCAGCCAAGCCGGCGGAATGTCCCAGGCCCCAGCGGTAACGACGATCCGGTCATAAGGGGCTTTTTCGGGCACACCTGCCTCGGCGTCGGCCACCACCACGTCCACGCGGTCATAGCCGGCCGCATTCAGACAGGCACGGGCCCGCACCACAATCTCTTGATCGATATCGACCGATGTGACCGCCCCGCCGTCGCCGACGAGCTCCTGCATCAGCGCGGCATTATAACCACCCGAGCCGATCTCAAGAACTCGCATGCCAGGTTCGAGCTCGGCCTGTTCCAGCATGACCGCCTGAATGTGCGTAGCAGAAAGGGAACTGATCGCTACGCCATCTCGGTCGCGCTTGACTACCACCGCATCGTTCGCGGCGTACGCCGCCTCCAGTGACTCCTCCGGAGCGAACAGGTGTCGGGGTACTCTCAAAATTGCCTTTGCAACAGCCCCCGTTATGATCGCGTCACCCGTTGCGCGAAGCTCATCCACCATACGAGCCCGCAGCAGGGCCGCGGCATCCTGGGTTCCTGAATCTCGAACTGGAATCATGCTGGACACCTTAGCGAGTCGATGGAGAGGGTGGAGGTAGTGCCTTCCGTTCTACCGGCAGCTACGGATCATAGAGAGACGCCATCAGAACTTCCTCTTTCCTTCCTCTGGCTCAATCCAAAGGATTTCGGTGACGGATACGTAGTCACAGCCCAGATCGTTCACCAGTCGCTTCACATGGGCCATTTTCCCGGTCGCCGCTAGTCCCACGAAGGTGATCTTCTCCGACCCGCCCGCTACCCCGACCCCGTCTCGCCATGTGCATGCCCGGTCGCGATGAGTAGCGTTCCGCCCAGCAGTTGGATTTCCATCTCAATCGCTTTCCTGATCGCCGCCCACGTCGAAAGATGGTCGGAGGTAGGTACGATGACGCAACAACCCTCGCGGGCGCGAAGGCAATCAAGAAGTACGGACAATCCCGGCCGGATGAGCCTGCCCGGCGGCATATTGCGGTCAACATACACCTCGGCCAACGTATAGCTCTCGGCGTCAGCGAACACAGTGACCTGGCGATGCAGCTTTGAGATCTCCTGTTTGTCGTCGCCGGTCAGACTGAGATATCCATAGGCCCAGGTCCGCCCCATCGGCCCTCCAGAGATTTACCACAGAGGTGACTGAAACCGCGACAGTTCGGCAAAGATTCGCGAGTTGGAGTCGGCTGTTCCGAAGTGTTCTCGGCACCAGCAGCAGCGCTGCCTACAGGTCGTGGACTTTGACGGCAGCAGGCGGTCGGGCCGCGGTGCAGATGGAGAAGCACGCTCGTCACACGGGCTTTGGAAAGCTCCTCGACCAACAGGACAAGGTTCTTCTCCGGCGGCGGCAAAACCGATCGCATGTGGGGATGCGGAACGGCCGGCGTGCTGCCGGAATCTGCTTCCTCGCCCGTAGGTGGTCTGGCGACGGCTCTCATGCTGTCGATCAGCAGCAGGTCCAGTGGACGAATGTGTTCCCGGTCTTCTATGTCCAGGAGGCTATGGATGCCGGTTCCGTAAATCGCCGCCAGAATCGCGAGTCTCTGTGGCGTGGGGCGACCGCGGTTGGGGGATGGCCAATGCTCCATGTCGCAAAGACGCGGCGCACTCATAGGAGCTTTCCCGTGGGGATCGATATCGAGGTCCGCAGCAAGGGAATTCAGGCGATCAGCGGTCTGGTCCAGCGTCCAGCCGCGAGCCAGACGAAAGGCGGCGCGGGGTCGGTACCGATAGCGCCGGGCGAACTCGCCGGCAATTTCTGCGTGGGTCATCCCAGCGGCGTGCATGCGGTCGCGAAGGTCATCCTGCTCGGCTCGGAGGCTGCGCTTCCGCATGATGACGTCCTCGCCCTCTCCCGCTTCAGTGAATGGTCGGCCGATTGGATCTGCCCGGCCAAGTCCACTAAAACGCAGTCACCGTCGCTCTCGACAGGTCCGGGAGCCGGGATGTCAAGGGGATGATTGGTGGGATTGATCATTTACGGGCCGTAGGGGACCACTCACGGCGAGGTCAAGATCCATGCCATGATGGGCCGCTGACACGCCCCGGAGGAACGTGAACATGCCCGAACCGAACCACCTGTTCCGGGCGGCCCGCCTGCGCGCGGAGTCGCCTGAAGCGCCAGGCGAGCCGCTGGCTCGCCGAGAGCTGGCCGAGCTGGTCAATGTCTGGATCTACGACGCCACGGGCCGGGAGACGGCGATCGACGCGAACTACGTCGGTAAGCTTGAGCGTGGCCTCATCCGCTGGCCGGATGCCCTCTACCGGCAGGCGTTCCATGCCACCCTCGCAACCAAGCATGATCGAGAACTTGGCTTCCGCCGGCCGCGTCGCACGGAGCGGAACAGTGAAGACGTGAACCGAAACGAGTTTCTACTCGCCATGGCCGGCGTGGGTGCTGTCGTCGCGACCGGCTCGTTCGCAGACCTGGCGATGGCCCGGGAGACAGAGTCCCCATCCGTCGTCGGACATTCCGAAATCGAAAAGCTGCGGATGGCTGCCACGCTCTTCGGCAACGTCGATCACACGTACGGTGGCGGATTCGTACGTGAGGCGGTCGCCGGTCAGCTCCGCTATGCCGTGAACCTGCTGAACGCGCGATGCCCGGAGCACCTTCGCAACGAGTTGTTCGTCGCGGTGGGATTTCTCGGCCATACGGCCGGATTTATGGCATTCGACGCCTACGTGCATGAGGACGCACGGCGAATGTTCTCGCTCGCTCTCGCATGTGCGGAGGAGGCGGGCGACTGGCATCTTCGAGCGAAAGCTCTGTCATCGATGGCACGGCAGGCTATCTGGCGGGGCGATTCCGACATGGGCCTGACATTGATCGACGTCGCGTTCATCCGTGGAGAGCGTCTGACGTCGACCGAACGCGCGATGCTCCTCGCAGCGAGGGCACGCGCACTGGCGAAGCTCGGCCGAGAGCAGGAGACGCTTCGAGCTGTAGGCCACGCCGATGAAGAGTTCGGACGTTCCGAGCCCGCGAACGATCCCGTGTGGATGGCCTACTACGACCTAGCGCAACACGCCGGAGATACCGGCCATTCAATATTCGATCTAGCTATTCGGAATGACAAGCACGCCCCCGAGGCGGCGCGGCGGCTTGAGAGTGCCGTGGCCGGGCACAGCGCCACGTTTGCCCGGTCCAGGGCAATCAGCCAGACGAAGCTCGCATCGCTTCTGATGAGCACCGGTGACCCCAGCGAGGCGGCGGCTGTGGGTGCTGCGGCGCTTGCAGCCGCCGGAACAATAAATTCTCGCCGTGCAGCAGATGATATACGCGAGCTAGGGGTTTTTGCTGAGCATCATGACATGGTCGACGAGGTGGCCGAACTACGACGCAAGATCGAGATGGCGGTCGGTGTGACATGAATGCTCAGTCGCGTCCGCGCACGTCGGACTCGGGTATCCGTATCCTGTTGCAGGAAGCCTGCAAAGAAGTAGGTATTCCCGTGGTCGATGCCGAACTTCTACGGGAAGGTGAGAACACCATCTTCCGTTTACCGGGCCGGGTCGTGGTGCGGATCAGTCGGCGTGGCCAGGAAGCCGTAGCAAGGAAGGAGATCGCTGTCTCCCGGTGGCTTGAAGCGAACAACCTCTCTGCCGTTCGCGTGTTGCCCGAGGTCGGACGGCAACCGGTCATCGTGGAAGGGCGAGCCGTGACCTTCTGGCAAGAGCTTCCCGGTCACCGGCACGGGACGCCGGGCGAAGTGGCCAAAGCCTTGCATGCCTTGCACGCGCTCCCACCACCGAGACATTTTGAGCTGGGCCCCCTGTCTCCGATGGCACGTTTACGGGAGCGAATAGAGGCGGCAACAACACTCGACGCTTCTGATCGACAATGGCTGCGCAGCCAGGTGGATGCTCTGTCCGTTCGATACGACGGCCTAGCCGAGAATCTTTCCACCACTGTTGTGCACGGAGACGCATGGGGTGGAAACGTCGTTGTCACCGAGGACGGGGAGACTGTTCTCATTGACCTGGAGCGGTGCTCCGTTGGACCCCGCGAATGGGATCTCGTCTCGACGGCGATCAAATACAGCTCGTTCGACTGGATTACAAGATCGGATTATGTCGAGTTTGTCGACGTCTATGGATACGATGTTGCGGCCTGGTCCGGTTTCGAGGTTCTTCGAGACATTCGGGAGCTGCGGATGGCCTGTTATGTGGCGCAACAGGCCGCCAGTCAGAACAAGTGGGCCGACGAAGCGAGGACACGGGTGCAATGTCTACGCGGCCTCTATGGGCCACGGCCGTGGCTCTGGAGACCTGCGCTCTAATGACCTGGCGCCGGTCGTCAGCATTGAATTTGCCGTCATCCTGTGATGGGAGTCAGCCTGTCCAGAGCTGTCGCAATTCGATCAAAGGGCGCCTCGCCTTGTCCGGGGGCACGGCCGCATGTGCATGCGGCCGGTCCGGTGGTGCACGCCATCATCCGGTCCTGTAATGCGTTCTGTTCGGCTCTCCTGCCGGCTCGTTCCTGGCGCTCATGGCCTCGGGTGGGTGTCACCGGTTTCTTCACGGCTGCTGGTGGTGGGGTGTTGTGGGTCGAGACCAAGGACGGCCGAGGCGGCGGAGTCGACCCGGTGGCGGGCGGTCGTGAGGTCGTCGGCGCCGGCCCGTGTGGCGTGGTCGTAGTGGTCGAGGGCGTCGCACAGCGCGACCCAGCGGCGCGACGACGGGTCGATCGGGGGAACGAACAGGGCGAGCACCTGCGCGACCTGATCCGCGGGCGTTAGGTCACGCATCCTGGCCAGCAGCACCACGGAACGCAGGTGCTCGGGAACGACGTGGCCATCGATCATCGGTGTAGGGCTGTCGGTCGGGCTTCGGGGTGGCGGGAAGCGGTGTGGTGGCGGTCTCTCGTGCTGTGACCGGTGGGTGGTCGGTGCCAGTCGTCGAGGCCGCGTAGCCGGTCGAGGACGCGTTGCAGGAGCGCGGGGTCGTGGTCGAAGGTGACCGGGGTGGCGGGGGCCGGTGCGGGCTCGGGTGTGCGGGTCGGCAGGCTGGTGGTGTGGTCGGTGGGGATGCTCAGGTGGCTGGTGGCCGGGAGCTGCGCCCACACGACCTTGCCGCCGGTGCGCGGTAGGTACCAGGCCCATCGCAGGGTCAGCGCGTCCACGAGCACGAGCCCGCGTCCGCCTTCGGCGTCGGGATGCGGCGCGGACAGCGCCGGCGGGACCGTGCTGGCGTCCCACACCTCGACTGTCAGGACGGCATCGCAGGTGGTCAGCCGCAGGGCCACAATGTCGTCCAGGCGGCTGGCCTTCACCGCGTTGGACGTGATCTCGCAGGCGACGAGTTCGGCGACCTCGACGGCGGCCGAGTCCACCGACCATGCGGTGAGCGTGCGCACCGTGTTCGAACGGGCGGCGGGAACGGCGGCGGCGTTCGACGGGAAGTGCACCACTGCCACCCGGATCACCGGCGGCAGGTCGTGGGTCATGCCGGGTTCCCCTGAGTTGTCTGCGCGCGTGCGGGCGCAGGGTGGCCGATCACCGGGGTGTGCACGCATGTCGGTGCCGTGCGGTGGGGGTGCTCGGCCAGGGTGGCGGTCGTGTCGAGTGGGGGCAGGTCGCAGCCGGGGAGGACGGCGAACTCGGCCCACGCGACCAGCTCGCAGCGGGCGTGCGACAGGCGGCGGCTGACCTGCGCCACTCGGTCGTCCAGGGTCAGCGGAAGACGGGTGTGTGCCTGTCGCCTGCGCAGGTGCGCCCACCGGTGGGCGGTATCGAAGTCGCAGTACGCGCCGAGCGGTCGTCCGTCCGCGTCCCACACCACGAAGCGGTGTTCGTCCATGGCCTCTGTTCCCTTCTGGTTGCCCACGGGAGGCCTCTCGCCGTGCCACCCGTCCCGCGCGGCGCCTCCGGTCACGGTCAGCTGCGCGGTACTGGCAGGATGCGCCTGCTGATGTGGCATACGCAAGTACGTACGCGATTTGCGTTTGCCTGTGGAGGCCGGTCCCGGCGGTGGGCTGGCAGACTGCTACCAGGAGAGGGGAGGACGATGGCGAGCACGCCAGGTCCCACGGTGCGGCGCCGACGTCTGGGCGCGGAGCTGCGCCGGCTGCGGGAGGCCAAGGAGCTGACCGTCGATCAGGCCGGGGAGCACATCCACCGCAGCGGGCCGACGATCAGCCGGATGGAGACCGGCCAGTTCCGGTTCATCGCGCGCAACGTCGCGGACCTGCTCGACCTCTACGACGTCACCGACGCCGAGCAGCGACAGGCGTTGCTGGCGCTGGCGAAGGAGAGCCGCAAGCCCGCCTGGTGGCACTCCTACGGTGACCTCGTCCCGCGCTGGTTCCAGGTCTACATCGGCCTGGAAGCCGAAGCGTCCACGATCACGACCTTCGAAAGCCTGCTCGTGCCCGGCCTGCTCCAGACCGAGGACTACGCACGTGCCATCATCCGCGCGGCCTCCCCGGAACTACCCGCCCACGAGGTCGACCGGGCCGTGGAACTACGGATGAACCGCCAGAAGATCCTCACCGGAGATCAACCCGTCCAGCTCTGGGCGATCCTCGACGAAGCCGTGATCCGCCGCCACGTCGGAAGCCCCGAGATCATGACCAGGCAGCTCGACCGGCTGATCGAGGCGTCCGAGCAACCCGCAGTCACGATCCAGGTCGTGCCCTTCACCGCGGGCGCCCACGCCGGCATGATCTCAAGCTTCACCATCCTGGGCTTCCCGGACACCGGCGGAACACCCGAAACGGTCTACATCGAAGCCCCCACGGGCAGCCTCTACCTGGAGAAGCCGGTCGAGGTACGGCGCTACGAGGCGTGGATGAACCAACTCCGAAGCTCCGCCCCCGCCCCACCCGACGACTCCCTATCGATCATCAAAGCCGCACGGGAGGACATGCAGCGATGACCACACGCAGCCACGACACGCCGTTGCACTGGCGCAAGAGCAGCTACTCCGGCGGCACCGGCGGCAACTGCGTCGAGGTCGCCACACTCCCGGACGGCGGCCGAGCCGTCCGCGACTCCAAACAGCCCGACGGACCGGTACTGAGCTTCACCCCCACCGAGTGGGCCGCGTTCGTGGCAGGTGCACGCGACGGTGAGTTCGACCGTTAGCCGACCGGTGGATTCCTCGGTTGATCTAGCAATTTCCATGGTCAGGTAGGCCGGGTTCTGGGGAGAGCTTAGGCTTACCTGGGTAGGTACCAGCGACGCCACCTGCGCCGTGTCGGCGTAGACCTTGGCCTCGGTGCCGGTGCTGACCAGATCGGCGCCGGTGAGCCCGAACCTAGCGAGCGCCCGGATCTCCATCTCAGTGTCGATCATCGATGAGTCGCGTCGTTGCATGTCCGATCTCCCTGATGCGTCCGGGGAGAGGCGTGGTGTCTTACACCGTCTCCGTCGGGGGCTGGCCGGTTTCGAGGGCCAGGCGGGAGGATCGGATCTGCTCGCCGAGCTCGTGGACGGCGGGCACGTGGGACCATTGGGTGTCCATCTGCCGCCACATCTCCCCGGCCCGTTGGATCACATCTCGGGTCGGGCGGCCATCGAGCACCGTCAGGGCGTGCTGTATCGCCTCGACGGCTCCTTCGGGTTCCGGACGCGGCCGGCGCAGGTGGGCGAGGGCGAGGGCGTTGTACTTTCCGGCGATCTGCACGAAGTGGTCGGGTCCGGATGCCTGTTCCAGTGCCAGACCGGTCCGGGCATATCCCTCGGCCTGGTCGCCTCGCCCTGTGTGGGCGAGGGAGATCGCGAGGAAGGTGTGGGCGAAGGCCGCGTTGCCGGGGTTGGGGCCTGGGAGCAGGGGTCCGTCCCAGACGTGGTCCTGCATGTCGGCGAGGGCCTGGGCGACATCGTCTGGGCGGGCGATGGCGGCGGCGCGGGCCTGGCAGCCGGCGAGGATCGGCCGGGTGAAGGGGTGGGCGCCGTCGCGGGCCTGCGCGGCGATGTCGGCTGCCTCGCCGTAGGCACCGGTGAAGTAGGCGACGCTGGACTGGATCGCGGCGATCGACCCCTGGAGCAGCAGGACGTCGGACCGGCGTCCGCTGTGCAGGGGCAGGAGGTCGGCCGCTTCGCTGGCGTGGCGCTGTGCCAGGCGCAGCATCTTGCGGGCGGTCCTGTCGTCCCCAAGGTCGAACGAGGTCAGGCCCAGATAGAAGGCCTGCCAGCCCACGACCTGGGTGAGCCGGGTGCGCACGGTCAGGGAGACACGTCGGTCGAGGGCTGTTTCTGTGGCGTGCCAGGCGGGGGCGAGGGCTGCGAGTTTGGCCGCGTGCGGGGTGGTCCTGTAGTTCACCGCGAAGTCGCGGACCGCGGCCTCCGCGTCGTCGAGATTGCCGGGGTCGGGGTCGGCGGTGGTGATGCGCTGGGCGACGTCGTCGGCGAGCGCGCCGAGGGCGAGCGCGCCGGCTGTTCGGAAGGTCTGTCGTCGGTCCGCCGGACTCACCTCCGTCACCATCGTCTCGGTACCCACTGTGAGCGCCGGTAGTAGGTGGCGTCCAGCCTTCGGTGGGACCGTGCTGTTCGAGGCGGGCAGGACAGCGCCGATGGCCTGCGCTTTTCGTTCCAGGTCAGCCCGTTCACGGAGCTGGGCGATCTGTTCCCCGGCTCCGAGGACGACGACGAGAGCCGCGGTGAGGTCGGGTGACGGTACGCCTCGGCCGTTGACGGCTCGGGAAACCTGCTGGCGCGGGAAACCGGTTCTTTCCGCGATCTTCGTGTTGTTCGTGCCTGCGTGCAGGATGAGCCGTTTCAGGAGGGTGCTGAGTTCGCGGAGTGCTCCGGTGGGCTCCGTTGCCATGGACCGTCTCCTCCTCATCCGCGGGACGTCGGCTCGGTGCGCCGCCGGTTTGGTCCGGGTGCGCACCCGGTGCGCATCCAGTGCGCGTGCGCCGAATGCGTTCACTCTGTGCGCGGGATGGACCTCAGTGTGTCATAGCTCTACCAGCACGTATGCACGTGCACTGGACATCGAGGGGAGTATTCATGGCGGATTCGTCGGGCCCGGTCGGGCAGGACAACCCGGATCGGGTAGACCCGCCGCCTCTCCCGGTGCGGGTGCCGCGACAGGCCCTCGAACAGGTACGGCGTAGACACATGCCGGGCCAGAGCCGTGAGCGCCCCATCCACGCCGGTGGGGTGCTGGCATCGGGGCGTAGCGAGCCGGCCGGCTCTGAGGCCGACGACGGCCGGGGCGGTCGCGCAGGCTGACCGTGCCCAGGGGCGGGGCGTTCCGACGGCCAGTTTCCGCCCGGCCTTCATGTTTGCTCACCTGCGGAGGACACCGTTTTTCGTCGGTGCGGCTCGTACGCCTGCTGCAGGCGAAGGCTTCCTTTCCGTTTTTCTTTCTTGACGTCCGATGATCGGAGTTTTATATGCCGCCGTTTTTCGAAGCAGCTCCCTACCGGGCGGGGCTGTTGGACCTGGAGTTGCACAGTCTCGCGCCGGAGTCGGTCGCTGACCGGGCGTTGTTCTATCACCGGGAGCTCAGTCTGGATCTGGACGATCTTCGTGCGTTGCTGGACCTTCAGGCCGACTACCGCAGGAAGCTGCGCCGGGGTCGGATCGAGTTCGCGCTGGCCGGACACCAGGTGCGCCCGACGGCCCAGCCGTTCCCGCCGCCGTCGGAGGCCGCCGCGCATCTGAAGACACGGGCCGCGCTGTTCTTCCAGGAGGAGGACCGGGTCCCGACGTACATCGAGCTTGTGCGGATGGCGCTGGGCGAGGACCGCTGGAACCAGCTGGTCGGCCTGTACGTGGAGGACACGCGGCGGGAGTTGGAGCTGCTGGCGCCCGTGATCGCGGCGGCCGTCGCCCCCGCGTTCACCCTGCACAGCAGCGACGGCGAGATCGTCGACCCGAACGGTGATCCGCCGGAGCAGGAAGGCGGCGAGTCCCTCCTGGCGGGGAGCAGGGGGGAACTGGCCCCGGCTGGCGAGGACGAACTGGACGGCGCCGAGGGCGAGCCGCAGGGCGTCGGGGCGCGTGGCGGTCCGACCGAGCGTGAATGGGTCCCGCGCGGGTGATGTTCTGACCGTTTCTTCCCGGCAGCGTGGCCTGTCCACGGCGGTGGTGTCGCCGTGAACAGGCCACGCCTCTGACGTCGACGTGGTGAAGGGAATATGAGTAATCCGGTCCGGGACCTTGACGTCGGGCAGCCGCACGCCGCCCGCATGTATGACTACTTTCTGGGCGGGAAGGAGCATTTCCCTGCGGACCGTGAGGCCGCCGAGAAGGTCCTCGATGCCGCGCCGAGTGTGCCGGTGATGGCCCGGGAGAACCGGGCTTTCATGATCCGCGCGGCCCGTTTCCTCGCGGCCGAGGCAGGAATCCGGCAGTTCCTCGACATCGGTACCGGGCTGCCGACCTCGCCGAACCTGCACGAGGTCGTGCAGACCATCGCCCCCGAGGCCCGTGTCGTCTATGCCGATAATGATCCGCTGGTCCTGGTCCATGCCCGTGCGTTGCTGACCAGCACACCGGCGGGTCGTACCGCCTATCTCGACGCGGACCTGCGGCACCCGCTGTCGGTCCTGGTCTCCGACGAGGTCCGCGACACCCTCGACCTACGCCAGCCCGTCGCGCTGTCCCTCATCGCGATCCTGCACTTTTTGACCGACGCGGACGACCCGTACGCCATCGTGGCGCATCTGATGAACGAGCTGCCCGCCGGCAGCGCGCTCATGCTCAGCCACCTCACCGCCGACCACAGCCCAGCCGCCGACCAGGTCGCCACGCTCTACCGGGAGCAGGGCATTCCCACAGTGGCACGCTCCCACGACGAGGTCACCCGGTTCTTCACCGGACTGCACCTGATCGACCCCGGCGTGACCACGGTGCATCGCTGGCGACCCGACACCCCCGACGTGTCGAGGACAGACGCGGAAGTGAGTGTCTACGGCGCCGTGGCACGCAAAGCATGACCACAACCGCCGGTATTGATCTTCATGTGCATTCGTGTCGGTCGATCGGAAGCGCGTTTCCCGGCGAGCTGGCCGTGGAGGCGGCGGCGGCGGGCCTGCATGTGATTTCCCTGACCGATCACAACACGCTCGACGGTGTTGCGGAGGCGGAGAAAGCGCTGCCCGTGGGTCTGACGCTGTTGCCGGGGGTGGAGGTGTCCTGCGCGGTGGACCTGGGCGTGCACCGTGTCCCGCTGTCGCTGTTGGCCTATCTGTGTAACCCGCGCGACCGGACCCTGCTGGGCATCCTGGGCGACACCTGTGACGAGCAGGAGCGCCAGGTCCGCAAACTCCTCCGTGATCTACAGAACGGGGGCCACCCGCTGACCTGGGAAGACGTGGCGACCCAGGCTGGGCATCGCCGCCCCGGCATCCCTGACGTCGCCGGGGCACTGGTCGCCGCAGGACTGGCGGGCACTCTCGCGGAGGCGCTCAGCCCCGCCTGGCTGGGTGGCCAGTATCCGCCCCAACGCCGTCGGCTCCCCTCGGCCCGCCAGGCTCTGAGTGCGATCCGCGGGGCGGGCGGGGTGCCTGTGCTTGCGTATGCGCGCTGGCCCGGCCGGCTGACCCTCACCGCCGACGACATCACGGCCCTGCACGACGACGGTCTGGCCGGCCTTGAGGTCGACCACCCCACACATCACCAGGACGATCGTCGGGAGCTGCGGGTGATCGCCCGTCACCTCGGTCTGATCGTCACTGGGGGTAGTGGTCATCACGGGGCCGGCGGCCCTGTGCTCGGCGCGGAGACGACCGCCCCCGCCGCCTACGCCCAGATCGTCCAGGCCGGTCACGGGACGATGCCGATCATCGGCACGGCGGTCGGGACGCACCGTGATTGACCTGCATGTCGAGTTGTCGCTGTCAGGCCGAGGCGCGTTCCCAGAGGTGCTGATGGGACGGGCCGCGCGCGCCGGGGCAAGGACGGTCGCGTTGGCCGACCGCAGGAGCGCCCTCTCCCTGTTCGGGCTTGTCCGCCGGGCGGTGGGTGGATGAGCCCCGCCAGACCACAGCGGTGGCAACGCGCCGAATACCTGGCGACGATCAGCAGCCTGCGGTGGACACCGACCGTGGGCACGCCCACGGTCGGTGTCCACCGCGCAGCACGCCTTCGCACAGCGGACACAGCTGGCTGGGGCGCTCGCTGCCTGGTACAGCACGGCACTGCGACGAACACGGCCATGATCGCCCCGGTCGCTAGACACATCACCGTCGCGCTGATCGTCGCGTACTCGCAGAGTCCGACGATGTCCACATGACGGCCTTGGCGGGCGTGACTGTCCGCGTAGGCGAGACCGATCGGGTGCGCGTGTACGCGGTCTCCATCGGAACCGGCCAGGTCGCCCACGCCCTCGTCGATACCGCCACCGATCCGATGGTCCAGATGTTGCGCCCCCGGCTCATTCCCCGCTCCGCGCGAAAGGTGCCCGCTTTCTACCGGGAACAGGTGCTCGCCCTGCTCGCCGAGATCGCCACCACCGACCTCGACGCCGTCGCGATCGTGACCGCCCAACCCGCTGCGCCCTGGCACGACCACGTCACCCGCCAGGTTCCTGGGCTCCCGGTCACTGTGACCCATCCCGGGCTGGCCGCAACCTGGGCCGAGTACCACCGACGCGGCCGGACCGGCACCCTCGCACACGTCACGGTCAGCGCCACGGTCCACGCCGGCATCGTCCTGAACGGGCAGCTGCATCCGAACACCTTCGGGCACATCCCCATCGACCCCGACAGCCCCCGGCGATGCGGCACCTGCGCGACCCCGGGCTGTGTCACCGCGCTGGCAGCGGCCCCAGCGGTCCTACGCCGCTACCGGGAGCTGCGTACCACCGCCTCGCGAATCCGGCGCACCAGCGCCTCGCCGCAACCCGGATCAATCATGCTCGTCGATCTTGCCCAGGCGGCGGCCCGCGGAGACGACGCGGCAAGGCAAGCGATGCAAGAGGCAGGCCACTGGCTCGGCATCGGCCTGGCCACCGTGGCGAACCTGATCGGACCTGACGTGATCACGATCGGTGGTGCGCTGCCCGCGATCACGGCTCGCCGCGCCGACGCGGGCGGCTACCTCGCCGCCATCGAACGCGCCGCCCATAGCCACGCAACGCCCGCCGACGCCACCCCCATGGTGATCAATTCTGCCCCGGACGGCGCCGAACGCAGCTTGTTCGGCGCGGCGCTGCTCGCCGTGCCGCGTGGACCCCAGGGGTCTCCTGGCTGACCCGACCCGCGTAGCCGGCGCTCGACTCCTCCCGCGGCTGCGGCGGCTGCACGCCGACCTGGCCGCAGGCTGGCCAGGAAGCTCCGCGACGGCTGATCTGGGTGAGGCCCTTCTCCTCGGTCCGACCCTCGACGAGTAGTCCCATCGCGTGCGTCGATGGTGGGCCTTGAACACCCGACGGGCACGGAGGTTCGGCGGGCGAGGGCCCTGTGGTGTCGCGCTCTGGGTGCGCAGACGCCAGCATTTCCCGTCCGCCAGCAGAGAATGCTCCTTTTGAGTCATCCGCTAGTTCTGGTTGGACTAGCGACGATATAGCTATAAAGGGCCAATTTTTGCTGGATTGTCGTTCTCACTTCCGAGTTGGTACGGCCCACTGGCCTGTCGGCGAGGTACGCATGGAGGGGAACGGTCCGGGTTGCAGGGGTGACGGACCGGCGCCGGACGCTGCGAGGTGGGTGCTGTGGCTACTCGTTCGGACCTGCGCGCTCGCTGCCGGCCGGCGTGGTGGGCGACGGCCGGCGTGCTGCTGGCCGTCGCGGTGATGGTGGGTGCGTGCAGCTCGGATCATGGCTCCGAGCCGGAACCCGCCGTGAGCTCGACCCCATCTATGACACGGGGCGCCTCGGTGTCGCCGTCGGTGTCGTCGTCGCCGACGTCGCCGGCTGATCTTGCTGGGCGGCGGGCGGTGGCCGCCTATGTCGGGTTGTGGCAGGCGATGGCGCAGGCCAGCCACACGTCGAACTGGAGGTCACCCGAGCTGGTGCGCTACGCCTCCGGGTCGGCGTTGCAGGTCGCCTCTGGGAGCCTGTACGCCGACCATTACAACGGGCTGGTGTCGCGTGGGGCGCCGGTGCTGCATCCGAAGGTCACTTCGGTCAGTCCGGCTGCGGCGCCGACGATGGTGATGGTGTTCGACTGCGCCGACAGTACGAACTGGCTTCAGTACCACACCAACGGCACGCTGGTCGATGACGAGCCGGGTGGCCGGCGGGCAGTCACCTCCGAGGTTCGCCTGCACCAGGACGGGTCGTGGAAAGTGACTCGCTTCGCCGTCGAGGCTCTCGGGTCATGCTGAGGGTCCGGCGCGCGGCGACGGTGACCGCGATGCTGTTCCTGCTGGCCGCCGCAGGTGCCTCCCCGGCCTTCGCCCGCGACCCGTATGCGTTCACCGACTGCGACCAGAATCCGCATCCAGGCTGTGAACTCGCTGCCGGACAGAACGCCAGCCCCCCGCCCCCACCCGGCGAGGCTGCCCGCCCAGCGCCACAGGGCGGCAGGTCACACGGCGGTGCGGCCAGCGGCGGTGCGGTGCGCCCGCCCGGTGACACCTCGCTCGACCCGTCGGAACTCGCCACATGCTCGTACACCCGCAGCGACTTCCAGCCCGACGGCGATCCGATCCAGCCGGTGGTGTTTCGCCCCGCCCCGCGTGCGGGCGGACTCCGCGTGGTGGCCGCAGTCGACCGGCCGCGGCTGCTGCGGGTGCTGCCTGTCGCAACCGGCCCGGACGGGCAGGCGGGAGCCTGGTATGTCTACCAGTGCCACAACGACGGGTGGCGCGACGCGCTCTACCGGCCCCCGGTCTGGATCGCGGACGGGCAGGCCGCTCCGGCGGCTGCCGTTCCCGATCCGGGGGCCCTCGCTGAACAGGCCCGCAACCAGCTCCGCCTCCAAGGCCCGAAGATCGCACTGAGTCCGACCGGCCGGCAGCTCATCCGCCTGCCGACGTGGATGTGGCTCGACCCCGCCGGTTGGCAGCCCGTCTCCGCCACGGCCGCTGCCGGCGGCGTGTCGGTGACCGCCGTCGCCACCCCCACCGAGGCCGTCTGGACGATGGGCGACGGCACCCAGGTCCGCTGCGCCGGCCCCGGCACCCCCTACCCACCCACCAGCGACCCGAAGGCAGCCTCACCGGACTGCGGCTACACCTACCAGACCGACTCCGACGACCAGCCCGGCGGCGTGTTCCCCGTGACCGCCACCGTCACCTGGAACGTCACCTGGACCGGCGCCGGCCAGACCGGCATGTTCAACGGCCTCACCACCGTCTCCACCATCCAGGTCACCGTCATCTCCGTCCCCGCACTGACCACCGGCGGCGGCTGACCACACGACCACCCGCACACGACTCCATCGAGCCAGCGCAAAGGCCCAGGCCCCAGGGTGCGGCCACCCTGGCTTGCCGCCTGAAGCCCTTGTCCGGAGAGAAGGTGGCGGATCAAACGCTTTCTGGATCGGTCGACAACCCTTGGCTGCCGGCCTTCGCAGGTGACGATCGTCGATGCGGACTGAGTACGAACCCGCCAGAAGGCACCAGACTAGACAGAGCCTCCTTTTCCTGGTGACCTCCGTCACATTTTACCGTCTATTTTGCGGTGAAATGGCCGAAAGGTCTGTTTTTCCGTGACCCGCCCGTCCGCTTACCTACCGGAGTACCCATCCGCCTACCTGTTTATTGGGCGGGTCCGAGGTGGCGCATCGGTGCAGCTCAGCCAGCGTCCGACGCCCACCCAAGCGAACCAAGAATCATGCTCCTATTGGCATCGTATCTAAGCGTGGGAGCCGGCGGGGACTGTCGACGGAATGCATCCTCTTGGCGGCAACGGATAGTCCGGTTAGCGTTTGTTTGCCGAATTATCTCCGCCTGCCCTGTGAGGTGCTGTGGTCGATCCGTCTCGCGTTCGCCGTCCGGCCCATACCGACTCGTGTGACGACCCACCGCAGACGGAGGACGGGCCACCGCAGACCGGCACGGCGGACAAGGATGGAAAGAGCCCCACAGTGGCGCCGGGCCCTACGGCCAGGGCGCGGGGTGCCCACGATGCCGAGTCGGACGGCAAGGACGCCGAAGCGGTGGCACGCTGGCTCGCCGAAACACTCGCCGAAGCCCCGCCCGTCCCGCCAGCGGCTGCCACCCTCATCGCGAACGTGCTAGCCCGCCGCGCACCCGCCGCCTAGCCTCCAGGCAGAACAGCACCGTCGTCTACGCGCCCAGTACACCGACATGTGCGCCCACCCGTTGCTCACAACTGTTCCGGCGCGCAAGTACCCACTTGTCATGCGCAACCCGGGGATGGTACCGATCGTGCTGGCGCACGCGCGGGCGCGGCTCGTCGGTTCGCCCGAGGGCCGCACGACCTGTCTTCACGCCGACCTGCGGGATCCCGCGCGCATCCTGGCGGCCCCGGAGCTCACCGAGACCCTCGACCTCACCCGGCCGGTGGCGCTCTGTCTGATCGCGGTGCTGCACTTTCTCGAGGGGGACGAGCCGTTCGAGATCGTCCGCACCCTGCTCGACCCGTTGCCGGCGGGCAGCTTCCTCGTCATCAGCCACGGCACCAACGACCTCAACGCGGACTCCCACGAGGCCACAGCGAAGATCCGCCAGTCCGGGGTGCGGCTTCAACCCCGGAGCAGGGCGGAGATCGCGCGTTTCTTCGACGGTCTCACCATCCTCGATCCCGGTATCGAGGTCGTCCACCGGTGGCGGCCGGAGGTGGAGCCGACGCTGGCAGACGGGGAGATCAGCATCTTCGGTGCCGTCGCCCGCACGTAGCCGACGGCAGTCCCACCTGGTCGCGGTGGCGTTCGGTCGGCGGCATCACCTGTCGCAGTGCCGCCCGCCTGGCCGGGGCCACCCCGAACGGCCGGCGGCAACTCCGCTCAGGCGTGGGGGACGGTGCCGCAGGAGGCCATGGTGGCGCCGCGGTAGCCGGTGAGGAAGGAGCTGCGGCGCTGCTCGGCGGAGCCGTGTGTCCAGGTCTCGGGGTTGACGTCGCCGGCGCGGGCCTGGATGCGGTCGTCGCCGACGGCCTGGGCGGCACCGAGGGCCTGGTCGAGCTCGGCCTCACCGATCGTGACGTTGCCGCCGGTGTTCGCAAGCGTGCTCCACACCCCGGCATAACAGTCGGCCTGCAGCTCCAGCTGCACGCTCAGCGCGTTTTCCCGGGACGGGTCGGCCTGCTGCGCCTGGCGGACGCGCGCCTCCGTACCGGTCAGGGTCTGCAGGTGGTGACCCACCTCGTGGGCGACGATGTAGGCCTGCGCGTAGCGGCCCTGGGCGCCGTAGTCCTGCTGCAGCTGGGCCAGGAAGCCGAGGTCGATGTAGACCCGCCGGTCCGGCGGGCAGTAGAACGGGCCGACCTGGGACGACGCGGTGCCGCAGCCGGTGCGCACAGCCTGCGAGAAGTAGACCAGGCGCGGTTTGGTGTACGTCTGCCCGGCGCGGCTGAACTGGGCGGCCCACACCTCGTTGATCTCGTTGAACGCCTTCAGGACGAAGCAGTCGTCGTAGGTGTTGATCGCCCCGCTGGTGTTGCACCGCTGGGCGACGTCCCCGGACGTCCCACCGCCGGGCTGGGACAGCGCCGGGCCGGACGTCGACGACCCGGACCCGCCGCCGAGCACGGTGACGAGCAGATAGATGACCACCCCGATGATGCCCGCACCGCCGGTGCCGAACGCGACGCCGCGGCCCAGGCCCCCGCCTCCGCCGCGCTGGTCGTCCAGCTCGGATGCATCGACCTGTTCGTCGTCGAACTGCATGTCCCGCCCTTCGCCGATCCCCCGGGTCCGCCCGGCAGCCGTCCCGCCCGGTGTGTCCGGTCTGCCGGGGTTCCGGATGGAGTATGTCCCGGACGATCAGCCGCCGAACATCGACCCACCGGCACAGGCTGCCGGAAACTGGGGCGTCAGGCGATCAGGTCGAGCTGGCGGGCCAGGCGGGTCTGGTCGTAGTAGAGCCGGTTCTCGGTGATCAGGCCATCCTCCACCCGGTAGACCTCGACGACCCGCAGGGTGATCCGGCGCCCGCTGGGCGGAAACTCGGTGCCGTCGGGGTCCCGCAGAACTCCGGTGTGGGTCGCGGTCAGGGTGTACTCCTCGACGACGAGCTGGCCCTGTTCGGCGAGGATGTGCGTGTCGACGTCCACATCGCCGAACGCGGCGAGGAACGCGGCGCTGTAGTCGGCGCCGGCCTCCCGGCCCTCGACCCGCACCCCGCCGGGTGCTTCGACCACCAGATCCTCGTGCATCAGTGCGAGGGCGGCCGGCACATCGCCGCCGTCGAAGGCGTCCAGCGCCCGCCTGACCGTGTCCAGGGCCTGCCCCACCGATGTCTCCCCCGTCGTCGCCCGCCCCCACCGGGACGTCCGCGACGATCATCCCACCGAAGTGCCTGCCCTGACGGAGAAATCCCGCGTTCCCGACGCGATCCGACAGACAACAACGTGACCCGACGGGCGGGGACTGCGGTGGACGGGGACCGACCTCATCGGACGGGACGCCGCCAGAGGGCCGGCCTCAGACGTTCGTCGTGGACCCAGGACGGATGATCATCAGAACGGTGACGGCCACCCACAGCAGGTTGAAGATGCCGACACTCATTGCCAGTCGTCGACTCCGGGCCACCCCACCCGCCGCAGCCGCCACCCCATCCGCGGGGGCCCCGACACCAGCCGTCTCGCCGTCGAGCGGGGCTGCCTCGAGCGTGGCTGCGCCGGCCGCTTCACCCCCGGCCGGCCGCTCGGCGGCCATCCCGGCGCCGGCCGGTTCTCCGCCGGCCGGGTTGCCACCGATCGAGCCACCAGAGCTGACGGAGCTGACGGAGCTGACGCTGGCGGCGGTGATCTCGTCCATCAGGTCGCGCTGGGCGGGCAGAACCGCGAAGGCGAGCACCAGGGCGGCGAGGGCGGTCAGCGCGATTGCCGCCATCAACCAGCCCTCACCGAGAACACCGAGGCTCTGGGCGGTGAGAAAGCCGAACAGAACCACGAGCAGACCGACGGCCGAGTAGATCCCGCAGATCCGGTACAGCACCCGGCTGACCCCCACGGCGTGCGCGTCGCCGGGACTGGCCAGGGCGGCACGAGCCGCCGGGGGGAACATGCTCGCCGCCACGGTCACCGGGCCGATGGCGACGATCGCCGTCAGGACGTGCACGCTGAGCAGAAACTTGTTCACGAACACCTCATCGTGGCACGCACCCCGACCGCGGCCGGCCCGGTGCGTGCGCACGCGCGGGCCCACGGCACCGTCGAGGTGGACGAACAGTACGTCCCGACGCTACGGCGCGCCTCCGACCGTTCTGCCACCGGATGCCACCCTGGTGCAGGACTGCCCCGATCCGGGCCTCGCACCACCCGGGCGTTCACGCTCCGGATCCTGCAGGGGTTTCCCGTCCGTGCCGTGCGGCCGGCACGAGCCGGACATCCCGGCCGAGCGGATGACCCGGACGCACCGCTGTGTGTGGTTGTCACGCCGTCTGCGCAATGATGCGGTGAGCGAGAGACCCACTGTGCTGTGTGTCGCCGGGAGGCCGTTGTATGCCGCTACGGACCGCTGTTCATCTTGATGTCCGCCTGTTGTTGCGTATCGATCACCGGGTGTTGCTCGCCCGGCCGCCCGACGATGCGTGGCATGTACTGCCGGGCGGTGCGGTGCAGGGAGACGAATCGGCCGACGAAGCGTTGGAACGGCTGGTCGGCCGGTTGGCCGGGCCACGGGTGGTGTCCCGACAGTTCGTCGGCGCGGTCGAGCATGACGGCAGCGTCTCGGGCCGGGCCCCGGCACAGGCCGAGGACCACGTGCTCAGCGTGCTGTTCGGCGGGATCTGGCCCACCGACATCCCGACGCCGTCGCGGTGGGGAGATCACAGCCTCGTCCCGGTGGATGTGGACGTCCTGCTGGCAACCCGGCTGCGTCCGGTGTCGATGGCCGAGGTGGTGCGTGGGTGGCTGGCCGAGGGCTGGCCGCTGTGGCGGGGGCTCGACCCGATCGGTGGAGCCCGGCGGCTGCCGTCGTTGGTGTCCCTGCGGGCCCAGCTGTTCGCCCGCCGGGAGGAGCTGCGCACGCTTGCTTTCCGTGACGCAGCGGTCGCGATCTGCGCGTTGGTGACCGTCGCCGACGGTCGCATCGACCCGGCCGAGCGGGAGGGCGTGCGGGCCTATGCCGCAACCGATCCGGTGCTGTCACAGTTCCCGGAGCAGGAGACGATCACCCTGTTCGAGGGTCATCTGGACCGCCTGACCGCCGACCTTGAAGCTGGCCGGGCGGTGGCTCTGGCCGAGATCGCCAAGGTGCGGGGGCGGGCGGCGCAGGCCTCGGCCGTCGTCCGGTTCGGGCAGGTCATCGGCCTGGTGGACGGCGAGTTCGTGGCCAGCGAGCGGGCCGTGGTGCGCGAGGCCGCACTCGTCCTTGGCCTGGACCCGGCCGAGTTCGCGCTCTGACCGGGCCGGCCGGCCGGAACACGGTCCGGTCGGCATCGGCTCAGTCGGCGTCGTCGTCGGGCTCGAATTCGACGACCTCGACGACGCCGACCGTCCGCCAGTTGACCTCAAGGATGTCGCCGCTGGCGAGGGTGATCCGGTCGAGCCCGGCGTTGCCGGCCGCACCGCTCATCACATCGCTGGCCCGGCGGCGCAGGGCCACCGGATCCGTTCCCGCGGGCAGATCGAAGACCTGCCCGTCGAGCAGCAGCCGCACCATCCACACTCCTTGCCCGTCGTCCCGGAGCGACGCATCACCGAGTAGCCCGGCAACGGCCAGCCCGACCTTCCGTCACCCTGACAGCCGAAGGCTAATACTCTCCGTACACAGAATGCGAGAGTGGCCGGGACGGCGCGTCCGATGCGGCGGGGCCGGGGCGGCGCTGGTCAGTCCTGTTGGGTCGGAACACCGAACCAGCTGACCACCTTGCCGCCGAACTTTATGTCCCCGTCCACCTTGATCTTGCGGGTGAGGAACAGCTTGGCGCCGTTGGCCTGGCCGGTCAGCACGCGAACGAAGCGCACCCGGTCAGTCATGATGGTCAACTGCCGGCCTTCGACGGCGGAGGAAGAGGGCTCGTGCGCCAGCGCGCACTGACCATCATTGATCCGCAGCTCGTATGTGCGGGTCCCACCGTCCGGGCCGCCACTGAGCGCGAACCGCACAAGCGCGTTCTCACCCTGGGCCAGCTCAGGGCGGAAGTTGGCCTGCATCTGGCGGAAGATCTCGTCCAGCACGTCGTTTCCGGCCGGGCCCGCAAGCAGGTCGGAAACCTCCCGCTCCGACATGGCAGCCAGCGTCGTGATGAGCTTGGCCGGGTCGGCGGTGGGATCGACGGCAAGGTCGGACATTGACCGCTCCATTCGTTTCGGCAGGCCAGGCGCCTGACGGGTGCCGGCCTTCGACATAGGCACCCGCCGGCTTCGCGGGCACGTCTGCACGCTAGCGAACACTCATGTGGCGTACCTCGCCTGGTGGCACCTTGGCGTAAGTCGCGCCGTGTCGGTGGCTATCGTCTGGGGATGGTCGCCGCCGCGCCGCCCTACGTCGAGGTCGACGGCCAGGCCGTCGCTCCCGGGGCCTGGGGGCGGCTCGCCCTGCTCTCCCACGGACATTTCACCGTCCTGCAGGTGCGTGCCGGTGGGTGTCGCGGTCTGACCTTCCACCTCGAACGCCTCGACACCGCTCACCGCGAGCTTTACGGCAAGCCGTTGGGTGGCGAGCGGGTGCGTGCGCGAATCCGCCAGGCGCTCGCCGCCTTTCTCCAGGTCACCGGCCCACCGCACACCTGCGACGCACCCAGGTTCCCCGTCGGCGGGCTGGCTTTGGACACCCCGCAGACCGCATTGCCCGCCGAATCATCGCCTGGCACCGCACCGGTCGGAGCCGCCCATGGTTGCGTGACCGCCGCCGCGGTCGGCGCTGCTGCGATGGATGCCACGGTACGCGTCATCGCCACCGATCCCGCCGGGGACGGTCCGGGAGAGATCATCGTCGTGGTCGGGCCACCGGCCGACGCGCCGCCGACGCCTCGGCGGCTGATGTCCGTGCATTACACCAGACCCTTTCCGCACATCAAACACCTGGGCACCTTCGGCCAGCTGGAACACGCCCGGCTCGCCCACCGGCGCGGCTTCGACGAGGCCCTGCTCACGTGGCCCGACGGGACCATCGCGGAGGGCGCCAGGACCAACATCGGGTTTCTGGCCGGCGAGACCGTCACCTGGCCGGACGCGCCATGCCTGACCGGTGTGACCATGGCGCTACTGGAGCGGACCACCGACAGCACACGCGCGCCCGTGCGACTGGAAGATCTTGCCCGATATGACGGCGCGGTCGTGACGAACTCACGCGGCCTGGCTCCTGTGGCCGCCATTGACGACCACCAGTTCGCTGGATCGACCTTTACCGAAGAACTGTCCAGACGCTACCACGCCATCCCACACGACACAATCTAGGAAATGCACCAGGCGAGCGACCACCACTTGGTCAGCTAATTTAGCTTCCCCACTTCGGCCGCTTTTCGTAACCATTTCCTCGAGACAGATCCACCGTTGCCCCTACTTTTCATGCATCGGCCGGAACCCATGTTCACGGGACGGAATGCCCGGTACCGTCGTGGCCACCGTCAGGGATTTGCCATGGCCCCTACCGGGGTCGAACCCGTCACGCCCGCCGTGTCCCACATGGCCGCGTCCCGTGAAGGAACCGCCCGATGCCGCTCTCCTCAGCTCGGCTTCTGATCGCCCTTCTCCTCCTGGAACAGCACCGCGTCGAACCCAGCCAGGTGGCCGTGCAGCACCCGTTTCCACCGGCAACGGAACGCCATTTCGTCCGGGCCGCGGCGGCACTCGCCGCCGGCCGTCCCAAGGGAGCTCTGCGCGAGCTGCGCCTGAGCGAACACGATCGCGCCGACCCCGATCATGTCGCCGTCCACGAGGCGTTGTGGCTGGCGGCGCTGGCACTCGATCGGAACTGGGCGCCCGATGGCGCGGGCCTGCGTCATGCCGGCGCCGCTCGTCCACCCGGACGATGGTCGACAGCCTCGGGTGCGGCGCCGGCTGATCATCTGCTGTCCACATGGACGGCGCAGGCCGTACGAGAACAGCGCCATGATCGTCTCGATCCACAGACCGCGGTCATCTGTGTACTCGGCGCCGAGGTGATCCCGGGCATCCGGATCGCCCGGGCCCGGCTGCTGTCGGCCCCGCCGCCCGCCCGGGATCCGGATGGCGCACACCGCCCGCATCGGCTCCGCGCGAGCATCACCACCGCTGCCGCCCACTCCTGCGCGGCCGTCTCCCCGACCGGCACCACCTCGACCGGCACTGTCCCGGCCGACACTGTCCCGGCCACCAGCACTCCGTATTTCTCTGCCCCGGCCTTCTCCGCACCGGCTGTCGACGGCCGGACTGTCGCCGCATCCGATGTTGACGTCTCCACGGCCGCCACTCCACCCCGGCTGACCGAGGCTGGCGTGCTTCCCGCTGCGCCGGTTCCCGGTGGAGCATCACTGCCAGCGGCGTCGCCGGCCGCTCAGTCTCCGTCCGTTCCGGCCGCGAGAGAGGGATTGCCGTCCCCGAAGAGCGCGGATCTCCTGGGCCGAGTCGATCATCCGGACGGAGTGGATCACCCTGGGGCAGGCAGGGCGAGTGGCATCACCGGCTCGGTGGATGCAGTCCTTCCGGCGCTCGCGACGTCCGCGATGGCGCCATGGAGCTTTCCCACGCCGCTGATGTTCGGCTGGGCGATCCCGGGCAGCCGACCCCGCCCAGGGGGCCCTGCGCACGGCCTACACCGGATGGTTGCCCGCGGACGGGCCCGGGGTGGCCCACGGCTGTTGGCTCGCGCACGCACGAGTGGGGCAGGCCGCCCGCACTCCACGAGGCCGGGCCCCGAGTTCGTCGCCGACCCGACCGCCACGGGGGCACAGCCATCGGCCGGCGGTACCGCTGTCATCCCAACGGTTCAGGGGCCACCGACGGCGAACGTCGGCATCTCGGAGCTACCGGTCGCGGTGGTGCCCGGCCAGGGCGTCCAGGCGGGCATGCCGACCGGTGTCGACCTCGCCCCGTGGAGCGCACCGCCGGAGCCGCGCGTCGGCGTCGCCGCCCGGGCGCTGCGCGGCCCGGGCGGCAGCGAGCTGTGGGAGCAGGCAGTGGACGCGCTGGTCATCGCGGACGTGTTCGTCGCCCGGTTGGCCGATCTCCCGGTCCGCCAGGCCAGTGCCTATGGTGCGGTCCTTCGGGCCGACCTGCTCTTCCGGGTGGGTCGGGCCGCCCAGGCCGGACGGGCGCTGGACGCCCTTGAGCTGGCCGGAGAGAGCGATGACGCAACCCGCGCGCACATCGCGCTGGTTCGCGGGGACTGGGCCGGCTATCCGAACGGCGGCGCGCAGACCCTGGGCCGGCGTGGGGACGGCACCCTGCTCCCCGCCCAGCGACAGGCCGATCCGGATCGCGCCGAGGAGCTATGGCGACGGTCACTGAGCGTCTACGGTGACATCAGCTCCAACGCCGGGCGGGCTGCCGGGCTGATCAGGCTTGCCGAAGCTGCCACGGCAACCGGGCGCCCGATGTTGCGGCGCGCTCGTATCGACGAGGCCTCCCGCCGAGCACGGGCCGCCGGCGATGAGGCACTGGCCTGGACGGCCCGCGTGCACAACCTGATCGACCGGGTGCACTCCGGCGAGGCCGCGGGGCCCGAACTGCACGCCATGATGACGGCGCTGCGGGAATGGAGCCGCCTCGAGGGAAGCGACAGTTACGGCCGGGGGCTGTGTCGCCTGCTCGCCACCGTCACCGCCACGCTCGGCGAACCGAGCCGGCGGTGACCGCCCGGGCGGTGTCAGAACACGCGACCGGGAAACGGCGGTGGGGGCCCGTCCGGGGCCTGCACCCGCACCGGCCGGTCGGCCGGCGGCGTCTGCTGAGCGGGCTGCGGCGCAACCTGGACGGCGGCTTGCGCCCCGGGCTGCGGTACGAGCCGCAATGGCTGTTCGGTCACCGGTGGATTCGTCCGGTGACCGGGCAACGTCACCCAGACATCCCCGACGAACTTCCTGCCGACCACTGCCGGGACCAGGGCGAAGTCGGCGGGATCCAGGTCACGCAGCCCTTCGGCGACCGTGTCCCGGTAGAAGTCCGGCGACAGCGCGAGGACGAGCTCGGCTTCCGGGTGGTTGTCCAGTGCGGTGCGGACCGCAGCCGCGTCGGCCAGGCGGCACACGACCACCACCGCGTCGCCCGCAGCGCCCTCGCCCTCGGGGAGGATCTGGCCATGGTGCAGCGCCAGTCGCAGCCGCACCCGTGCCTCCGGCTGGCGCACCCGATTGAACTGGCGCTGCGCGATGCGCAGTTCGCGCACGAAGTCGCTGGCCAGCAGGTCCTTGGGAACCGCGGCATCCAGAGCGCACAGACAACCGTCACCGCTCTCCTGGCGCAGCAGTACGGCACCGGAGACGTCGGCCCGGTCGAGAGCCGTGTCGATGACCTCGCGGACCCCGACCCGCACATCGACCTGGCCGTGCAGGTCACGAGAGCTGTAGCCGCGCGCGTCCACGCAGAACAGGCTGGCGGGCCGCGACGCACCTGGCGCCGCACCCCACGTGGGTGCCCGCCAGCCCGCCGGGCCGGCGGCCCGCGCATGCCCGCCAGATCCGGCATGCTGAGCGGACTCCGCCGGCGGCTGTCCCTGAAAGGCGGGCAGCGCGGGGAACCGCTTCGCCGCGGCAGCGAGCAGGCGGACCCGGCCGTCCTCGATGATGCCGTTACGCAGCAGGTGGGCGATCTCGGTCCAGAACTGGAAGGGCGAGCCGTCGAAAACCGGGATCTGCTCCCGACCAAGACCGGCGCCCTCCAGCACCTGCACGGCCCCGGTCCGGGTGTCGAACATGGTGGCCAAAGCCTCGATCTCCGCCTCGGTCAGCCTCTGCGTCACGAGTTCCCCCGAACCGGTGTGTGGCCTGCGGAAGATCAGTGTAGTCCGCCGCCTCGGGGTTCGAAACACGGTCAGAACGCCGCTGCCCCGAGGGCCACACCGTGGCGCCCTCGGGGCAGCGGTTCGACGACGATCAGCCTGGATCGGTCAGATCAGGCCGAGAGCGCGCACAGCCTCCCGCTCCTCGGCGAGCTCCTGCACCGAGGCGTCGATCTTCGCCCGGGAGAAGGCGTCGAGCTCGAGCCCCTGCACGATCTGGAACGAGCCGCCGGAGGAGGTGACCGGGAACGAGGAGATCAGGCCCGCGGGCACGCCGTAGGAGCCGTCGGAGGGCAGCGCCACGGAGGTCCAGTCACCCTCGGGCGTGCCGTTCACCCAGGAGTAGACGTGGTCGATCGCGGCCGAGGCGGCCGAGGCGGCCGACGAGGCACCGCGCACCTCGATGATCTCCGCGCCGCGCTTGGCCACCCGCGGGATGAACTCCTCTTCGATCCACTTCTGATCGCCGACCGCCTCGGCACCGCTACGGCCGCCGACCTCGGCGTGGAAGATGTCCGGGTACTGGCTCGCCGAGTGGTTACCCCAGATGGTGATCTTCTTGATCTCGGTGTTCGCGACGCCGAGCTTCTTCGCCAGCTGGGCGATCGCCCGGTTGTGGTCGAGGCGGGTCATCGCGGTGAACCGCTCGGCCGGCACGTCCGGCGCGTGGGTCTGGGCGATCAGCGCGTTCGTGTTCGCCGGGTTGCCGACGACGAGCACCCGGATGTCCGAGGCGGCACCGCTGTTGATCGCTTCACCCTGCGGCTTGAAGATGCCGCCGTTGGCGGACAGCAGGTCGCCGCGCTCCATGCCCTTGGTCCGCGGGCGGGCCCCGACCAGCAGGGCGACGTTGGTGCCCTCGAAGGCACGCTTGGCGTCATCGAAGACGTCCACGCCGGCGAGCAGGGGGAAGGCGCTGTCCTCGAGCTCGAGGGCGGTGCCCTCCGCGGCCCGTACCGCCTGGGGGATCTCCAGCAGCCGAAGCTTCACCGGCGTGTCCGCGCCCAGCAACTGGCCTGACGCGATGCGAAAAAGCAGCGCGTAGCCGATCTGACCGGCGGCGCCGGTAACGGTGACGTTGACGGGCGTTGAACTCACTGGCATCTCCTGGTGCAGGTCATCCGGAGGTCGGACGGCGGGCCGGGCCGGACCGACGGGCGATCGTGACCGGACCACCGAGCTGCGCTGCTGTTTCCGTCGCGCCGCCAGTGATGCTAGTCCGACCGCTGTCCGCGCGGGTGGCTCGCCGACACCTAGCGGCTCACACCGTGGGCCCGAACGCGCTATTCGGCGAGTTCCTGCCCACAGCGAGGGGCCGGGTGCAGCACGTCGAAGCCGCTCGCGTCGTGGTTGATCCGCAGAAACGTGTAGCACGGGCTCACCTGCCCGCTGTTCGCGACGAAGTCGACGGCGGCGGGCAGCAGGCCATCCGCGGTGTAGCCCCGCAGCGCCCGCAGGCCGTGCAGGAACGAGGCCCGGTTCGGGCACGAGCCGGCCACCGCCAGCCCCTGCAGGAACATGTCGGCCGAGATCCACCCGGCCAGGGCGGCCTGCTGGGTGGGCGGTGTCACCTGCGGTGCGTGGGCCCGCATGCCCTGCAGGAAGCGACGATGGGCGGGCAGGTTCAGCTCGAACGGCTGGTAGTCGGTGAACGTGTAGACGTCGGGCAGGGCGTCGCGGTAGCGATCCAGCAACAGCTGGTCGTAGTTCGTCGGCGAGAGGATGACCCGCAGCTTCGAGGGTTGGCTGCGGGTGGCCCGCAGCAGGCTGGCGAACGCCGCGCCGGTCACCGTGCCGATCATCACGTCCGCATTGCTGGCCCGCACCTGCTGCCCGAGCGCCGCCACCGCGATCAGGCTGGTCGCGTCGACCCGGTCCACCACGGGGATGCCGACCGCGCGCAGGCTGTGCTCCATCTCGTCGGCGAGCACCATAGACGTCCGCGAGAAGGCCGACTGGACGAGAACGGCACGGTGCCCGCCCTGGTCGGCGACGAACCTGCCCCAGGTAGAGACCGATGAGCCCTTCGCCACCAGGTTCGAGTAGCTGAACATGTTGTCGTGCCCGGCCCAGTCGGGATCCAGCGAGGTGCCGGTGACCGGGATTCCGGCTCCATGCAGAAAATCGGCGGAGGCGCCGGCCGACAACGACGACTCGATCAGGCCGAACACCGCGTTGTTGTCGACGAGGCTGTGGGCCGCGGCCTGGTTGCCCGCCGGACTCGACGCGTCATCCCGCCAGGTGTAGGCGATCCGACGGCCGTTCACCCCACCCGCCGCGTTCGCCACGCCCAGACGGGCGTCGACGCCGTCGCGGAACGTCGCGAACAGGGAGGCCGTGATGCCGGTGTCCGGGTAGATCATGCCGAGGTGGATCTCGTCCCGGCTGATGCCCGGACCCACGCAGCTCGCCGCGTGGGTCCCTGTCGACTGGCCGGACGTGCAGGCCACCAGCCCCGACACCACGCTCAGGCAGGCCAGCGCCGCGCAGGCCAGGCGAGCGCCGCGCACCGTCCCCCGACGTCGCCACCGGCGTCGGGGGGTCCGCATCGCTGCGGCGAAACGGACCGTGATATCGGGCACGGCCCGACGCTATGCATCTGATCAGGTGCGGTGACGGGTATTTCGTGAGGTGTGATATTGCTCAGAACGCGGCGGCGGCCGCCCGGGCGATCGCCTCGTCGTGCGGGGTCGGCCCGCCGCTGACACCCACCGCCCCGACGACCAGGCCGTCGCGCCACAGCGGGACGGCGCCGTTGAGCCCGGAGCCGACCGGCCGCGGGAACACCGCCCGGTGTCGGCCCAGCCCGCCCTCGACCACCCGCCCACCGCGATCATGGCTGCCACGATCATGACCGCCGCGAGCACCGCTCAGACCGTGGCCACCGCCGCGGTCGAAATCGAGATCGGCCTCGAAGTCGGTGTCGGGCGGGTCGGCGTCCATGCCCCCCGCGGACCACTCGGCCGGGCCCTCGTCAGTGCCGTGGTGGACCAGGCGCGCCGGCACGGCTGGCAGCGCCGACGCCCGCGCCGCACAGGCCCGGTCGACCGAGATGTCGGCGGTCCGCAGCCGGGCGTTGTCCATCCGTACGTGGGCCACCAGAATCCCAGCGTGATCGACGACGGCGATGTTAACCGGTTGGCCGAGGTGAATCGCATACCTTTCCCCGGCGGCGATGATCCGACGGGCGTCCTCGAGCGATACGGTCATCCGCGACTCTCCCCATAAAGCGGCGTTCCGGTGCGCCTGACCATAGGCCCACAACGACCGTCCGGTGGTGGAAGGCGCGCCGCACAACAACCGTTGCGTACGCGGGTTCCCCTTGTGGGCGACGAGACACGGAAGGACACACAAAGCCCCGCACCGGCCGCACCGCCCCCGCCCGATCGGACGGGACGCCGTCGCCGCGTCCACACAGGACGATCACGCCACCCCGATCACATAATGCCATCACATCGTTACCTGTCCGCCGCGGCCGCTCCGCCGGCAGGTCGCGGGACGGTCCGTACTGCTCCAACGGGCCAGCGGTCACCGCTCGGGCGCCCCCACCGGCACGCCCCCGCCACCGCTGCGTCGAGGCCGGACACCGGGTCCGTCGACGGACGGTGGCCCCCCGATGGACCCGGCTGGCCCGATCGGCCCAGGCGCGAGCTGATCGACCAGGCCGACCCTGGCCCGGACGGGTGATGGGACGGTGTGGGTGGACTCACCGCCCGGTGGCCCGCGACGACGGCCCGATCAGGCCCGGCCCGATCAGGCGGCGGCGGCCAGGGGAAGGACCAGCCGAGGGAAGCAGTGGATCAGCCGGGTGGTCAGTGGGCCACCGCCAGGAATGTCCGCCAGCACGCCGGCGAACCGGTGGTCGAGGCGACCCAGACGTTGCAGGCCGCGCAGCCGGAGCAGGCCGGGCAGATGCGCCTCGATGGCCTGCTGGTCCGGCCGGGGGGCACCGCCGAGCCAGGCGTCGAACTGGGACCCGGTCATGATCTCCCAGACGATCGTGTCGGCCACCGCGCCCGTGCCGTCCGTGATCGTCACCAGATGGGGTACGCGGACCAGGTCGTGGAAGCCGCGCAGGTCCGGCCGCAGGCCGGAGGTGACGACGTTGTTCGCCAGGCGCGGATCAACTCCGGTCGCCGGTCGGCGCAGAACGTTGCGCAGGTACGAGGCGAACGCAAGTGCAAGGGCGCTGCGCCCCGGGGGGCTCGGGTGGGTGTGCAGCACGACGGCGTCGATCCCCGGCGCGCGGACCCGCTCGGCCGCGGCCCGCACCAGCCACGCGGGCTCCACGAGCATGAAGCCGACCTGCGCACGGCGGCGTTCGGCGCTCAGATCACCGTCACCGAGGCCGAGGTTGGCCGGGACGCCGGTGGCCCGGCCCTCGGCCTCGGTGACGGCAGTAACGGCGCCGGTGACGGAGATGACATGCGACTCGCGCAGCCACCGGCAGGTAATCAGCCCGTCCGCCCCGGGCAGCGAGAGCGACGGAAGATCACCGGAGTTGAAGATCCGTTCCGCGGCGGGCGGGGGCATGCTGTCTCCGCTCGGACGGGCCGTCATGGCCGCGTGGGCACGTGCCGGTCTGGAGGGGACAACCGAAGTCAGCAGGGACATGGCGGCGCGGACTACTGGAGAAGGTTGTCGAAGTCGCCGTCCTTGGCCCCGAGTATCAGAGCCTCGATCTCAGCCCGGGTATAGACGAGCGCGGGCCCGTTGGGATGACGGGAGTTGCGCACGGCCACCTCGTCGCCGGGCAGCTTCGCCATCTCGACGCAGTTGCCCTGGGAGTTGCTCCGCCGGCTCTTCTGCCAGGTCACGCGCTCAAGCGCAGTCGCCGGCATGCCGCTGTAGATCTTGCTCATGCGTTTCTCCCCAAGCCCAGGGCAGCGCACGACGGCGAGCCCTAACCCCACGCAGTCCGCCCCGCCGCACCGCTGTTGCGGACAGGCCGCCGGCCGCCGCGCCGGGATGCCCCCTTGCAACCCCACGAACTCACCGCGTGTGCGCCTGCACGAACTTCGGCTCACGATACAGCACGGTCGGGTGCACGTGCATCATGCGGGAGGCGTGTGCGTGCGACAACCTCACGTGCGATCGACGGGAAGCATCGCGCCGTGCAGATGCCACACGGCGGGATCCCAAATCACCACAGATAGCCACGAAGATTGGTAGATGACTACTAGATGACCTCAAAGAACTACGTAGAGAGATGGGGAATCGGGGGCGCAGGACATCGACAGCCGTCGAGCCGCACCGGGCGGCACAGACCGCGGACCGCCGCGAGCCGCGGACGGCGACGAGCAGCGATGGACGGCGACGAGCAGCGGCGAACGGCGACGAGCGACGGAAGGCGGGCGCCCGTGGGTCAAACCGCCGTCGAATCGCCACCGAAATCCGTAAAGTGAGGAATCGCGCGACCGCGCCAGCCCTTCGTATCGCCCCAGAAGGGGTGAAGCCGGGCAGCCGATCTTTCGGCTGGGGGAAACGCGTATATGCAGCCGGGGGATGTCCGCATTCGGGCCGCGCACGGCACGAACAGGGGGCCCCACAGGAGACCGGGACGTTTGGACCATCCACGACCGCCGCTCGACGCCCACAGGCAGCGCATCGGACCGAGCGCGGGCACGACATCACGCCAGTCAACGCAACGATCGCCCACCAGTGGTCCACGGAGAACGGCGCCACACCACACCGTCCCTTGCAAGGCACCTGGTTGACCCACCACCCCGGTCGGCCGACCCTGCACCACAGGTCCAACGGACCACACCGCGAGCGGTACTCCGACCCGAGCCGGCCCTCCCAGGCGCCCGCCGGAGGCGATCGCGGCGTGGAGTCGGCCCGCGGCGGGCTACCCGAGCGTGCCGGGGGCATCCCCGTTACGCCGCGGCATCAGGTGCAATCAGACGGCGGGCCGCGCTCTCGTGCGGAGTCCCGGCGGGCCGCCAGCCCGACCGGGCAGGACACGGACCCGCGGCGACACGCGGACGACCAGGCGGAAGCACGCGACGCGAAAGACAGACGTACGCGGACAGTTTCGGACAGTAACGGAGGCGGAAGGTGAGGGCGGGCGACGCGGGGCCACTCCGGTGGCATGAACAGGCCGGACGCCAGCCTTCCACCGCGCTCATGTGCTGCAGAGAAACAGAACGGATGGGCAGCATCACAGCACGCCACGATCGCGCCCGCCCGTCGGCACCAATCGGGCCATCCGACCCAGCCGACGGACACCCGTCTCACATACTCTCCGTGAGCGAGTATACAAATAACACTCACTACGCTAAACAAGCGACCGTCGATCAGGCATGAGAACCAGAGACGCAACCGGATCAAGAAGATCAGATGTCATACTCTTGCGTTGACCGATGGCGAGGGGGCCGACCGTGACGACAGCTCAGCCGGGAAGTGGACCGACGGTACGTCGGATCCTGCTCGGCTCCCAGCTCCGTCGACTTCGCGAGGAGAAGGGCATCAGCCGGGAGACGGCCGGGTACCACATCCGGGCGTCGGAGTCGAAGATCAGCCGTATGGAGCTGGGCCGCGTCAGCTTCAAAGAACGCGACGTTGCCGACCTCCTGACCTTCTATCAGGTCACGGAGGAAGCCGATCGCGCGCCCTTGCTCGCCCTCGTCCGGGAAGCGAACTCGGCCGGCTGGTGGCAGAACTTCAATGACGTGCTCCCGAACTGGTTCCAGCCGTACGTCGGCCTCGAAGAGTCGGCCCAGCTAATCCGTACGTACGAGGTGCAGTTCATTCCGGGCCTGCTGCAGAGCGAGGACTACGCCCGCGCCATCATCACCAGTGGTAGCAGTGGGCTGCCGAGTGATGTCGTCGAGCGACGAGTCAGTGTACGGATGAACCGACAGAAGCTGCTGTACCGCCCAAATCCCCCGCGGTTGTGGGTGGTGGTCGACGAGGCGGCGCTGCATCGGCCGATCGGCGGTCCGAAGGTGATGCGCGGCCAGATCGAGCACCTGATCGAACTCGGTGAGCTGCCGAACCTCACGCTGCAGGTCATGCCGTTCTCCTTCGGCGGCCATGCGGCCGAAGGAGGCGCCTTCACCATCCTGCGCTTCCCGGAGATGGACCTGCCTGACGTCGTCTACCTCGAGCAGCTCACCGGTTCGTCCTACCTCGACAAGCGCGAGGAGGTCGACCGGTACATGGAGGTCTACAACCGCCTCAGCGTCGACAGCACCACTCCGGCCGAGACGCCCGACCTGCTGCGCCAGATCGTCGCCAGCCTGTAGGACGCAGCCGCGCCCCCGAGGCGAGGTTCGGGAGCCACGGGATCCGACCTCGGGGGGCGGGTCCACGAGCCGGGCACCGGGGATCAGGCTCCCGGGCCGGGATCCGACGTCAGGCGCCGGGGAGTCCGGCCAGCTGCCGCGCCACCGTCCGGTGGCACGCAGGGCCAGGTGAGCTCGAGGCTCAACCAGTGGTCATCCACCTCCGCCTCCACCCCGACGCGCAGGGCCTCGTCCCCCACTCGAGCGGTCGCGTCCCCCTCGCGAGTGGCCGCGTCCGCAGCGCGCGCCGACGTATCGGCTGCCCGAAGGGGGGCGTCGTCACTGGTCGGGATGGGGGCGGTCGCGGCGGTGCCGAGGACCGCGTCGGGCAGGGCCAGCTCGTCCGGCCAGGGCATGGTGACGTAGACGCTGCCACCGGCGGGCGACCACATCACCGTGACGATCGCCCGGCCGCTTCCGGCGGTCGCGAGTACCTCGCCGACCCGGTCGGCCAGCGCCGCACGCACCGGCCCGGGAGCGGTACGAAGATCTCCTGACCGCTGGATCTCGACGCTGATTCCGGCGCTCTCGGCGTCGGCGAGCACCGGATCAAGATCGGCCAGTGCCGAGGACGGCCCGCCACCGGTGAGCATCCGGCGGATGCCCGCCGCGCGGGCCGCGCTGGCGCTGCGTACCCCGGCGGTTGCCGGGTCGCGTCGTCCGTCGGCGACGTCGGCGAGCAGCGGCAGGACGTCCCGTTCGACCGTGCCCAACCAGGCGAGGCGCTCCCGACGGATCATGGCCGAGGAGTCGGCGTTCGCGGCGACCTCGGCCTCGGCGGCCAGGATGTGCGCGGTGTCCAGGCCGGTCCGGCGCAGGAGCGGACCCAGCATCGCCGTGATGATCTGCACCGCGCAGCAGCCGTAGATGATCGAGCCCAGCCGGGCGACCACCAGCGGATTGCCCCCGTCACGGGCCAGCACCAGGCCGGTGACCAGCACGACCGCACCGGCCAGCGCGGCGGTCCATTCCCGGGCCGGACGGGATGCGGTGACGAACGCGAGCAGCAGCGCCAGCATCAGCAGCGGCCAGTCGGCGATGCGCACGATGTCGGCGCCGACGGTGTTGCGCGCACCCACCACCACGGTCCCGGCGGCGATCGCAAGCAGCAGCAGCACCTCGCGTCCGGACAGCGGCCGGCGGCGAACCAGCCTCCCGGCGGTGGCGACGACCACCGCGAGTGCCACCCACAGCACCACCGCGACCAGCGGTTCCCGGACCCAGTGCAGGGTATCGAGCAGCGGCGCGAGCATGAGCATCAGCCAGGCGGCGGCGACGTGTCCGACCGCTCGGCGTAGCCCTGCCGAGTACGCGGCCCCGAGGTCGGCGGCGATCGCGGCCACGTTGCGCCGATCCGGCACCAACCCGTCATGACGCCCACCGGCGGCATCCGGCCCACCAGTGGCCGCTGACCCACCGGCGGCACCCGGCCAGCGGCCAAGGGCCGTTTTGATGCCGGCGGGCCAGGCGACGCGCGCGGACGGCACACCGTCCGCGGTGGGCACGATGCGCGGGGTGCGCCAGCGCAGCTCGACCGTCGTGCCGCGCCCGGGCGCCGACGTGATGTCCGCGGTGCCGGCGACATCCTCGATCCGGCCGATGACCGAACGGCGCAGTCCGAGTCGCCCGGAGTCGGCCAGGTCCGGCTCGAAGCCCCGGCCGATGTCGCGCACCTGCACGGTGATCTCGTCCGGGCCGCCGTCCAGAACCACCCAGGCGTGGCTGGACCCGGAGTGACGTTCGATGTTCGCCAGCGCCTCCCGGACCGCCCCGGCGAACGCCGAGCCGACCACCCCTGGTGGCTCGTTCCATGTCTGCCCTCCGGCCCCGCCGTCGACCTCAGCCGCGGCGGCGGGGTGCAGCCGGTCGACGACATCGACCACCAGGCCGCGCCCGGTTGCCTCCGCAACGACCTCGGCGAGCCGCTCGGCCAGGGCCGGACCGGCGTCGGCGGCCGGGTCCAGCAGATCCTGCACGGCGGCGAGGCTGTGCGCGCAGCGGCGCCGGGCGAGCGCCGCGTCCCGCCCGCCGCCCCAGGCCAGACCGGTCAGCGTGTTGAGCACCGTGTCATGGATGACACGCTCACGTTCGCGCCGATCCCGGGCGACCGCGAACACGATCGCCTCGGCGCGATGGCGCGCGACGACGTTCGCCCAGCGCCGGTCGGCCGTGCGGGCGATCTGGCGCAGCCGGCCGATCGACATCCCCAGCAGCCCCGGCGCCGCGAGCAGCAGCAACGTCTGTGTGAAGACCTGCGGGCTGTGGCCCCAGCCACCGATCAGGACGCCGGCCGCGAGCAGCAGCAGCGTCGCGCCGGCGACCCGGCGCGGAAAGGCCCAGACCGCGGCGACGGAGGCGTTGACGACGGCCAGGAACACGAAGTTCCCGCTGTCGCCGATCGACTGGTCCGGCAGCAGGGATCCGGCGGCGACCCCGAGCGGCAGCGCGATCGCGGCACCGACCGCGGCCAGGACCGGCCCGACCCCGCGTCGCAACCCCACCAGGCAGAACACCACATGCCAGACCGCGGTGAGGCACAGGACACCCGCGGCCACCGGATGATCGCGATACCAGTCCCAGGCGACCAGGTAGAACACGGTGAGCACGAGCGCGACGGCCCGCAGTGCGACCAGCACGCTGGTCATGACCCGGTCGAGCGCCCGGTGTGCCCGCCCGACCTCGGCCGACGCCCGCCCCAGCTCCAACGTTGCCGCGCCGAACGCGGTCTCGGTCATGCCGACGGCGCCGCCCACGCCGTCCCCGCGCCCTGTCCCGCCATGGTCATCGCCGCGAGGGTCCTCGCCGCCGCGGTCATCGCCGCCGTGGTTCGGATGTCGGTGGCGACCCGGGCCGGACGCCCCGCCGGTGGAACCCTGGCTGGCCGACCGGTCGCCGGCGGCATCGGGCAGCCGGCCGGTGACCGCGCAGGTCAGCGAAGCCGACGGACGGCTCGGCCGCACGACTGTCCCCCGACGAGGCCGAAGCCCCAAACATTCGTGACCGTCTCGTCACCTTCCGACACCATCAGACCGGGGTTTCCACCCGGAAATCTCCTCGGAGGTTACAACCCGACCGCAGCCGGTGGCGTCCGCGGGGATACGTTCGCGACAACCATGCTCCCGCTGTGGTCCGCTCGACGGGCATCCACAGCCAGGCCGAAGGCCGGTCCGTCGGACGAGCAGGCGGACAGCTGCGGACGGTCCCGGAGTCGGCGGCGAGATCGGCCGCGCGGTGGGCCGGCCGGTGCCCGTGATGCCCTAGGCTGGAGGGCGTGAGGAGGGACCGTCCGTGAATTCTTCGTCCTCCGGTCCCCCATCCAGCGGCTCGGCAGCGACCGCAGCCGCGAGTCCAGCACCGTCCGAGTCCGATCGGCTGGCGTCGGGCACCCCGCCGCCGGTGCGGGTGGTGGAGCTGACGGCCCGGTTGGCCGAGCTTGCGCCACGGGACGCGCACCGGCTGGGCCGGCGCCTCGCCGACAGCCGGCGCACACGGGATGCCGCGGCCCGTAAGCGGGCGCTGGCCGCGATCGCCGCCGAGGCGGAACAGGCCGCCAGCCGGGTCGAGCGTCGCCGGCAGCGCGTGCCGGCGATCAGCTACCCCGAGGCCCTGCCGGTGACACAGCGCCGAGACGAGATCCTCGCGGCGATCCGCGACCATCAGGTGGTCATCGTCGCCGGGGAGACGGGTTCGGGGAAGACCACCCAGCTGCCGAAGATCTGCCTGGAACTCGGCCGCGGCGTGCGCGGGATGATCGGGCACACCCAGCCGAGACGGATCGCCGCGCGTACCGTGGCCGACCGGATCGCCGAGGAACTCGGCACCCCCGCACCGTCTGCCGGCAGTGGGGTCGTCGGCTACCAGACCCGGTTTACCGACCAGGTCCACGACGACACCCTCGTCAAGCTGATGACGGACGGCATCCTGCTCGCCGAGATCTCCTCGGACCGTGCCCTGCGCCGCTATGACACCCTCATCATCGACGAGGCGCACGAGCGCAGCCTCAACATCGACTTCATCCTCGGTTATCTACGCTCGCTGCTGCCGCGCCGGCCGGATCTGAAGATCATCATCACGTCGGCGACGATCGAGACGGACCGGTTCTCCGCCCACTTCGGCGGTGCCCCGGTCATCGAGGTCTCCGGGCGGACCTTCCCGGTCGAGGTCCGCTACCGCCCCCTGCTCCCAGATCTCGACCCGGACGGCGAGACCGACGTCGACGGCGCCGGTGGCGACGATCCGGACGATCTCGATGCCGCCGAGCGCGGCGTCCGCGCGTCGGTGGGCAGACGCCGCTCCGACGGGGGCCGCGGGGCCGAGGCGGGTCGCGGGGCCGAGGCGGGCCGCCGGGAGGCACCGGAACGGGATCAGACGCAGGCGATCTGTGACGCGGTGGACGAGCTGTTCGCCGAGGGTCCGGGCGACATCCTGGTGTTCCTGTCCGGGGAGCGGGAGATCCGCGACACGGCCGAGGCGCTCGCCCGGCAGGACCGTCCACACACCGAGATCGTGCCGTTGTATGCCCGGTTGTCCGCCGGCGAGCAGCATCGGGTGTTCGAGCCGCACACCGGACGACGGGTGGTGCTCGCGACGAACGTCGCGGAGACCTCGTTGACGGTGCCCGGCATCAGGTACGTCATCGACCCCGGCACCGCGCGGATCTCCCGGTACAGCGCGCGTACGAAGGTCCAGCGACTGCCGATCGAACCGGTGTCGCAGGCGTCGGCGAACCAGCGCAAGGGCCGCTGCGGACGCACCGCGGACGGCATCTGCATCCGGTTGTACAGCGAGCCGGACTTCGAGGCACGCCCGGCGTTCACCGACCCGGAGATCCTGCGGACGAACCTGGCATCGGTGCTGCTGCGGATGGCCGATCTCGGTCTCGGTGACGTGGCCACGTTCGGTTTCCTCGACCCACCGGACTCCCGGCAGATCCACGACGGCGAGCTGCTGCTCACCGAACTCGGCGCCTTCGCCGTCCCGACCGCCGAACCCGGCCCGGAACGCGAGCCCGGCCGGCCCGAGACCACCGTCGCGGCCGAAGCCCGACAGGAGCCGGCGGCGCAGGGACGGCCGGAGCCAGGAGCACCGGGACGGCGGCAGCTGACCGCGGTGGGGCGGCGCCTCGCGCAGATCCCGGTGGATCCGCGGCTGGCCCGGATGGTGCTGGCCGGTGACGAGCAGGGCTGCCTGCGCGAGGTGCTGGTGATCGCGTCGGCCCTGGCCATCCAGGATCCGCGGGAACGGCCGGTGGAACATCAGCAGGCGGCCGACGAACGGCACGCCCGCTTCGCCGATCCCACGTCGGACTTCCTCGCCTATCTGAACCTGTGGCGCTATCTGCGTGACGCCCGCGGGGAACGCTCGGCGAACCAGTTCCGGCGGATGTGTCGCACCGAGTTCCTGAACTACCTGCGGGTCCGCGAGTGGCAGGACGTCCACGGGCAGCTGGCCGCGGTCGCCCGGGGGCTGAAACTGAACCTCGGGGATCCGGACGGGCCGGCGGCCGATCCCGCGGCGGTGCACCGGGCGCTGCTCACCGGCATGCTCTCGCATCTGGGCCGGTACGACCCGGAGCGCCGCGACTACGCCGGTGCCCGCGGTGGACGGTTCATGCTGTGGCCGGGTTCGGCGCTGGCCCGCCGGGGCGCCCGCGTCGCCGTCGGGGCGCAGCAGCAGGAGTCGGACGACAAGGGGCAGTCGAGCGAGAAGGGCCGCCAGCAGCGGCCGTCCGGTCCGCCGACCTGGGTGATGGCGGCGGAGCTGGTGGAGACGTCCCGACTGTGGGGACGGACCGCGGCGCGCATCGACCCGGACTGGGTGGAGCCCCTGGCCGGGCATCTGGTGCGCCGCACCTACGGCGAACCGCACTGGTCCCGGCGGCAGGGGGCGGTGCTCGCCGACGAGCGGGTGACGCTGTACGGGGTGCCGATCGTCACCGGCCGCCCGGTACGGTACAGCCAGATCGACCCGGTGCTGTGCCGGGAGATGTTCATCCGCCATGCGCTGGTCGAGGGCGACTGGCAGACCCGGCACGAGTTCTTCGCGCACAACCAGCGGATGCTCGCCGACGCCGAGGAACTCGAGCATCGGGCCCGTCGGCGCGGCATCGTCGTCGACGACGAGACGCTGTTCGCCTTCTACGCCGAGCGGATCCCCGCCGACATCGTCTCCGTGCGCCATTTCGACGCCTGGTGGCGCCGGGCCCGCCGGGAGGATCCGCGCCAGCTGGACTTCACGTTGGCGCTGCTGGTGTCCGCCAGCGCCGGCACCATCACCGAGGACGCCTACCCGGACGTCTGGCAGATCGGCGCGCTCGCCCTGCCGCTGACCTACCAGTTCGAGCCCGGCTCGGCCGCCGACGGGGTGACCGTGCACATTCCGATCGCCGTGCTCAACCAGGTCGACGCCGAACCGTTCGGCTGGGGCGTGCCAGGGCTGCGCGAGGAGCTGGTGACGGCGCTGATCCGGGCGCTGCCGAAGGTGGTGCGGCGCAGTTTCGTCCCGGCGCCGAACTACGCGCGGGCGATTCTCGAACACGTCTCGCCGGCCAGCGGGACGCCCCTGCCGGTCGCCGTCGAACACGAGCTGCGCCGGATGGGTGGCCCGGAGATTCCGCGAGATGCGCTCACGCTGACCGCAGCCCCCGACCATCTGCGGATGACGTTCCGCGTGGAGGGCGCGCGCGGGGAGGTGCTCGCCGAGGGCAAGGACCTCGACGCGATCAAGGCGCGGCTGCGCCCGCGGACCCGGGCGGCGGTGGCGGCGGCCGCCGACGGCATCGAGCGCCGTGGCTTGCGCAGCTGGGACGGCATCGGCACCCTGCCCAAAGTGGTGGAGCTCCACCGCGGCGGCCACGTCGTACGCGGGTTCCCCGCTCTGGTCGACGAGGGGGACACGGTCGCCATCCGGGCCACCGACACCGAGTCCGAGCAGCGCACCGCGATGTGGTCCGGCACCCGGCGACTGGTGCTGCTCGGTGTGCCGTCGCCGATCCGCGGGCTCAACGGCCGGCTGTCGAACGCGGCGAAGCTCGCCCTGTCCCACAACCCGCACCGCGACGCCGCCGATCTACTCGACGACTGTGTGCGCGCCGCCTGCGACCGGCTGATCGCCGCCGCCGGCGGCCCCGCCTGGGACGAGGCCGGTTTCACCGCGCTGCTGACCGCGGTACGCGCCGGCCTGCCGGACGGCTCGTTCACCGTGGTCCGCGAGGTGCAGGAGGTGCTGGGCCTGGCGCACACGGTCGAGGTCAGCGTGCGCGAGGTGCGGGCCAGCACGTTCGCTCCCGCGGTGGCGGACATCCGCGCCCACCTTGGCAGCCTGATCTACCGCGGTTTCGTCACCGACACCGGCGCCGACCGCCTGCCCGACCTCACCCGCTATCTCACCGCCATCGGACGTCGCCTCGAACGGCTCCCCCGCGACCCGAACCGCGACAGACTCAACACCGCGACGGTGGGCCGGGCCACCGAGGCCTACCGGGAGCTGCTGGCCACCGTGCCCGCCGGGCGCGAGCCGAGCGAGGAGATCCGCCGGGTCCGCTGGATGATCGAGGAACTGCGGGTGAGCCTGTTCGCCCAGAACCTGCGCACCCCGTACCCCGTCTCCGAGGAACGCGTCTACCGCGCCATCGACGCCCTGCTCGGCTGACCTGCCCCCGGAGAACCGTCCTCAGGTGCGGACGAGCTCGACGACGGGAATGACATGCTCGATCTCGGCCTGGTGGTCGGCGAAGGCGTGAGCCCGGGCCACGATCCGCGGGTGGAGCGCATCATCGGCCGTTGTCGACACAGCAACCCGACAGGAGGTCCCATTCCGATATCCGACCGCCCGTCGCCCGGGTTCGCGGGCAGCATCCAGGGTCAGGTGTCCGCAGACAAACATGGCAGTGGTGGCTACGGATGGCACACTGAAACGATGGCGATCGGGGGCGGCGGGAACAGCCTGAACAACGGCGGTCAGTGGGACTTCTTCGTCTCCTACACCCAGGCGGATCGGCAGTGGGCGGAGTGGATCTCCTGGGTGCTCGAGGAGACCGGCTATCGGGTTCTCGTCCAGGCGTGGGACTTCACCCCCGGGTCAAACTGGGTGGTCAGCATGCACAACGGCGTGCGCCGGGCCACCCGCACCATCGCGGTGCTCTCCGACGCCTATACCCGTTCTGTCTACGGCCAGGCCGAATGGCAGGGCGCCTGGAGCGCCGACCCGACCGGTGCGCTGCGGAAACTGCTCGTCCTCCGCGTCGCGGAATGCCCACGTCCGGGCCTGCTCGGCCAGGTCGTTTCCGTCGATCTGTTCGACCTTCCCGCCCCGGATGCCCGCGCCGCTGTACTCACCGCCGCCCATCGCGCCGTCACCGGCGCCCGAGCCAAGCCCCTCACCGCCCCGCCCTTCCCCGTGGCTGGCACTGCCCACCAACCACCGACCTGACCTGGTGCGTTGTCTGTGCTGGTGGCTGTGGCTGTGGCTGGTCGGTGGCCGGCGGATGGCTCCTTCTACCAGGATGAAGCAGACGAAATTGCGCGATCACCCCGGTTGAAGGAACACATTGATCGACACGTCCGAGATTGCCCCGCCTTGCGGAGTCATCTTGGTCACGGTGTGTCATACCGGTCGCCGGTGACGGGTGGCCGGTGACGGGTGGCCGCCCACCATCCCGGACGAGGTGCCCGCAACCACCCCCAGCACCCGACCGCAACCGGAAACGCCCACAGACCGCGGCCTAGCGGCCAGGTGCCCTGCCGGCGGGTTCGACTCCGACGGCCGAGCCGATCACCGAGCCGACGGCCGAGCCGTCGGCGGGGGGAGCCGCAGATGGCGCCGTGGCAGTCGCGGCCGCCGTGGCGTCCAGGGAGAACGGCGCGCAGAAGTCCCACAGGGCACCGACCGACCACCAGGGCCAGGTGTGCCCGCCGTCCCACAGGACGTGGCGGATCGTCGAGCCCGGCGCGAAGTGGGAGGCCTCGGTCTCGCCGTCGGGCAGGAACATCGTCAGATAGTCGGACCAGCCACCACGCCAGGGCACGGTCGCGTCGGCCGTCCCGTGGATATGCACCATGTTCACCGGTACGTCGGGGCAGGACACCAGCGCCTGACCGCCGACCATCCCGACTGCCGCGACCAGATCCGGAGCCTCGCAGGCGATGCGGGCGGCGAGCATCCCGCCGTTGGAAAAGCCCCAGACGTAGACCCGGGACCGGTCAACCGGGGTGAACCGGGCGACATCGGCAACGATCTGCCGGACATACGCGACATCGTCGGTTGTCACATTCCCACAGCATCCACCGGCGTTCCACGCCTCATGGACGCCGACCCCGTACGCGACCGCGAAGTCGTGGGCGTCGGCGAAACTGTCGGCACTCGAGGCCTGCCGCAGCAGATCGGCGTTGTTCAGCAGCCCGTGCAACATGATCACCAAGGGTCGTGCGCTGCCCCGGTAGGCCGGCGTGACCCTGATGTCGCTGTGCAGCTCGTACGTCCGCCCGGACGCCAACCGGTGCACCGAGTCCCGCCCGTATGCGGTCGCACCTGCCGCGGTCGCACCTGCCGGGGACGCGCCGCCCGGGGTCGCGCTCGCCGGCTTTCCGCTGGATGAGGACGACCCGGTTCCTGGCGGCGCCACGGCGGCGGATGACGTCCCGGCGGCGGGTGACGCACCGGAGCCGGTAGCCGTCCGGGAATCGGACGGGCTGGTGGGGGTGGATCGCGATGCGGCGACGGGGGTACGCACTGCCGGGGACGCGCCGGAGGTACCGGCGCCGACCGGCGTGGCTGCGACGGCGGCCGACGAGCCGGCGTCGAGCGGCTCGGGGGCGACCAGCGCCGAGCCGGTCGACGCGGACGAGGCCGACGACACGGTCGCCATGACGACCCCGACGAGGCTGGCCACAACCGCAAGGGCAAGCACGATCCCCCGGGCAAGACGGCCTCGCCGCCCAGGCCGACCCCCGTCGCCACCTCGACCCCAGTTGCCACCCCAGCCCCGGCCGCGCACCCCACCCCGCACGGACACTGGCGTCTCAACTCCTCGTCTCCGCCCGGTCAGAGCGGCAATGTTAGCCGCTTCGCCTCAAGAACTCCTATACGGGCTAGAACAGCACACCGAAGGACGATTCATGATGCCTCGCCCCTCCAGGTCACCCGACCGAGCGTGCCCATCCGTGCCGTCTGCGCTCCACCCGCGGACGCCCGCCCACCCGCCCCAGGACCACCTTCCAGGTGCACCCCAAGCACTCCGACCACCCAACCCGACCTCTGCGTCATCTCAACTCCACCCGTCCCGCCTCGTCCCACCAATCCATGCCAGCCCCAGCCGGGCCAACACTCACGCCCGGTAACCAAAAACGTAACGGAACCAAGCCGATCGACCTCAGGTGAAGGTTTGTTCGGGACGCCGAGAGGCCTGTTTCCCGAACAACCCTCCACAGCTCCCCGAGAAAGACCCGGCAACCGCGATTTTCCGTAACGCCGCCCCCGAACACGGCCGGAAAGCAACTCGATGTCCATTGACCCGACCAGGAGTGTCACACCGATGGCGTGACGGCCAGTTTTGGACAGACCGCACGAAGTTCCTCGAGGTCTGCGTCCCGAAGTAAACCTCGAGCCGATTTCGGACGTCACGCGCCGACGCCGACGGCCCTGCCAACGCCGACCGCCGACCGCCGACCGCCGACCGCCGACCGCCGACCGCCGACGAGAATTGATCGCATCTTGCCGAGGCCTGGTGAAGAAACGAGGCCCTGGATCCTTCACCAGGCCTCGGCAGGTCCGGCGTCGGCGCGGGATTCCTCGGTGGTGTGGTCATCGGAAGCAGGCCGTCGTGCCGTTCGCCCCATCCCCCAGAATGGTCAGAACGCGACGACGAGAGGGTGCGGCGTCACGGTAGGCGCAGGGGGCCGGGAGTGGCATTCGACAGCGCGGCGACCTGCGCCATCGTGAGACCGGACGGCGGGAGGGTGACGGCGCTGTCCCAGGAGGCCGACATCACCGTGCGCAACCGGGCTGCGGCGTCCTCAGGCGTCAGGTCGCGCTGGCGCTCGGCGAACATCTCATAGCCGACGACATGCTTGCGGATGGTCGGCGAGCGCAGCAGCGGCGGGTAGACGTGTGCGTGTAGCTGCCACACGGCCTCGGGTCGTGCCACGCCGACCACCTGGGACGGGGCGGGATGCGGGCCAGGGGCACCGTGCCATCCCATGGAGAAGGGGAAGGGATAGTCGAACAAGGCGTCGTAGCCGGTGAGCAGCCGACCGAGCACATGGGCGAGGCCGCTGCGCTGGGTGTCGTCCAGGTCGGCGAGACGGGTGACCGGGCGGCGCGGCAGCAGCAGCGTCTCGAACGGCCACATCGCCCAGTAGGGGACGACGACCAGCCAGTCCTCCTCGTCCAGGACGATCCGCTCGTCCGCGGTCGTCTCGGCGCGGACGTAGTCCAGCAACAGTGACCTGCCGGCCTGGGCGAAGTGCTCACGCTGGTGGGTGTCCTCGACGGCGGCCTCGTCGGGCAGGGCGTCGCAGGCCCAGACCTGGCCGTGCGGATGCGGGTTCGACGCGCCCATCGCCGTCCCGCGGTTCTCGAAAATCTGCACCCAGCGCCACCGGCGGGACAGCTCGGCGTCCTGCTCTGCCCAGGTGTCGACGACGGCGCGCACCTCGGCGTGGGACATGTCGACGAGTCCCCGGCCGTGGTCGGGCCCGAAGCAGATGACCCGGCAGGTCCCGTGCGCGGGTGCGCTACGCAACAGCCCCGAACCAGCGGGCTCGACCTCGGCGAGGCTGCCCGCCTCGGCGGTGGTGTCGGTCCTGACGGTAGCGGTCGTCGCCGCAGCGCAGCCGGCCTCGGGGGCGCGGTCTACCGGGGACGTGAGGTCGGCGGCGGCGCTGGGGGCGGCCTGCGGGGCGGAGGAGACGGCCTGCACCGAAGAGGGAACCCCTACGGAGGTCGAGGAGGGAACCTCTGCGGAGGAGGGAACCTCTGCGGCGAGGTCGGGGACGGGTTGCAGGGCGGGGAAGTCGTTGGTGAAGACGTACGTCCCGCGGTAGTCGGGGTTGCGGCCACCACCGGCACGTCGGTTACCGGGGCACAGGTCGCAGTGCGGATCATGGGCGGCCGGCGACGGCGGGGCGGGTACCTCCCGGCCGCCGTGCCACGGGCGGCGCACGCGCCCCGGCGAGACCAGAACCCAGCGACCAGTGAGCGGATTGAACCGCCGATGCGTGGTGTCGTCCATCGCTTGGACAGCCTGCCATGGTGGACGCAGGCACGCGGGCCTGAGCGGACCACCCCGGAGATTCTGCGCGCCTGAGCCGGGCCCGACAGCATCCTCGAATGATCGCTCCAGGAAGTCGTCCGATAACTCTGGGATCAGAAGGCGGCTCGACGAAGCAGCCGGTCGCGACCGCCCGCGAAGACAACGACCCCGATGCGACACGCCATGCGACCCGGGTGGGGCCAAGCGGTGCGGACCCTGCAACGCGGATCACAGTGCGACCGTCCCGTGGACCACTCCCTGGCCGCATCCCCCGGCTGGGGGCACGCAGGGGAGCCACCTACCAGTCGAGCCGACGGTGGCCGGATCGGCCGCGGGCGTCGGGTTGGCCGGCGGGCGTCGGCGTCGGCGTCGGCGAAGACGATCAGCCCCGGCGGCGGCCCGTCCTGGCGGCGGGTTCGACGTCGCCTGGTCCGCGAAAACCTAAACCTGAACTCAACTTCATTTCTTTACACTGGACGCCATGCTACCGACCGATCTGTTGACCGTCGGCGACCTGTCCGCGCGTAGTGGCTTCGCCCCGTCCGCCCTGCGGTACTACGAACGTCAGGGCCTGCTGACGGCCACCCGCACCAGCGGTGGCCAGCGGCGATACGAGCGGCACGTGCTGCGCCGGCTGGCGTTCATCCGGGCGGCCACCGCCGTCGGCCTGAGCCTGGAGGAGGTGGCCGCGGCACTGGCCGCGCTACCCGAGTCCCGCACCCCCACCAAGGCGGACTGGACGGTGATCTCGCGCCGTTGGCGATCCCGACTGGACGAGGAGATCGAGGCGCTCTCCGCCCTGCGGGACGGCCTCGACGCCTGCATCGGCTGCGGCTGTCTGTCCCTGCGCCGCTGTCGGATCTCCAATCCCGAGGACCGGATCGGCGCCTTCGGCCCGGGCGCCCGCGCCTTCCCGTCGGCGCTGCGCCGCACCGGCCATGGCCACCACGGCGGCCACCGCCCGCCTCAGCCGGGCGTGCGCC
>NZ_JAMQQG010000079.1 GCF_023716925.1 Frankia sp. R82
CCTCGGGGGCGGTCGTGGCCGCGGTGGCACCACGGCGGGCGCGTTCGGCCCCGGTGGCCGTGGTCGCCCCGGGCGTCAGCGCAAGTCCAAGCGCGCGAAGCGGCAGGAGTGGGAGAGCGGCCTGGAGGCGCCGCGGATGGGCGCAATGGTCCCCCGTGGCAACGGGCAGGCCATTCGTCTTCCGCGCGGCGCCTCGCTGGCGGACTTCGCGGACAAGATCGACGCGAACCCCGGTGCGCTGGTCCAGGTCGTGTTCACCCAGCTCGGCGAGATGGTGACCGCGACGCAGTCCTGCACCGACGAGACGCTGCAGCTGCTGGGCGTAACTCTCGGCTACGAGGTGCAGATCGTCAGCCCCGAAGACGAGGACAAGGAGCTGCTGGAAAGCTTCGACCTGTCCTTCGGTGGGGAGTACGGCGACGACGTCGAGCTCGTCACCCGTCCGCCGGTCGTGACCGTCATGGGTCACGTCGACCACGGTAAGACGAAGCTGCTCGACGCGATCCGCTTCACCGACGTGGTGGCGGGCGAGGCCGGTGGCATCACCCAGCACATCGGCGCCTACCAGGTGCGGGCGACGGTCGACGGCTCCGAGCGGCCGATCACCTTCATCGACACCCCGGGCCACGAGACCTTCACCGCCATGCGTGCCCGTGGTGCCCAGGTCACCGACATCGTGGTCCTGGTCGTCGCGGCCGACGACGGTGTGAAGCCGCAGACGATCGAGGCGCTCAACCACGCCCAGGCGGCGAACGTGCCGGTGGTCGTGGCCGTCAACAAGATCGACAAAGAGGGTGCGGACCCGGCCAAGGTCCGCGGCCAGCTCACCGAGTACGGCCTGGTCGCCGAGGAGTACGGCGGCGACACGATGTTCGTCGACGTCTCCGCCCGTAACCGGGTCAACATCGACGGTCTGCTCGAGGCCATCGTGCTGACCGCCGACGCCTCGCTGGACCTGCGGGCGCCGACGGACAGTGAGGCCCAGGGCGTCGCGATCGAAGGTCGCCTGGACCGCGGTCGTGGCCCGGTGGCGACGGTGCTCGTCCAGCGCGGCACGCTGCGCGTCGGTGACTCGGTCGTCGCCGGCGAGGCGTTCGGCCGGGTGCGCGCCATGCTCGACGAGCACGGCGACCAGGTGACCGAGGCGGGCCCGGCCCGTCCGGTGCAGGTACTCGGCTTCACGAGCGTTCCCGACGCCGGGGACAACTTCCTCGTGGTGCCCGAGGACCGGGTGGCCCGCCAGATCGCCGAACGTCGCCAGGCCCGCGAGCGCAACGCCGAGCTCGCGCTCAGCCGTGGCCGCCCGACGCTGGAGAACATCCTCGAGAGGATGAAGGAGGGCGAGAAGACCCAGCTCAACCTCATCCTCAAGGGCGATGTCTCCGGTTCGGTCGAGGCCCTCGAGGACGCCCTGCTCAAGATCGACGTGGGCGACGAGGTGGGTCTGCGGATCATCGACCGCGGCGTCGGTGCGATCACCGAGACGAACGTCATGCTGGCCTCGGCCTCCGACGCGGTGATCATCGGCTTCAACGTCCGGCCGCAGGGCAAGGCGACGGAGCTGGCCGACCGCGAGGGCGTCGAGGTCCGCTACTACTCGGTGATCTACCAGGCCATCGAGGACATCGAGAACGCGCTCAAGGGCATGCTCAAGCCGGTCTACGAGGAGGCCCAGCTCGGCACCGCCGAGGTGCGAGAGGTCTTCCGCGTGCCGCGCATCGGCAACGTCGCGGGTTCGCTGGTCCGCTCCGGGATCATCCGGCGCAACGTCAAGGCCCGGCTCATCCGGGACGGCGTGGTCGTGGCGGACAACCTCACGGTCGAGTCGCTCAAGCGGTTCAAGGACGACGCCACCGAGGTCCGCGAAGGCTACGAGTGTGGTATCGGACTCGGGTCGTTCAACGACATCAAGGTCGACGACATCATCGAGGCCTTCGAGCAGCGGGAGGTTCCCCGCACCTGAGGCACCACACGTCGCCGGGGCCGGTCGGATCGGCCGGCCCCGGCGGGTGGTGGCGCCCCAGCAGGTGGGGATGTCATGTGGATCGCAACCCTGAGTCTTGATCTTCTTCTCGGGGACGTGCACTCCCTGAAAGAGAAACGGTCGGTGGTTCGGCCGATCGTCGCCGAGCTGCGCCGCCGCTTCGCGGTCAGCGTCGCCGAGACCGGCCAGCTCGACCTGCACCGTCGGGCCGAGATCGGGATGGCGGTCGTGGCCGCCGACCGCGGCCACTGCCTCGAGGTGCTGCGTTCCTGCGAGGGGCTCGTCGCGCAACGCCCGGAGGTCGAGATCCTCGCTGCCCGCGAACGAGTGTTCACCGAGGACGACGCGGACGGCGGAGCCCTGCCGGACGCGGCCGTCCGACAGTGACCCGGCGTCCACGAGCGACCCGGCAGAGACAAGGGCCCGCGAAGCCGATGGCCGGCGAAGCCAGACATTGGTGCGGGGACGTGAACGAGGAGGTGGATGGTGGCGGATCCGGCCCGGGCGCGCCGGCTGGCGGTGCGCATCCGTGAGGTGGTCGCGTCGATGCTGGAGCGTGGTGTGAAGGACCCCCGGCTGGGCATGGTCACGGTGACGGATGTCCGGGTGAGCCCGGATCTGGTCGACGCGACGGTCTTCTACACCGTCTACGGCGACGAGACGGACCGGCAGGCCTCGGCCGAAGCGCTGGAATCGGCCCGTGGTCTGCTGCGCAGCCAGGTGGGTCGCGCCACCGGGGTGAAGAACACCCCGACCCTGACGTTCGTGCACGACCGGCTGCCCGACGACGCCCGCCATCTCGAGGATCTGATCAGCGTGGCGCGGGCGCGCGACGCCCGGCTCGCAGAGGTCCGCCGGGACGCTCGGCCGGCCGGCGAGGATGACCCCTACCGGCGACCGCGGGTCATCGACGAGGACGAGTCGGTCGAGGATGACGACGACGACGCGATCCCCGATGATCGTGGCGATGTCGGTGATCTCAGGGGCGTGGGTGGGCCCGGCGGGGTCAGCGACCTCGATGTGACCGGCCGCTAGGGGACGACCGGCGGGTCGGCGAACACGGCGAGGGAGACGGGCGATGATCGATCGAGGCGATCGGGCGGCGGACCGGGCGGCGTTCGTCGGGCTGCTACGCGACGCCATCGCCGTCGGCGGGGACATCCTGCTGGCGGGGCATGTCGCTCCGGACGCCGACAGCCTCGGCTCGGCCCTCGCCCTCGGGCTGGCGCTGCGTCGCCTCGGCGCCCGGGTTCGGGTGTCGTTCGATGCGGTGCCGTTCGTGGTGCCCCGCACCCTGCGGTTCCTCGCCGGCCAGGACCTGCTGATCGATCCGGCCGAGATCGTCGCCGCCCCGTACCTCGTCGTCCCGGTGGATGTCGACGGCCTCCTGCGACTGGGACGCCTGGCCGGGCCCGCCACCGCGGCCGGCACCCGGACCGCGGTGATCGACCACCATCCGTCCAACACCCGCTTCGGCGAGGTCAACCTCGTCGACACCGCGGCCGCGGCGACCAGCGTGCTGGTTGTCGACGTCATCGACGCGCTCGGCGTGCCGTTGGACGTCGACATGGCCGCCGCCCTCTACGCCGGTCTGGTGACGGACACCGGGTCGTTCCGCTCCCCCGCGACCACGGCGGCCGAGCACCGGCTGGCCGCTCGGTTGCTGGAGACCGGCATCCGCCACGACCTGATCAGTCGTGACCTGTGGGAGGACCATCCGTTCGGCTATGTTCAGCTGCTCGGCTCGGTGTTGGGCCGGGCCCGTCTCGAGCCAGCGCACGACCTGGTCTGGAGCTGGTGTGAGCAGCGGGACCTGCTGGCCGCCGGGCTCGCCCCGGACGAGATCCAGGGGTTCATCGACATCCTGCGTTCGGTGTCGGACGTCGAGGTCGCCCTGATCTGCCGGCAGAACGGCGCCGGCTGGAACGTGTCGATGCGCTCCCGCGGCGGCCTGGACGTCGGCGCGGTGTGCGTGGGACTCGGCGGTGGCGGGCACCGGCTGGCCGCGGGTTTTCGCACCACCGCCGATCTCGCGTCACTGATGGACCGGGTGCGTGCGGCGCTGGCGCCGGCCACGGCCCTGGGCGCTCGGTGAGCCCCCGCGGGCGGGGATCCGGTCCGCAGGTGGACGGCCTGGTCGTCGTCGACAAGCCGGCCGGTTGCACGTCCCACGATGTGGTGGCGCGCGCCCGGCGGATTCTGGGGCAGCGCCGGGTCGGCCATGCCGGCACCCTCGACCCGATGGCCACCGGTGTGCTGCTGCTCGGCGCGGGGCGGGCCACCCGGCTGCTAGGCCATCTCGCGCTGACCGACAAGACCTACGCCGCGACGATCCGTCTCGGCCGCACCACGACGACCGATGACGCTGAGGGCGAGCCGCTGGTGGACCGCCCCGTCGACGTCGATCCGACGGCCCTGGCCGCGGCGATGGCCACGCTCACCGGGCCGATCGAGCAGGTGCCCTCGAGCGTGAGCGCGGTGAAGGTCGGTGGCGTGCGGGCCTACGCTCGGGTGCGCGCCGGCGAGCAGGTGGAACTCGCGGCCCGACGGGTTACCGTGCACCGTTTCGAGCTGCTGGCCCGTCGCGGTGACGATCTGGACGTGGTGGTGGGCTGTTCGAGTGGCACCTACGTCCGGGCGCTGGCTCGCGATCTCGGCGCGGCACTGGGCTGTGGGGCGCATCTGACGGCGCTGCGGCGCACCGTCGTGGGCCCGTTCTCGCTGGCCGAGGCCGTGAGCCTGGACACCTTCACCGAGCGGGGTGCGGCGGCGCTCACGCCGCTGGGTGTGGCCGTGGCGGCCAGCTTCGCCCGCCGTGAGGTCGCCGGCCCGCAGGCGGTCGACGTCACGCATGGCCGGCGCCTCGCGCCGCTGGGACAGCCCGGGACCTACGGGGTGTTCGACCCGGACGGGACGGTGCTGGCGCTGGTCGAGGAGACGGCCGGCGCCGTTCGCTCGCTGGTCGTGTTCGCCCCGGCCTGACCTGGTGATCTGGTCCCGCCACCATGATCCCGACCCGTCGCGGGACGCACCGCCACCACCGGTGGTGGTGGCGGCCGGACGGCGGACCGCGGGAATGTCCTAGGCTTCCCTGCGTGCATACGTGGCGGGGCGCCGAGAACACGCCGGCCGAGTGGAGCGGCGGGGTGGTCACGATCGGTTTCTTCGACGGGGTGCATCTGGGCCACCGTCGCATCGTCGGCGAGGCGGTGGCCCGGGCGCATGACCGCGGCCAGCGGGCGCTCGCACTGACCTTCGACCCGCATCCCGGCGAGGTGCTGCGGCCCGGCAGTCATCCGGCCCTGCTGACCACCCTGCGGCACAAGACGGAGCTGCTCGCCGAGATCGGTGTCGACGCCCTGTGCGTGCAGCCGTTCACGGCCGAGTTCAGCCAGGTGTCAGCGACCGACTTCGTCCACGAGATTCTGCTGCGTCGGCTGCGGGCCAGCGCCGTCGTGGTCGGGGAGAACTTCAGCTACGGTCACCGGGCGGCCGGACGGCTGGCCACCCTCACCGCCGAGGGCGCGACCGCCGGGTTCGAGGTGTACGGGGTGCCCCTGGTCCGGGCGGGGGAGCAGGTGGTGTCCTCGACGGAGATCCGCCGCCGGGTCGCCGCCGGGGACGTCGAGTCGGCGGCGTCGGCACTCGGTCGCCCGCACCGGGTCGAGGGCGTGGTCGTGCACGGTGACGCCCGCGGCCGAACGATCGGGTATCCGACCGCGAACATCGAGGCGACGCCCTGGGCCGCGGTCCCGGCGGACGGGGTGTACGCCGGGTTCGCCTGCTGGGGGGACCGCCGCCAGCCGGCCGCGATCTCCATCGGGACCAATCCGACCTTCGCCGGGCGGGAGCGTCGGGTGGAGGCGTTCCTGCTCGACTTCGACGGCGATCTCTACGATGAGTACCTGGCGTACGAGTTCACCCGTCGCCTGCGCCCCACGCTGCGCTTCGACTCGGTGGACGAGCTGGTCACCCAGATGGCCGCCGATGTCGAGACGACCCGGGCGGTCACCCTGCCGGTCTGACCCCTCGGCGGCGCCCGCTGGCCGGGGGTTCGCCGGCTGGTTGATAGGCTTCGGGGTCAGGCGGGAGCGGCGTGTCCGGATCGAGCGGCGATGAGGCCGCGGACCGGCTGTCGATCCGGGTGAGGAAGACCCCGGACGCGCGCCGTCCCGAAGCAGAGGAGAAGGTGGAGCGTGCCGCTCGCGAGCGACGTCAAACAGAAGATCATGTCCGACTATGCCACCGTCGAGCGGGACACCGGCTCGCCGGAGGTTCAGGTCGCGATGCTGACCAGGCGCATCAGCGACCTGACCGAGCACCTCAAGGTGCACAAGCACGATCACCACAGCCGCCGCGGCCTGCTCCTGCTGGTCGGGCGTCGGCGCCGGCTGCTGAACTACCTGTCAAAGACGGATATCAACCGTTACCGGGCGCTCATCGAGCGCCTCGGGCTACGTCGATAGGTAGCGACCGGAGGGAGCGGCCCCGCGCGGGACGCTCCCTCCGCCGCATCGGGGGGTAGGTACCCGGTGCGGCACACGTCGGCGGGGACGCCCCGTCGGCGGCAGGAGGACCCGACCGGGTCCGTGGCGGCGAGATCCGCCGGTCCTCGGTCGTGGTCGCCGGGTGCGGGCCTGTTGCCCGTGCTCCCGGGGGCCTCGACTGAGCACCGGCATCCTCGAAACGCGGATCCGGCCGGAACACACGATCGGCTGCGTGGACCCGGCCGACGACGAGGATGGAGCAGTTCGAGTGGACGACTCGACACATGTGGCCGAGGCGGTCATCGCGACCCCGGCCGGCACCCGCACGGTGCGTTTTGAGACCGGCCGGCTGGCGAAGCAGGCCGCCGGTTCCGCCGTCGCCTTCCTGGGCGACACCATGGTGCTGTCCGCCACGACGGTCAGCAAGCAGCCGAAGGAACAGCTCGACTTCTTCCCGCTGACGGTGGACGTCGAGGAGCGGATGTACGCCGCCGGGCGGATCCCCGGCTCGTTCTTCCGCCGCGAGGGCCGGCCCAGCGAGGACGCGATCCTCACCTGTCGGCTGATCGACCGGCCGCTGCGCCCGTCGTTCGCCAAGGGGCTGCGCAACGAGATCCAGGTCGTGGCCACCGTGCTCGCCCTGGACCCCGACACGCTCTACGACGTGGTCGCGATCAACGCGGCGAGCGCCTCGACGACGCTGTCCGGCCTGCCGTTCTCCGGCCCGATCGGTGCCACCCGGGTCGGCTATGTCGACGGCGAGTGGATCGCCTTCCCGACCCATACGGAACTGTCCCGGGCCACCTTCGACATGGTCGTCGCCGGCCGGGTCGTCGAGGGCGGCACGGACGTGGCGATCATGATGGTGGAGGCGGAGGCCACGCCGGGCACGGTGGAGCTGATCGCCGGGGGTGCCCCCGCGCCGACCGAGGACGTCGTCGCCGCGGGTCTGGAAGCCGCCAAGCCCGCCATCCGTGAGCTGTGCCGGGCGCAGAGCGAACTGGCCGCGGCCGCCGGCCGGCCGGCCCGCGAGTTCCCGGTGTTCGTCGACCACCACGACGACGTGCTCGACGCGCTGTCCGCCGCGGTGGGCGACGAGCTGGGTGCCGCGCTGCGCATCGCCGGCAAGGCCGAGCGGGAGGCCGAGCTCGACCGGGTCCGGGGGTTGGCCGCGGAGAAGGTCGCCGCCCAGTTCGAGGGACGCGAGAAGGAGATCGGCCCCGCCTATCGGGCGCTGACCAAGAAGCTGGTGCGCTCCCGGATCGCCACCGAGGGTGTGCGCATCGACGGCCGGTCGACGACCGAGATCCGGGCGCTGTCGGCCGAGGTCGACTACATCCCGCGGGTGCACGGCTCGGCGCTGTTCGAGCGCGGCGAGACGCAGATCCTCGGCGTCACGACGCTGGCGATGCTGCGCATGGAGCAGACGGTCGACACGCTCAACCCCGACCGCACCAAGCGGTACATGCACAACTACAACTTCCCGCCGTACTCCACCGGTGAGACCGGCCGGGTCGGTTCGCCCAAGCGTCGCGAGATCGGCCACGGCGCGCTCGCCGAGCGGGCGCTGCTGCCGGTGCTGCCCAGTCGCGAGGAGTTCCCCTACGCGATCCGCCAGGTTTCCGAGGCGCTGGGCTCCAACGGCTCCACGTCGATGGGCTCGGTCTGCGCGAGCACGCTGTCGCTGCTCAACGCCGGTGTGCCGCTCAAGGCGCCGGTGGCCGGCATTGCGATGGGCCTCATCTACGCCGACGGCTCCTACGTCACGCTGACCGACATCCTCGGGGCCGAGGACGCCTACGGCGACATGGACTTCAAGGTCGCCGGCACTCGCGAGTTCGTCACCGCCCTGCAGCTGGACACCAAGCTCGACGGCATCCCCGCCTCGGTGCTGGCCGCCGCCCTGCAGCAGGCCCGCGGCGCGCGCCTGACGATCCTGGACGTCATGGCCGAGGCGATCGGCAGCCCGGACGAGATGTCCGCGCACGCCCCACGGGTCATCTCGGTCAAGATCCCGGTCGACAAGATCGGCGAGGTGATCGGGCCCAAGGGCAAGATGATCAACCAGATCCAGGCGGACAGCGGCGCCGAGATCACCGTCGAGGACGACGGCACGATCTACATCGGCGCCGTCGACGGCCCGTCCGCCGAGTCCGCCCGTTCGGCGATCAACGCGATCGCCAACCCGCAGATGCCCGAGGTCGGTGAGCGTTACCTCGGCACGATCGTCAAGATCACGAACTTCGGGGCCTTCGTGTCGCTCACCCCGGGCCGGGACGGGCTGCTGCACGTGTCCAAGCTCAAGACGCTCTCGGGCGGCAAGCGCGTGGAGAAGGTCGAGGACGTGCTCACCGTCGGGCAGAAGCTCCAGGTGGAGATCACCGAGATCGACAACCGGGGCAAGATCTCGCTCTCGCCGATCGCCGAGGCCGCGGACGCGGCGTCGACCTCCTGACGGCCGCGCCATGAGCGACACGCCCACGCCGGATCTGGCCCCGTCCCGCCTGCCCATCGGCGGGTTCACCAGCGAGTCGTTGCTGGACGGCACCGTGCGACGCACGGTGCTGCCAGGCGGCCTGCGGGTCATCACCGAGCAGGTGCCCGGGGTCCGCTCAGCCGCGATCGGCGTCTGGGTGGGCGTCGGCTCGCGCGACGAGACGCCGGTGACCGCCGGTTGCTCGCACTACCTTGAGCACCTGCTGTTCAAGGGGACGACGAGGCGCGACGCGCTGACCATCAGCGCGTCGGTGGAGGCCGTCGGCGGCGATCTGAACGCCTTCACCGGCAAGGAGTACACCTGCTACTACGCGCGGGTGCTCGACTCCGATCTGCCGATGGCCGTCGACGTCGTCGCCGACATGGTCACGAACTCCCTGGTGACCGCCGACGACGTCGAGGCCGAACGGGGCGTGATCCTCGAGGAGATCGCCATGCACGAGGACGACCCGGGGGACGTCGTCCACGACGTGTTCGCCGAGGCCATGCTCGGTGCCTCCGCGCTCGGTCGTCCGGTGCTCGGCACGATCGAGTCGATCGAGGGACTCGGCCGGGAGACGATCGCCAACTACTACCACGATCGGTACGTCTCGCCGGCGCTGGTCGTGTCGGTGGCCGGCAATCTGGAGCACGAGCGCGCCCTGGCACTGGTGGCCGACGCGTTCGACCGTCGCCCGGGTGCACCCGCATCGCCACAGCCGGTGCGGGCCGGGCACTACGCCTACCCGCCGGCGCCCGGAATCGTGGTCTCCGAGCGGCCGACCGAGCAGGCCAACCTGGTGCTCGGCACGGTCGGGCTGTCCCGGCACGACCCACGCCGGTTCGCCCTCGGAGTGCTGTCCACCGCGCTCGGCGGCGGGATGAGCTCGCGGCTGTTCCAGGAGGTCCGGGAAAAGCGGGGGCTGGCCTACTCGGTGTACTCGTTCGCGTCCCATTTCGCCGACGCCGGCCTGTTCGGCGTCTACGCCGGCTGCGCCCCGCGGCGCGCCGACGAGGTCCTTGCCCTCGCCCGGGACGAGGTACGGGCGATCGCCGAACGCGGGATCAGCGCCGAGGAGCTCGACCGGGCCCGGGGGCAGAGCCACGGTTCGCTGGTGCTGGGCCTGGAGGACACCGGCTCGCGGATGAGTCGGCTCGGCAAGAGCGAGCTCGCCCACGGCGAGCTGCTCTCCGTCGCCGAGATCATCGCCCGGGTGGACGCGGTCACGCTCGACGACGTGCGCGAGATCGCCGCGACCCTGGTGGCCCAGCCCTGGGCCCTGGGTGTCATCGGGCCGTTCGACGATCACGATTTCAGCGCCGCCGTCGCGCTCTGAGGACGGTCGGGTCACCCGGGGCCGAGACCCCCGGGTGACCCGCGGGCGCAGGACGGCTGGGGCGAGCAGGCCGCGGAGTACGGGAGAGGAACCGGATGAGCGAGCGACTGGCGGTCGGGGTGCTCGGCGCTCGGGGCCGGATGGGGGCCACGGTGTGCGCGGCCGTCGAGGCGGCGCCGGACCTGGATCTGGTCGCGACCGTCGACGCCGGCGAGGACCGGGAGCCGCTGCGTGCGGCCGACGTGATCGTCGACTTCACCACGCCGGACGCGGTGCTCGACAACCTCCGCTGGTGCATCGAGGCCGGCCGGCACGTCGTCGTCGGTACGACCGGCTTCGATGATGCCCGCCTCGACACGGTGCGCGGCTGGCTCGCCCGGGCCCCCAAGGTCGGTGTGCTGGTGGCACCGAACTTCGGCGTCGCCGCGGTGCTCATGATGACGTTCGCGGCGCGGGCGGCCCGGTTCTTCGACTCGGTGGAAATCGTCGAACTGCACCATCCGAACAAGGTCGACGCGCCGAGCGGGACGGCGCGACGCACCGCGGAGCTGGTCGCGGCGGCCCGCCGCGCCGCCGGGCTGGCCCCGGCCGGCCCGGATGCCACCACCTCGGCCCTCGACGGTGCCCGCGGTGCCCGGGTGCAGGACGTGCCGGTGCATGCGGTGCGCCTGGCCGGACTGGTCGCCCACCAGGAGGTTCTGCTCGGTGGCGCCGGGGAGACGCTCACGCTGCGCCACGACTCCTACGACCGGACCTCGTTCATGCCGGGCGTCCTGCTGGCGGTGCGCCAGATTGCCGACCACCCCGGCCTGACCGTCGGCCTGGAGCATCTGCTCGACCTCGGCTGAACGCCACCATGGCGTCGACGGCCACGGTGGCGGCCCGATGGTGCCGGACCGCGGTGTCGGCACCCGGTCAGGGCGACCTGTGCCACTGTGACCGGTTCGGGAGCGGCGAAAGATAGGTTCCCGGGTGTGGTCGGACACGTTGACCGCCGCTCGGCGGCGCACACCCACAGCGTCTACGGTATCGATCTTGGGACGACGTTCAGCTGCGTGGCCCGGGTCGACGCGACCGGCGAGCCCAGGATCGTCGGGCTTGCCGGCGACGCGCAGACCCTGCCGAGCGTGGTGCTGTTCGTCGGTGCCGACGACTTCATCACCGGCCAGCCGGCCCGCGAACTCGCCCGTGCCCGTCCGGACGACGTCTGTTCCCTGGTCAAACGGAGGATGGGCGACGGCGACTGGCGGTTCGTCACCCAGGGCACGGCCTGGTCGGCCCCGGCGGTCAGCGGGCTGATCCTCAAGGCGCTGGTCTCCGATGCGGCACTGGCCACCGGCGAACCCGTCCACGACGTCGTCATCACCGTTCCCGCCTACTTCGGTGACGAGGAACGCCGCGCCACCGTGCTCGCCGGCGAGTACGCCGGGCTGTCCGTCATCGACGTCATCAACGAGCCGACGGCCGCCGCGTTGTCCTACGGGTTCGCCCGCTTCGAGATCGGCGCCCGGCGGACCCTCGGCGGTCCGGGCACGGTGGCCGAGGAGGTCGCGCTCGTCTACGACCTGGGCGGCGGCACGTTCGACGTGACCGTCGTGGAACTGGCCGACCGGCGGGTGTCGGTCGTCGCCATCGACGGGGACCACCAGCTCGGCGGGGCCGACTGGGACGAGAAGATCGTCCTGTTGCTCGGTGACCGGTTCCTCGCCGAACATCCCGGTGCGCCGGACCCGCTGGACTCCTCCGCGGCCGCCCAGGCCCTGCTGCTCGCCGCCGAGCAGGCCCGCCGCGAGCTCACCGACGTCGAGGAGACGTCCGTCGTCGTCGAGCACGACGGGCGGCGCACCGAGGTGCGGCTGACCCGGGCCGCGCTCGAGGAGCTCACTGCCGGCCTGCTCGACCGCACGATCGCCCTGACCCGGGCCGCCCAGCAGGCGGCGCTGGCCCGCGGGGTGCGTGGCATCGACCAGATCCTGCTGGTCGGCGGCGCCTCGCGGATGCCGGCGGTGGCCCGTCGGCTCGCCGCCGAGTTCGACGTTCCGGTGCAGCTCACCGATCCTGATCTGGCCGTCGCCCGGGGCGCGGCGATCTACGGCGAGAAGAAGGCGCTGGAGCGGCTCGTCCTTGCGGATCTGGTCACCCGCGGTCAGCTCGTCGACGGCGCCGGGGTCGACGCGGCCGCCCCGGAGGCGCTCGACGCGGCCTGCCGCCGTCTCGCCGAGGCGCTGGACCTGCCCGCCGCCCGGGTGCGTCGCACGGTCGAGGTCCAGGTCGTCAACGTGGTGTCCCGCGGCTTCGGGGTGCTCGCGCTCAACCGGTTCGGCGACCAGAACGCGGTGTTCCTGGTGCACCGCAACGACCGGCTGCCCATCGCCGTCGGGCGGTCGTTCGGGACGGTCCGCGACGACCAGGACGCGGTCACCGTGTACGTCGTCGAGCAGGCCGGCGGCGTCGAGTCGCCCCGGGTCGAGGACAACAAGGTGATCGCCGAGGCGGAGATCACCGGTATCCCGCCCGGTTTCCCGGCGGGCTCGCAGATCCACATCCGGTTCGGGATGGGCTTCGACGGCATCCTCGAGGTCACCGCGACCCACGAGGGCCTGGCGAAGCGACCGCTCACCGTCCGGGTCGAGACCTCGGCCGCCCTGAGCCAGGCCGACGTCGCCCGGGAACGCCGTCAGGTCGCCCGGGCCCGCCGGGAACGGGCAGCCGACCCCGGCCGTCCCGATGCTCCCGGCGCACCGGAATCCTGGATCTGACCGCGATGCCCGCCACCGACCCGCCCGTATCCGGGCTGCCCGCCTTCGTCCCGGACGACTACCGCCGTCGGGTGCTGGCGGCGGTGCACCGCCGCGGCGGCGCCGAGCACAGCGACCCGTTCGAGATCTACGACATCCCGCTCGACGCCGTCGCCGTGCTGACCGACGCCCAGGTCCGGGCCCGCATCGACGAGGTCTGGGCGTTCTGGCAGCGCAATCGTGATCATCCCCGCTACCGTGGCGTGATCATCGGCCTGCTCGACCGGCATGCCGAGCTCACCGCCGCCCTCGCCGACCATCCCGCCCGCCTCGCCCTGCGCGACCGGGTCGCCGTGGCCCGCGCCGAACGCGACGACACCCGGTTCGCCGCCCTCGACGCCGCCGCGCGCCGTCTCGTCGCCCGCTTCGGTGGCCTGCCCGCGGACCGGATCGAAGGCCTGCGGGCGTGGGCCGCGACCCAGGACATCGCCGGCGCCGAGTTCGACACGCGGATCCGTCGTCATCGCATCCTGCCCGCCGACGCCACGGCGCCCGCCGCCGGAGCGGCCAGGGGCGCGCCGATCTCACCGGCGGTGCTGCGCCAGATCCGCTCCGACCTGGACGAACTCGGCCGGATCGCTGCGACCGCGCCGCCGCGCAGCCTGTTCGACCTGCTCGGTCTGCCGCCGGACGCGTCGCGCGAGCAGATCCGCGCCGCCCGCGACACGGCCCTGACCCGCAACCGGGCCCGCCGCCCCGACCGCCGCCGCGCCCTGCTCGACGACCTGCTCGCCGCGGTCGGCACCCTGCTCGTCGACGGCGACCCGCGGTCCTACCTGGACGCGCTGGCCGCGGCGAGCGCCGCCCGACTGCGCCCGCAGGTGGCTGCCGCGGTGCTCGTCGAGGACACTCTGCTGCCCACCGAGGCGGCCCGGCTCGTCGCCGAGGCCCGCGCCGACGGCCTCGACCTGCACCGGGCTCAGGCCGTCGTGGAGGCCCTCGCGCAGGAGCACGGCGTCACGGCTGCACCGCTGCCCGCATCCGACGCCCCCCAGCCGGGCCCGGCACGGGACAGGACCCGGCTGGGGGCCGGGTCAGGGGGCCCGTCGGCACCCGACGGTGGTGACTGGCGCGGCTCGGTCTCACGGGCGCGGGCGGCACTGCGGGCCGGGCGCCCGGTGGAGGCCGGCGACCATGTCGCCACCGCCCGCGAACTCGCTGGCGAGACGCTACCGCCGATCCGCGCCGTGGACGACGAGGTGGCGGCGGCGATCCGGGTCGCCGCCGCCGGCTGGGCGACGCTCGCCAGCCTGGTCGCCGCGGCCCGGTACCGCGCCGTGCTCGTCCCGGTCCGCCACCTGGTCGCCACCGCCGCGGACGTCCCGGGCCCGGGTGGCCAGCTACCCGGCGAGCTGCTTTCCCTGGCCGAGGCCCGCTGCGCCGTCGCCGACGCTCTCGTCGCCCGGGCGCGGGCCGCGGAGGAGGCGGGCCAAGCGAGCGCGGGCCCGGGCGGGCAGCGGGCGCGTCTGGTGGCGGAGGCCCTCGCTCTGGTCGCCGATCATGACGAGGCTCTCGCGCTGCGCGGGACCGGGTCGCCGTCGCCGGTGGCTGCGCCGACAGCTGTGCGGGCGAGCCGGGAGGCCGGGTCGATCGTGGTCCGCTGGCAGGCATCGGTCACACCTGGCGAGGTCCGCTACCGGGTCAGCCGGATCGCCGCGGACGGCACCACCCGCGTGGTGGGCGTGACATCGGCGACGGAACTGGCCGACGGCGGCGCGTCCGCCGGCGGTGTCACCTACGCGGTCAGCGCGGGCCTCGGTCCTTCCTGGTCGCCGCCCGCTCGCAGCGACGCTCCCGAGACCGCGGGTACCCCCGAGTGCGGGAGTTCCCCCGCGACCGGGAGCGCCCCTGTGGCTGGGGGTACTCCCGGCGACGGCGGGGCGCCCGACATGTCGGCGGCGCGGATCGGGTTGCGCTGGGAGAACGGTCGGCTGCGCTGGACCTGGCCGGTGGAGTGCACCGAGATGGTGGTGGCCGCCCGAGGTGACGATCAGCCACGGTCGGCGACCGATGCGCGGGCGTTCACCCGCAGAGTGACCATCGGTCGGTACGACCGTGACGGTGGGGTGGTGCTGCCGGCCGAGCGGCCACTGCACATCGCGGTGTTCCGTGGAACCCGCCGCGACGGACGGTTGGTGATCGAGCCCGCCGCGGTGGCCCGGCTGCGACTCGGGCCGGATCGGTCACAGAATCCACGACACCCATGATCTCAACGATTGCCGCTGTCGTCGGAGTTTCCGGATCGATCATCCCGGGCCGGTGTCCCACTCGGTGCGGATGGGATTTCTCGCCGCCGCGCTAACGTAAGGGGAGGGGTCTGCCGAAGTCGCTCACCAGCTGTGTACCATGCCCAAAGAGGTCGGTCGGGCCGACTCTGGTCAGAACCTTGGGGGTGACCGTGCGGCGAGGTCGGAAGGTCATTCCCCGGGTGGCGGAGGCCGGACGGATGGTGCACATCCGATCACTGCGCCAGCGAGCCCTTCCCGGCGATTGTGGCTGATCCGGTGTTCCTTTTCCCGGTCAGCTTCCCGGCCGGTGCCCAGGGGCGGAGAGAGCGGATCGGGCTGGGCCGCCGCCGCCGCCGTTGTCCGGGCGGGCCAGGTGGGCCGACCGTCGGAGTGAACCTTAAAGCGTCCTTAATGATTCAGCTCCGGGAGCACTTCACGTGCGTGCGATAGTGACCGGCGGCGCCGGCTTCCTTGGTAGTCACCTCTGCGAGCGGCTCCTCGGCGACGGGTATGAGGTTGTCTGCTTCGATAACTTCGTCACAGGTCGGCCGGAGAATGTCGATCATCTACTGGCCGATCGACGTTTCCGACTTGTCAACCGAGACGTCACGGATTTCATCCACGTTTCCGGTCCGGTGGATGTGGTCCTGCACTTCGCATCGCCGGCCTCTCCGGTGGATTACTACGAGCTGCCGATCGAGACGCTCAAGGTGGGGTCGCTCGGTACCTTCCACGCGCTCGGTCTGGCCCGGGAGAAGAACGCGCGTTTCCTGCTCGCGTCCACCTCGGAGTCCTATGGCGACCCACTGGTCAACCCGCAGCCGGAGACCTACTGGGGGAACGTGAACCCCGTCGGCCCGCGCAGTGTCTACGACGAGGCCAAGCGCTTTGCCGAGGCGGTCACGATGGCCTACCACCGCAAGCACGGGGTGGACACGGCGATCGTGCGGATCTTCAACACCTACGGCCCGCGGATGCGGGTGGACGACGGCCGGGCCATCCCCGCCTTTGTATCGCAGGCGTTGCGGGACGAGCCGATCACGGTTTCCGGCGACGGATCGCAGACCCGTTCGATCTGCTACGTCGACGACCTCATCGACGGCATCGTCCGCCTGTTGCACTCCGACCTGGCTGGTCCGGTGAACATCGGCAATCCCCACGAGATGTCGATCCTCGAGACCGCGCGGCTCGTGCGTGAGCTGTGTGGTTCGTCCGCGCCGATCACGTTCGTCCCCCGGCCGACCGACGACCCGTCCGTGCGTCAGCCCGACATCACCCAGGCCCGCACCCTGCTCGGCTGGGAGCCGAAGGTCGCCCTGCACGAGGGTCTGACCCGCACGATCTCGTGGTTCGCCGGTCAGCTCGCCGAGCGCCGCCAGGCCGTCGGCTGACCGGCAGGTGAGCACCCGCCCGGCGGCTCACACCGGTGTGATTCACCGATGGGCCGTCCCGAGACCAGGGAGTTATGTTGTCCCGGTTCCGCCTGGCCGGACGCCGGCGCTGAGGATGCCGGCGCCGAAGGTGCCAGCGGCGTGGAGGAAGGGGGGGCGACGATGACGTCGCCGCAGACCGCCAGAACCGTCCTGGTCACCGGGGCAACGGGATTCATCGGCTCGCACACCTGCGTGGACCTGCTCGCCGCGGGACATCACGTGGTCGGTGTGGACAACTTCCTCAACTCCTCGCCGCGGGTGCTCGAGCGCATCGCCAAGATCGCCGATCGCGAGATCGAGTTCGTCCGCCTCGACGTGCGGGACCGGGACGCCCTCGACGAGGTGTTCCGCCGCCGGCCGATCGACGCGGTCGTGCACTTCGCCGCCCGTAAGGCGGTGGGCGAGTCGGTCGGGATACCACTGGACTACTACGACTCCAACGTGGGCGCGACCCTCGGGCTCGTCCATGTGATGGGCGAGCACGGCGTGCGTGACCTGGTCTTCTCCTCATCGTGCGCCATTCACGGCACGGTCGACCGGGTGCCGATCACCGAGGACACCCCGGCCCGCCCGACAAATCCGTACGCCCGCACGAAGTGGATGTGCGAGCAGATCCTCGCCGACGTGTGTGTGGCCGACCCGCGGTGGCACATCACCTCGCTGCGCTACTTCAACCCGGTCGGCGCGCATCCCTCCGGTCTGCTCGGTGAGGATCCGCGCGGTGTGCCGAACAACGTGATGCCCTACATCGCCCAGGTGGCGGTGGGACGGCGGGCAGAGCTGTCCGTCTTCGGCGACGACTACCCGACCCCGGACGGTACCGGCGTACGCGACTACATCCATGTGGTCGACCTCGCGCAGGGCCACCGCCAGGCGCTCGACCACCTCCGCGACCTCCCTGGGCACCGGGTCATCAACCTGGGCACCGGGCAGGGAACGTCCGTGCTCGAGCTGCTCGCGGCCTTCTCCGCGGCCTGCGGGCGGGAGCTGCCCCGGCGGATCATGCCGCGCCGTGCCGGCGACGTCGCCGTCCTGGTGGCCGACGCGACCCTCGCCCGCGAGGCGCTCGGGTGGACCGCGCGGTACGACATCGCACAGATGTGCCGGGACGCCTGGGAGTTCCAGCGCCTCAACCCGACCGGATATGACGACGAGGGAGCCTGATGACCACGCCGGACAACCATGACCAGGCGGCGGATCCCAAGCCCCGACCGCGCCTGACCGTCATCGGGACCGGATACCTCGGTGCCACCCACGCGGTCTGCATGGCCGAGCTGGGATTCGAGGTACTCGCGGTGGACGTTGACCAGTCGAAGATCGAACGACTGTCCGCGGGCGAGATCCCGTTCTACGAGCCCGACCTCGCCGACCTGCTGCGCGCGAACCTGGCCACCGGCCGGCTGCGCTTCACCACCTCCTTCGAGGAGATCGCCGAGTTCGGCGACGTCCACTTCGTCTGCGTCGGCACCCCCCAGCAGGCCGGCGGCTACGGTGCGGACCTGAGCCATCTGAGTGCCGCGATCGAGCGACTCGCGCCGCTGCTGACCCGTCCGTGCCTGGTCGTCGGCAAGTCCACGGTGCCCGCCGGCACCGCCGCCGGGATCGCCCGCACCCTGGCCCGGCTGGCGCCCGCCAACCACGCACACGACGCCGCCGCACTCGGCGGCGTCCAACTGGCCTGGAATCCGGAATTTCTGCGGGAGGGCTTCGCGGTCGCCGACACGCTGCGCCCGGACCGGCTGGTCTTCGGCGTGGCCTCGCCGGCTGCCGAGGGTGCGCTGCGGGCGGCGTACGAGCCGGTGATCGCCCAGGGCGTCCCGGTCATCGTGACCGACTACGCCACCGCCGAACTGGTCAAGACCGCGGCCAACTCGTTCCTCGCGACGAAGATCTCCTTCATCAACGCGATGGCCGAGGTGTGCGAGGCCGTCGACGCCGACGTGCTCACCCTGGCCGAGGCGCTGTCCCACGACGTGCGCATCGGCGGGAACTTCCTGCGTCCCGGCGTGGGTTTCGGCGGCGGCTGCCTGCCCAAGGACATCCGGGCCTTCCAGGCCCGTGCGGACGAGCTCGGCGTCGGCGAGGCGCTGCGGTTTCTGCGCGAGATCGACGAGATCAACAACCGTCGCCGCGACCGGGTCGTCGAACTGCTCGCCGCCGCCCTCGACGGCACGCTCGCCCACCGTCGGCTGCTCGTGCTCGGCGCCGCCTTCAAGCCGAACTCCGACGACGTGCGCGACTCGCCCGCCCTGGCCGTGGCCGATCTGCTGGCCCGGACCGGTGCACAGGTCACGGTCGTCGACCCGGTCGCGACGCACAACGCCCGGCGTTCACTGCCGACGGTGACCTACAGTGAGCAGGTCGACGACGAGGTGGCCGCCGGGGCGGATGCGATCGTGCTGCTCACCGAGTGGCGCCAGTTCGCCGAGCTCGACCCGGCGCGGCTCGGCCCGCTGGTGCGCCGCCGGGTGGTCATCGACGCCCGGCACGCCCTCGACGGCGACCGCTGGCGCCAGGCCGGCTGGGTCTATCTGGCTCCCGGCCGCCCGACCGGCGTCATCCCCACCGGCGTCCCGGCCCAGTGGCCCGCGGCGGCGTCCGCG